>DATDHV010000140.1:0-17800 GCA_036521395.1 Steroidobacteraceae bacterium | reverse complement strand
CGACGGCGTGGTGACGGTCAAGAATGCGCAGCCCGGTGAGATCGTCTCACCGCAGTTCTCGGGCGGCGGTGGCATCGCCAAGATCGTCGACATGGACTCGCTCGAGGTCGACGTGGACGTCAGCGAGAATTTCATCAATCGTGTGCACCCGCAGCAGGCGGCCACCATCACGCTCAACGCCTATCCGGACTGGCGCATCCCGGCCGAGGTCATCGCCGTCATTCCTACTGCCGACCGCTCGAAGGCAACCGTCAAGGTCCGCGTCGCCTTCAAGCAGAAGGATGCGCGCATCGTGCCGGAGATGGGGGCGCGCGTGTCATTCCTCGAGGACGCGGCGCAGGCCGGCAGCGGCGCCGCGCCGGCCGCGCCGGTCGTCATCGTGCCCGCGAGCGCGGTACAGGCGAACGGCGAGAGCGGCACCGTGTTCGTGATCAGCGGGGATGTGGTCCAGCGCCGCGCGGTGCGGCTCGGTGCGCGTGACGGCGACAACCAGACCGTCCTTTCGGGCCTCCAGCCCGGCGCCCTGGTGGCCATCGGCGACTTCGACAAATTGACCGACGGTGCGCGAATTCGGTTGGTGCAATAACGCGAAGCGCGGTCCGGTTGGCGACCATCGGATAGATCGCCACCGCCCCGCGCTTCGCCGAAGATCAGTGCGCAGTGGCTGCACCGCCGCTGCCGATCATTTCCTGCTTCGTGAGCATGCCGTCGTGGCTGGTATCCATCATGTCGAATACCTTGGTCTGATAGGCAATGTATTCGTCGTGCGAGACCGTGCCATCGGCGTCGGTATCGATCTTGTGCATTTCGGCCTCGGTACGAAGGCCGCGGGCAAAGCCGCCGGTGGCGATACTCTTGAGATCACCGCCGCTGCGGCTGACAAATTCCTTGGCATCGACCTTGCCGGTATGGTCCTTGTCCAGCATCGAAAACACCTTTTCGTGGAAGGCCAGCCATTCGGATTTCGATACCGTGCCGTCGCCGTCGGTATCGATCATGTGCATCATGGCTTCGGTGCGCAGACCGTGGGCATAGCCTCCGGTCGCGATCGATGCCATGTCGTCGGCGAGCGAGGCGACGGAGTAGCTGAATCCCAGGGCAAGTGCCGCCAGGGCGACTGTGCGGATGGGTCGAAACGTGGCCATTTTTGATCTCCTTGAAACTCGTTGGCGCGTTGGGCTACTAAATGCGCGCCGACCCGTTGTGTGCATTCGAATTAGGTCGAGGCGTCACACGGGTATATTCGCACGCGTGGGCGGGAAGTTACAGGCGAATCGAGCCTACGGCCCCGGGGCGGCAAAGTATTGGTGAGATCGACGGGCATTTCAACCGTGAGCGGGTATCCTTTGCGGCACGGTGTTCCCGACCTCGAGGTGCGTCTCATGCCCCCCCGCAGTGAATTGTCCCGTCTCCCCCGGCGACATCCGGGCCGCGCCGTCGGCGCCGCTGCGCTGCTGCTGGGTCTGACGCTGTTCTGCTCCGCCGGCGATGAGTCTCTCCCCACCATGTGGGATCTCAGCGACCTGTACGCCACGCCCGCGACGTGGAGCGAGGCCTATGCCCGCACCCAGGCGGCGGCGCAGAAACTCGACGGCTACCGTGGCACGCTCGGTAACGGCGCGAGTGCCATGTTCTCGGCGCTCGAGTCGATCTCCGCAGCAAACAAGGAATCCGATCGGCTCAACGTCTATGCCGACCTCAAGGCGGACGAGGACGTGCGGGTCGCCGACGCGCAGGAGCGCCGCCAGCAGGCACAGGCGCTCAGTACGCTCATCGGCGCGAAGACGGCGTGGGTGGCGCCCGAGGTCGTCGCCGTCGGCGCGGCCAGGATCGATGCCTTCGAGAGCGAGCGCAAGGATCTCAAGCAGCGTTTCGGATTTTATCTGTCCGATACACTCCGGTCGGCGCCGCACACCCTGGGCGATGAAGCCGAAGGGGTGCTGGCCCAGGCCGGTGACGTGCTGGCCGAGCCCAGCGCGCTTCATGGCGAGTTGGCGGATGCCGAACTGCCCTATCCCCGAATCACGCTGCCCACGGGCGAGTCGATTCGTCTCGATGAGCCGGCCTATGAGCGCTACCGCCAGGCGAGCGACCGCGACGAGCGCAAAGGCGTGTTCGATACCTTCTGGGCCGCCTGGAGTGCATTTCGCGGCACCTTCGGCGACATGCTGACCATGCAGGTTATGGGCGATGTTTTCACCGCCAAGGCGCGCCGCTTTGACGGCGCCTTGTCGGCCGCGCTGTTCCGCTCGAACATGCCCGAGTCGGTGTATCGCGAGCTGGTCGCGCAGACCCACGCCACGCTGCCGACGCTGTACCGCTATCTGCGCCTGCGCAAGGCACGCTTGGGGATCACCGACGATCTCGCCTACTACGACAACTATCCGCCGTTGTTTCCGCTGGCGAATCCGCCGCAATTCAGCGTCGCCGACTGCGAGCGGCTGACACTCGCGGCACTGGCGCCCATGGGGCCGGAGTACTTGGCGCTGCTGCGCAGGGGATTCGCCGGACACTGGATGAACGTGCTGCCGCACCAGGGCAAGGCCACGGGTGCGTACATGAACGGCTCGGCGTACGACGTGCATCCCTACCTGCTGCTGAACCACAACAATGATTACCATTCGCTGTCCACGTTCGCGCACGAGTGGGGCCACGCGGTGCACACGCTGCTCGCGGACGCGAGCCAGCCCTATGAGATCTCGAACTATTCCACCTTCATCGCCGAGTCGGCGTCGATCGGCAATGAGATGCTGCTCAACGACTACATGGTAGAGCACGCCAGGAACAAGGCCGAGAAGCTCTATTACCTCGGCGAGGGGCTGGAGTCGATTCGCACCACCTATTACCGGCAAGTGATGTTCGCCGAATTCGAGCTCAGGATTCATGAGGAGATCGAGCAGGGCCATCCGCTCTCCGGGCAACGGCTCGACGACATCTACTGCGGCCTGCTCAAGACCTACTACGGGGAGGCGCAGGGCGTCATGAAGATCGATCCTGCCTATTGCGTCGAATGGACCTACGTACCGCACTTTTATTACGATTTCTACGTCTGGCAGTACGCGACCTCGATGGCCGGCGCGGCCGAATTCACCGACGCCATCCTCGCGCAGGGCGCACCGGCGCGCACGCGATTCCTGACCATGCTGCGGGCGGGCGGCTCGAATTATCCGTACGAGCTCTATAGGCAGGCCGGCATAGACATGGCCACCGCCGCGCCCTACCAGGCGCTGGCCCATCGCATGGACCACCTCATGGACGAGATCGAGGCACTGGAGAAGGTAAAATAGCAACGCCGATTCCGGCGGTCAGCGGAGATCCGCATGATGCTTGAGGAGTGGATTGCCAGGGCGCACTCGCTCGGAGCCAGCGATCTGCACCTCGAGGCCGACACGCCGGTCGTCGTACGGATCCGCGGGGAGCTGCAGGCGGTCGGCGCCGCCGTGGCCGCTGAGCGTCTGCTCCAGGCCGCCCAGGATCTGCTGGGCGCGGACTGGGCGCAGTTCAAGGCGCGCGGCTCGGCCGACCTGTCGATCGCGCTGGCTGGAACGCGCTGTCGCGCCAGCGTGTTCCAGACCGTGCGCGGCATTGCTTTCGCCGTAAGGCTGCTGGTTCCCAGCACCCGGGATCTGCGCGCGTGCAACCTGCACCCCGATCTTCGCCGCCTCATCGACGCTCCAAGCGGTCTGGTCATCGTCTCGGGGCCGGCCGGGGCTGGAAAATCAACCACGCTGGCCGCGTTGATCGAGGAGATCAATGCCTCGCGCGCGCGTCACATCGTGACGCTCGAGAGCCCGCTCGAGTATCTGTTTGCGAATCGCCGCAGCTTCATCCGTCAGCGCGAGATTCCGACGCACTCGCCAAATTTCGAGCAGGGCGTCATCGACGCCCTGCGCGAGAATCCCGACGTGCTCGTGATCAGCGAGATGCGCACGCCCGAAGTCATGCGGCTGACATTGAACGCGGCGGAGACCGGGCACCTGGTGCTCGCGACCATGCATTCGGCGAGCTGCGCCGAAGCGCTGAGCCGGCTGTGCATGTCGTTCCCGGCCGAGATCCAGGGCAGCATCCGCGCGCAGCTCGCGGACTGCCTGGTCGGCGTGTGCTGCCAGCGGCTGGATTTCCTGAGCGCCCACCGCTTGCGCGTGCCGCGCTGCGAGCTGCTGCTGCCGAGTTCGGGCGCGAGGGGAACGATTCGGACCGGCAACTTCAGCCAGCTCGGCAACGTGCTGCAATCCGGCGCGGAGGAGGGCATGTGGACCTTCGAGCGCTACCAGCGCTGGATGGATCAGGTCAGCGACTGGGCGAAGCCGGTGGCCGCGCCTGCCGCTGTTGCAGCGGGCGCACCGGGCGCACCGGGCGCACCGGGCTCCGCCGCGGGCTCGGCCGGCCTGGCCGGCGGCGCCGCGTCCCGCGGCGCAGGGCTGGCGGTGCAGGCACAGTTCACCAAACCGCTGGCGCCGGCGAACGCGCATACGCCCGCGCCGCAGCGGGTCGCGCCCGGGAGAAGCGCGCCGGAGCGCGCTGGGGAGCGGGAAATCATCGAGGTTCCGGCCGAGGAGATGGATCTGGCGGAACTGGCCGAACTGGCGCGCAGAATCGGTGAAAAGAAGCCTTGACGGACACGCCGCGGGGACTGGGAATGACGCGGTGAGCTGGAATCCGGCCCAGTACCTGAAGTTTGCGCAGCCGCGTCTGCGGCCGGCACTCGAGCTGCTCGCGCGCATCGATCTCGAGTCCCCGGCCGTGGTCTACGACCTGGGCTGCGGCACCGGGGCCGCCACCAAGATCATGGCTGGACGATGGCCGCGCGCCAGCGTGTTCGGCGTCGATGAATCGAGCGACATGCTCGAGGGCGCCGTGGGCGCGCCGTCCAACGTGCGCTGGCTGCGCCAGGATATCGGCACCTGGCAGCCCGATTGCGCGCCCGACCTCGTCTATTCCAATGCCGCGCTGCACTGGCTGCCCGATCACGGCCGCCTCTTGACCGGCGTCGCAGCGGCACTGGCGCCGCGAGGGGTGCTGGCCGTGCAGATGCCGAGGAACTTTGCGGCCCCCTCGCACGTGGCTATCGCCGAGACGGTGCGCGAGGGGCCGTGGCGCTCGCGACTCGAGCCGCTGCTGCGCGAATCCCCGGTTGCCGACCCGACGTGGTATTTCGATCTGTTGAGCCCGTTGTTCGATCGGATCGATCTCTGGCAGACCGAATATTTTCACGTGTTGCGAGGGGACGATCCGGTCAAGGAATGGATCAAGGGCAGCTGGCTGCGGCCCTTGCTGCTGGCGCTGCCGCCGGGTGAGCGCGAGCGCTTCGAGCACGCGTACGCCCGGCGCCTCGCCGCGGCATACCCTAAGCGCGCGGACGGCACGACGGTGCTGCCGTTCCTGCGATTGTTTTTCGTGGCCCGGCGCGACTAGGGCGCAACAGTTTCGGGAGCGGATCGATGGAAAAACTCGTGGCTATGTTCGAGCGTGTCGCCGTCAGCGCGCTGGTGCTGCTGCTCATGGCAACCATCGTGTTCGGCACCGTGGTGGTGGCGTGGTCGCTGATCGAGGACCTGCTGCAGACACGCGCACTGGTCGCCGAGCCGCGGGTGCTGTTCGACATCTTCGGCCTGTTCGTCGCCGTGCTGGTGGGCGTGGAGCTGCTCAAGATCCTGCGCTACCTGCTGCTCGCGCATGAAGTGAATACGGCGCTGGTAGTGCAGACTGCGCTGATGGCGCTCTGCAACAAGGTCATCACCTTGAACCTGGCGGCCACGTCCTGGACCACGCTGGTGGCCGTCTCGGGACTGATACTGTCGCTGGCCGCGGCGGTGCATGCCCTGCGGCGCGACCGCCTCTAGCGCCAGGCCGCTGCACGGCGGCTTATGTCATCCCGTACGCGTGCGACGCACGCCGCACTTCACCGTCCATGCCCCGGGAGCTGTGATCCACTTAACGCCGTCTTTACGCCGCGGCCCCTATCATCTGTCAAATGCAAGTCATGGCTGCGCCTGCCGGTCGGTGCGCGTTCGCGCTGCGGCCGCAGGCGCCCTCGGCGCCGTGTGCGGCGGCCGCCTCGGAGATGCGGCATAGATGCACCTGAACACGCTGCGCTCGAAGATGGTGGTGTTCCTGGTGGCCCTGCTCGGGATCGTGCAGATCGGCGTGTTCGCACTCGTCAACACGGCCACCTCCAATGCCGCGCGCACCAAGATCAATGATGAGCTGTCGGTCGGCGAGAAGGTGTTCGCGAGCGAGCTGAAGATGAATGCCGACCGGCTGGCCCAGGCCGCCAACGTCCTGGCCTCGGATTTCGCGTTTCGCGAGGCCATCGCGACCGGCAACCGCGCCACCGTCAGCTCCGCGCTCGAGAACCAGGGCGCCCGCCTCAAGGCCGCCGCGGTCCTGTTCGTGAATCTGCAGGGCATGGTGATCGAGGACACGCTGCGCGCCGGGGAGCCGCCGCGGCGCTTCGAGTTCCCGACACTGATCGCACAGGCGCGCAGCGCCGGCCAGGCCACGGCCATCGAATTCCTCGACCGGCGCGTCCTGCAGCTCGTGGCGGTGCCGGTGCAGGCGCCGCTCACGATCGGCTGGATCGTCATCGGCTTCCCGGTCGATCAGCCGCTGGCCACGGAGCTGCGCAATCTCACCGGACTGCAGGTCTCATTCGGCATGGAGCAGGGCGGGGGCTGGAGCATTCTCGCCTCGACGCTGCTGCCGGAGCAGTCGCTGACGCTGTCGGCCCGGCTGCCCGCGTTCAATGAGGCGCTGCGGACCCGCGTGCTGGCCATGCCGGAACGCGACCAGTTGCGCGTGGTGCCGCTGGGGGCGGCCGGCCCGCAGCACATCGTCGCGGTGCTGCAGCGTCCGATCGATGATGCCATGGGCAGCTTCCGCATGCTGAGCGCAAAGCTGGTGGTTCTCGGCCTGTTCAGCCTGGCGCTGTCGATCTCCGGCAGCGTGCTGATCGCCTACGGCATCACGCGGCCGATCGATGCACTATTGCATGCGGTCAAGCGCATGCGCCGCGGCGACTATTCCGTGCCGATAGCGATGCATCGCAACGATGAGATCGGCATCCTGGCCCAGGGGCTCGATCACATGCGCGCCGGCATCGCCGAGCGCGAGCAGCGCATCCTCAAGCTCGCCTATGAGGACACATTGACGGCCCTGCCCAACCGCTCGCAGTTCGGCGAGCGACTGCAGCGCGAGATGCAGAGCGCTGCCGAGCAGCACCGTATGCTGGCCATCTTCGTCATGGATCTCGACCGCTTCAAATACGTCAACGACACGCTGGGCCACAGCGTCGGCGATCACGTGCTGCGCGAGGTCGCGCTGCGCCTGCGCAGCCTGTTGCGCGATGAGGACTGCGTTGCACGTCTCGGGGGCGATGAGTTCGCGGTGCTGGTACCCACCGGCGACAGCGAGCGCATCGTCAACCTGGCGCGCAGCATACTGGTGGCGCTGGAGCAGCCCATCGATTACGCCGGACAGCCGCTCGATGTCGGTGCGAGCATCGGCATCGCGTTGTATCCGGCCCATGCTCCGGACGCGCAGACGCTGGTGCGAAATGCGGACATCGCCATGTACGTGGCCAAGCGCAACCGAGCCGGCTATACGATCTACGATCCCCACTACGACACGACGCAGCAGGAGCATCTGTCACTGCTCGGGGAACTGCGCCGCGCGGTGGAACAGGGGGAGCTGCGGCTGTTCTACCAGCCCAAGGTGACGCTCGGCTCCGCCGGCGTGCACGCGGCGGAGGCTCTGATCCGCTGGTTGCACCCGGTGCGCGGCATGGTGCCCCCGGGGCTGTTCATACCGTTCGCCGAGCATACCGGATACATCAAGGTACTGACGCGCTGGGTGCTGTCCGAGGCAATTCGCCAGTGCGGGGTATGGCTGCGAGCGCAGCTCGACATCGAGATCTCGGTGAATCTCTCCGCCCGCGATCTCATGACGCGCGACCTGCCAGAAATCATCAGCGCGTTGCTGGTCGAGCACGACGTGCCGCCGCACATGATCTGCCTGGAAATCACCGAAAGCGGCTTCATGGAGGATCCGGCGCATGCTCAGCGCGTGCTCGACCGGCTGGCCGCGATCGGCCTGCGACTGTCGATCGATGACTACGGTACGGGCTATTCCTCGCTCAGCTACATCATGAAGCTGCCGGTCAACGAGCTCAAGATCGACCGCACCTTCGTCTCCAACATGTCCCAGGACGCCGACATGATGACCATCGTGCGCTCCACCATCGAGCTCGGGCACAGCCTCGGGCTCAAGGTGGTGGCCGAAGGCATCGAGGATCCGGCGGGCTATTCGCTGCTGCGCAGCCTGGGGTGCGATTTCGCCCAGGGCTATTACATCAGCCCGCCGATGCCGGCCGAGGCGCTACCGGGCTGGCTCAATGGCAGCATTGCGATACGGCGCCTGCCCGAGTCGATGCTCGCGCAGGCCGAAGCGGCATCGCGCGAGGTGACCGTCAAGGCCGTGGGTTGAGCCGGCCTCACTGCGTTGCGCGGTGCTGCCTCTGCTCGCCCGAGTAAAGTCGCAGCACGGCGACCGCGAGCGCCATGACCACCGGTCCGACGATCAGGCCCGACAGTCCCATGGCCTTGAGTCCGCCGAACAACGCCACGAACACGAGCACGGTGGGCATGGCCTCATCACCCACGAGCCGGGGCCGGATCAGATAATCGCTCAGGCCGACCACGAACAGCGCACTCCAGACGAGCTCGATGATCGCCCTGGCGGCATGGCCGGTAGCGAACAAGTATAGGCCGGCCGGGACCCAGACCAGCAGCGTGCCCACCGCTGGGATGAGCGAAGCCAGCGCCGTCGCGATACCGAAGAACAGCGGGTGCGGCAGGCCGGTGATCCAGAAGCCGACGGCCGCGAGCGTGCCCTGGGCGAGCCCGGTGAGCACGGTTCCCGAAACCGTCATGCGGCCCACGCGCCGGAATTCGGCGAGCAGTCCGCGGGTGTGCTTGGGATCGAGCGGCGAGACCACGGCGATGGCCGACACCATGCGTCCCCAGTAGCGCAGCACCAGATGCATGGTCAGCGCAGCGAAGAATGAATCGAGCAGCGCGGTGAACGCGCCGGTCGCGAAGGAACCGGCGATGGTCGCCGAGCTCGAGGCGATCTCCCCGGCGCCGGCCTGCAGGCGCGCGGTGACGCTGGCGGTGGAGATGCCGAAGCGTCCGAGCCAGCGCGTGACCGCATCGACCCAGATGCTGAGCTCGCCACCGGTGCGCAACTGCTCGCGTGCGGCGTTGGCAATCTCGACGATACCGGACACGAACTGCGTCACGAACGCGCTCAGGGCGCCGGCCAGGATCACGGCCGAGGCGATGATGGTGATCAGGGATGCGGCCACGGGACGCCGGGTACGCCGCACCAGCTCGCCGTATACGGGCTCGAGCGTGAAGGCGATCAGCGCGCCGAGTAAGATGCCGGTGGCGAACGGCCGCGCGAGCCAGGCGATCGCCAGCACTGCGCCCACCGCAAGACTTCCGAGCGCCACGCGCGCGGGTATCACGTCCGAGCCGAACTCATAATTGTCTGGGAACTTACGCTCTTTCCATGGCAGATACCGAAGTGTTTCGTTCCGCGCTCAGGGGGCATTGCAACGAGCGTGCTTTCGTGCTCTCGGCGGTGGGCATTGCGAGCGACATCGCGGACGAGGGCGCGGAGTACGTGCTGAGGGTGGATGCCGCGGACGCCGCGGCGGCGAGTGCGCACCTGAGGGACTACGAGCGCGAGATCCGCGCGGCCCCGCCGCTGCCGGCCTCGCCGCCGCGCGTTCATGGCGCTGCATGGGTCGGCTGCCTGGTGTATGCGGCCGTACTCGTGGGCGTGGGGCTCGCGATCTCCAACGGCTGGTGGCGGCTGGATGCATTCGAAGTCGGTGAGCTGGATGCCGGACGGGTACAGCACGGGCAGTGGTGGCGGGCGTGGACTGCGCTGACGCTGCACCTGGACGCGGCGCACCTGACTGCCAATCTCGGCGCCGGCGTCTGGTTCGGGTACCTGGCCGCACGCCAGCTCGGCAGCGGCAACGCGTGGTTTTTGATCGTGAGCGGCGCGGCGCTCGCCAACTTGCTCGAAAGCGAGCTCGGCCCCGCGACGCACCGCGCCGTGGGCGCCTCGACCGCCGTGTTCACCGCGCTGGGACTGCTGGCCGCCCACTCCTGGCGCACCCGCCTGCGCTACCGGCAGTCGTGGGCACGGCGCTGGGCGCCGCTGGTGGCAGGTGCCGTGCTGCTGGGCTGGTTCGGCTCGGCCGGCGAGGGCACCGATGTGGTCGCGCATGCACTGGGGTTTGCAGTCGGCTGCGTGCTGGGCGCTGTGGCGGCCACGCCGGCCATCGAGCCACGGCTGAACCGGGTACCGCAATGGCTCGGTGGCGCGGCAGCGCTGGCTGCGCTTGGCCTGGCCTGGGCCTGGGCGCTGGTGCGCGGCTGACGATGTCGATCGGGGCCGCCTGCGCGCGCGCCCGGGCCACTCAGTGCGCGTACGAGATCCGATAAATACAATCACCGGCATCGTCGCTCAGCAGCAGCGAGCCGTCGGCCAGCTCCGCCGTGGCTACCGGGCGCCCCCAGACGTGCTGTTGATCGGCGATGAAGCCGGTCAGGAAATCCACGTATTCGCCGGTCGGAGCGCCATCTCGCATCAGCACGCGCACGAGCTTGTAGCCGGTGCGGGAGCTGCGATTCCAGGAACCGTGAAAGGCGACGAAGGCGTCGCCGTCGTACTGCGCCGGAAAGGCCGACTTGCCGCCGCTCGGCCGATAGAATGTCAGACTCAGCGGCGCCGAGTGCGCCTGATAGAGCACGTCCGGCACGATGGCCTTGCCGCGCAGGTCGGGCCGCTCGCCCTTGAGACGCGGATCCTCATTGGCGCCGAGATAGTACCAGGGCCAGCCGTAGAAGCCGCCCGGCCGCACTCGCGTGGAGTAGTCCGGCACCAGATCGTCCCCGAGCATGTCGCGTTCATTGCTCGTGCACCAGAGTTGCCCGGTCGCAGGCTGGATGGTCAGGCTCACGCAATTGCGCAGTCCGGTAGCATATACCGTCGGCGGCGCGGACGAGTCGACGCCGACCTCGAGCACGTCGGCGCGATCGGTCTCCTGATCCCAGGCCGCTCCCAGGGCGTGATGCGCCTGCCATTGCTCGAGTGCCGCCGCGGACTTCTTCGACATGGACTCGGCGATGTTGGAAGCCGAGCCGACCGAGATGAACAGATACTTGCCGTCGGCCGAGAATGCGATGTCACGCACGCGATGGCCGGGCCCGACCGGAAGCCGCGCCACCGGTTCGGCGGCAGCGCGCGGCTTCACATCGCCCGTGCGATACGCGTAGCGCGTGACGCGGTCGATCTCGGCGACGTAGAGCCATCGGGGGTGCTCGGCATTGGGATAGAAGGCCAGGCCGAAGGGCTGATTGAGCCCCGCGAGGTAGCTCTCGCGAGCTGCGGCGCGCACGTTATCGGCCGTCGGATGCAGCACCGAGATCCGTCCGTGGTCCATCTCGCTGACGAACACGTCGCCGTTGGCGGCCACCAGCATCCTTCGCGGGCCCGACAACTGGGTGGCAAACACGTCGAGCTTGAATCCCGGTGGCAGCGACAGCGTCGCGTTTGCTGGTCGCGCGATGACCTGCGGCGGATTGCCCGCCCCGGGCGTCGCGTACGGGGCCGGCAATGCCGCGATGTCGATGCGATGCGTGCGGCCGGGCGCGTCGCGTGTCCAGTCTGCCTGCCCCGCAGGCGAGTCAGCCGCGCGGGCCGGTGGCGCCATCAGGGCGACGCGCATCGCGGCGATGGCAGCGAGCGCGACGACCACCACGGCGAGCCGACCGAGGCGAGCGCTGCGGCCTGTCATGCGAGATACGGGTTCATGGGCGTGCTCACCGCCAGCCGCACTCGGCGGCACCGAGAATCGACCCCTGGCCGGCCTGCTGGACCAGCACCGCAGCGCTGCTGACGTCGGGAGGCAAACTGGAACGCGCCAGTGTATAGCGACGGCTGCCGCCGCTCCAGCTCCCGAGCGGGTAAGTTGCGCGCACGATGTTGAATTCCTGCAGCGTGCGGCCGCCATTCTCACCGCGGCCGATGGCGGTGCGTGCTTCCGGCAGCAGGGCCAGCAGCAGTACGTCGGCGGTGCCGTGCGCGGCGGCAGCGCCGGCGCCCGTGCCCGCGCCGACTTCCACTACCAGGTCCCCGCCCTGCGGGCTGAGGGCGACGACGATGCCGTCGTGGTCGGCGCTCAGGGCGGGCAGAATGCCGCGGCGATCGGAACCAACGAAGGAGCGCCGCCCGTCGATCACGATCTGCGGTGTGAACGCACTCGAGAGGTGCAAGGTCTGCACATAGCGGCGCTGCCTCTCGGCGGCATAGGGCAGGGTGAACCGGTCGGTCCAACCGAGGCTGTTCCAGTAGTCCACGTGAAAGGCCAGTGCCAGCACGTCGGGTCGGTGTGCGAGCTCACCGAGGAACGCATCGGCCGGCGGGCAGGAGCTGCAGCCCTGCGAGGTATAGAGTTCCACGACCACCGGCCGCGGCGCGGCCCATGCGGTCGCGCCCGATGGGGCCAGGAGCGAGCACAGCAGCAGCGGCAGTCCGAGCGTTCGTGTATTCATCGATTGCCATTCGCCGCGAAGCGCGGTTGGGTTACGCCGGCTCCGGCATGCCACGTGTAGCGCGGCTAGAAAGGGTAGTCAATGCCGGTGAATATGGCTACGCCCTCATTGCCGTAGCCGATGTCGACATAACCGACGACGAAGGGCCGGGCGATGCCGCGGATGCCCAGGCCCGCGACCGGGTGCAGCTGCCCGAGGGGAAAGGTGTTGGTCTGTGAAAAGACACGGCCGAGATCGACGAAGGGGGCGAGCTCCAGGTCGACGTAGGTCGATATGGCATTGAAGGACAGCACCCTGTGACGCACCTCGAGTGTGGTCGAGAAGGAATCGCGATCGTAATAGCGCCCGGTGCCGTAGCCGCGCAGGGGCTGATCCCCGCCGATCTCGCTCTGATCGCCGCCGATGCTGCTCAATGCCCAGAACGGCAGGCTGTGGGCAGTAGGCATGTAGCGCAGCGCCACATGCATGGCGAGCACGGTGTCGACTCGGATGGGCCAGAACACCCGTCCGTCCACGCCCGTCTCGCTGTACATCGAGTCGTTGAACACGCCCCGCTGGCTGGCGAGCCCGCCGTAGAGCACCCATTCCATGCCGCGCGTGGGTGCGGTGAGGTTGTCACGCGTGTCGTAGGCGATGGCCAGGCGGTTGAGCAGTTGTCCGTTGGTGCCCGCGCCCAGGATGCCAGGGAAATGCTGCTCGAGCGAGGCAACGTGCTTCAAGGTGCCCGGCAGCACGTCCACGAGCTCGGCGCGCGCGATATAGCGCAGTTGCCAGGTTCGATTGAGGTTGAAGCCGATCTGGGCCTGACCGAGCGTCTCCTGCTCGGTGTAGTTCGTTTCGGCGCTCATCGGTGCCTCGTTACCGACGCCGAAGAACCGCGGGGTGCCGCTGCGATCGAAGATCACGCTGCCGTTGATCGACCAGCGCTGCGCGCGCAAGCGCCCGCTCTGGTATTCGGCATCGAATCCGCGTTCGACGCGCTCGGCGGCGCCGCCGGTGACCGACCACTGCTCGTCCTCGGACGGGTAGTCATAGATGCGCATGTGGGCGCCGTAGCCGAAATTGGGGTTGTAGTACAGATCCGGTGCGAGGATGCGGCGGATATCGTGATCGTCGCCGGTCTCCAGGCGCACGGGCAGTATGCCCAGTGTGAGGCCACTGTTCGGGTCGGCGCCGACCAGCGGGATGGGAAGGAACGGCGCGGTCGCTGGATTCAACCATCGCGGCACATTCGGGCCCGGCGCGGGCACCGTCGTACCCGGCTCGACCGGTATGGGCTGCGCGGTCGTGTCCGCCGCGGCGTCCGGCCACGACGGCGTCGCCAGCAGGGCAGCGACGCTGCCGCAGGCCAGGCTCAGCGCCAGCGGTACCAGCCGCGCAGGCGTAACGATGACTGTCATGAACCGGGACAATACGCGATCGTCCCGACAGCGCCCAGCTTCATGGTCCGGACATATCAGCCGACGGCCACTGCCGCTCCAGGCGCTCGTCGATCTGCCCGATGCAGGCCGATAGTGTATTGGTCGCGGTCAGCAGCTCGTCACGCACACGCTGATCGCAGGCGCGTTGCTCCTCCCGCAGCGCGTCGAGCTCCCGCTCCAGGTACTGTCGCAGCTCGGTGAAGCGCGAGGCTTCCGCCTTGTCGACCAGCTCACGCTGCGCTCGCAGCTCGGCCGAGTGCCGGCGCTGCGTCGCCACGACGCGCAACTGCACCGCGAGCAACAGGGCGACGAATGCCGCGGTGAGCGCCAGCACCAGGCCCAGCAGTACCAGTCCCAGCGGCGCGCTCACGCGCGCAAAGCCGAACGAGACCTGTATGGGCGAGCCGAACGTCGCCCAATTGATGATCACGAACACGATCGCGAGCACCACCACGATCCATATGAGCACGTTGACGGGTTTCACGGCGCGATTCTCCTGCGCGAATCAATCGTCCTGCGTCGCCGCGGGCTCCGCGCCCTGGACTTCCAGGGCCTGGAGCACCTGCGCGGCGTCGGTCGGGGTCTGCAGGGCCGTGGCCACCGCATCGTCACGGTCGTGCACTATCGGCAGATCATGGCGCAGTTCCTCGATCAGATGAATGAGCTTGCTGGTCTTCTGCTCGGTGAGCAGATTGAGCTGCAGATCGAGATTCAGGCGCTGCTCGGCGAAGCGCGCCTGCCGGTTCTGCGTGATCAGGACCACGGTGGTGGTGAAAAAGGCGCCGAGGCTCACCAGCCCCTGCAGCCAGAGGAAGGGCGGCGGATCGAACTGCACCAGGCGCAGGCGCGGAGCAAGGGCGTTGTAGAGCAGCCATGCCGCCGATACACCGACGGCACAGAGCAGATACAACGGCCGCCCTATCCAGCGGGCGATGCTCTCGAGCCGGCGTTGCGAGTCACTGAGCTTGAATTCCTGCTGGCGATGAAACGCATCGATGCTTTCGATGTTCTGGGTGATGTGCTCGGGCACGGAATCGTCCGGCGCTTGCTGAGGCTCGAGGGGCATGGCCGGATTGTACTGATCTGCGCGGCCGCAGGGGCGCACCGCACGCGGTGGCAGCTGCGCGCAGGAGTTCCGGAAGCGCTCTCAGGTCGCGCTGCGCGCGCGCCAGCGCGGCCACGTCTGGGCGCGCTCGCGTCCCGGCAGTCGCGTCAGCTCTTCCGCGTCCTTCGGGTCAGGGCCGGGAGGCTCGGACAGGCGCAGGAGATATCTCGTGAACACGTCCATATCGAGCGGTTTGACCCAGTGCGAGTCGAAGCCGGCATCGTTCGAGCGCTTGCGATCGCTCTCCTGGCCCCAGCCGGTCAATGCGATGAGCACCACGCCGTCGCCCCAGGGTTGCGCGCGAATGCGCCGTGCCAGCTCGTAGCCGTCGATCCCGGGCATGCCGATGTCGAGCACGGCCACCTCGGGCTGGAAATGCGGCGCCAGCTCCAGGGCGGAGAAGCCGTCCGCGGCGGTGCGGATGTCGTGGCCGGCCACGCTCAGCAAGGTGGCCAGGCTCTCGAGCGCGTCCTGATTGTCGTCGACGACGAGGATTCGGCGCCGGGCCCCGGCGGTCGCGGTGACCGGGCCCGGGCCCACGGCCGCTCCGGCCGCCGCGCTCGCGGTGAGCTCTTCCGGCGCGGCCGGCAGGCGGATGGTGAACTCCGTCCCCTGGCCCACTCCGGCACTGTGGACATTGACGCTGCCCTGGTGCAGGTTCACCAGCCGCTTGACCAGGGCGAGGCCGATCCCGAGGCCGCCGCGCGAGCGCTCGTCGAGCACCCCGGCCTGGTTGAACAGATCGAATACCGTCGGCAACAGGGAGGCAGGTATGCCGATGCCATTGTCGCGGATGCAGATCTCGACCGCGCCGGCCTCGCGCCTGGCGCGCAGCTCGATCCGGCCCCCGGCGTTGGTGTACTTCACGGCATTGCCGAGCACGTTGCCGATCACCTGCGTCACGCGCGTCAGGTCGCCCATGAACATCAGCGGCGTGGAGGGCAGATCGATGCGCAGGTCGTGCTTCTGCTGCGTCAGCATCGGCTGCACGGTCTCGACGGCGCGCGCCACCGCCGCAGCCAGATCCACCGGCGTGACGTCGATGGTGATCTTGCCGCGCGTTATGCGCGACACGTCCAGCAGGTCATCGACCAGCCGGGTCAGGTGAGCCGCCTGACGATCGATCACGTCACGGGCCCACTCGACCTGTGGATCGCCGATGGGCTTGAGACGCATGAGACGGACCGCGTTGTGGATCGGTGCCAGGGGATTGCGCAGCTCGTGCGCGAGCATCGCAAGAAACTCGTCCTTGTGACGATCGGCTTCCTTGAGCTGCTGCTCCACACGCGCCCGTTCGCAGATCTCGCCTTGCAGCGCCTGATTCGCCTCCTCGAGCCCGACCACGGCCTTGAGCAGCGAGGCATTGAGCCGCTCGAGCTCACGGGTCTTCTCCGCCTGCAGGTTGGAGTGCGCCTCGGCGAGCTGCGCGTTGGTCTGTGCCAGCGTGGCATTGAGCTGCTGCAGCTCGCGGCGCTTGAGATGCAGCTCCACCAGCACCGCCACCTTGCTGCGCAGGATCTCCGGCACCACCGGGATCAGCACGTAGTCGACGGCCCCGAGCTTGTAGCCCTTCAGGCGATCGAGATCGGTGATGTGCACGCCGGTGACGAAGATGATCGGGGTGCGCTCGAAACGCGGATGATCGTGGATCAGGCCAGCGGTCTCGAAGCCGTCCATGCCCGGCATGCTGACATCGAGCAACACCACGGCGTAGTCAGCCTGCATCAGCCGCTCGAGCGCCTCCAGTCCCGAGCGCGCCGTCACCAGATTCTGTCCGAGCTCGCGCAGTATCGCCTCGTAGGACAGCAGCCGCGCCGGCTGGTCATCCACCAGCAGGATGTTGACCTTGCGGCCGTCGGCCGGCTGTCCCATCGCCTCGGCGCTCATCGGTGCAGCCACATCCGCACCAGCGACAGCAGCTGGTCGCTGTTGACCGGCTTGGCCACGTAGTCGGAGGCGCCGGCCTCCAGGCACTTCTCGCGATCGCCCTTCATCGCCTTGGCGGTCAGTGCGATGATGGGCAGCTGACGGAAGCGCGGGTCATTGCGGATGCGCCGCATAGTCGCGTAGCCGTCCATCTCCGGCATCATGATGTCCATCAGCACCAGCGACAGCTCCGGAGTGCCCTCGATCTGCCGGATGGCGTCCTCGCCGTTGCTGGCGCTCATGACCTGCATGCTGTGGCGCTCGAGCAGGCTGTTGAGCGCAAAGATGTTGCGCACGTCATCGTCCACTACCAGCACGCGGCGCCCGCGCAGCGCCTCGTCGCTGTGGTGGAGCTGCGCGATCATCTTCTGCTGCTGCGAGGGCAGGTCGGCGACCACGCGGTGCAGGAACAGCGCGGTCTCGTCGAGCAGCCGCTCCGGCGAGTGCACACCCTTGACCACGACACTCTTCGCCTTCCGGCGAAGCTCGCGATCCTCGGCCTCACTGAGCTCGCGACCGGTGAACACCACCACCGGGATGTCGCTGAGCCGGCTTTCGAGCTGCATCGCATCGAGCAGCTCGAAGCCGGACATGTCGGGCAGGCGCAGGTCCAGCACCAGGCAGTCGAAGTCGCGCGCGCGCATGAGCTCGAGCGCCTCGGCGCCGGTCGCGGCCGCGCTGATCTCGACGTCGTCGTGGTCGAGCAGCGCGCGGATGCT
>DATDHV010000139.1:0-4660 GCA_036521395.1 Steroidobacteraceae bacterium | reverse complement strand
TCCTCGGCGTAGCTGGTGATGCGCAGGTAGTACATCGGGATCTCGCGCTTCTCGATCAGCGCGCCGGTGCGCCAGCCGCGGCCGTCGATGACCTGCTCGTTGGCGAGCACGGTCTGATCGGCCGGATCCCAGTTCACGATGCCGGTCTTCTTGTAGGCGATGCCGCGCTCGAGCATGCGCAGGAACAGCCACTGGTTCCAGCGATAGTAGGCCGGATCGCAGGTGGCAAGCTCGCGCTTCCAGTCGATTGCGAAGCCCAGGGAGCGCAGCTGCGCGCGCATGTGAGCGATGTTCTCGCGCGTCCAGCTCGCTGGCGGTACGCCGTTGGCGATCGCCGCATTCTCCGCCGGCAGGCCGAAGGCATCCCAGCCCATGGGCTGCAGCACGTTGCGTCCCTGCATGCGCATGAAGCGCGCCAGCACGTCGCCGATGGTGTAATTGCGCACGTGCCCCATGTGCAGCCGGCCCGAGGGGTACGGAAACATGCACAGGCAGTAGTACTTCTGCCGATCGGGATCCTCACGTGCCTCGAAACTGCCGTGGGCGTCCCAATAGTCCTGCGCCGCGCGCTCCACCGTGGCGGCGTCGTAGCGTTCCTGCATGCGCGGAAGTCTATTGCAGCATGATGGTCACGATCGACTGCTGCTCATCGCGCTGGACCAGCAGGGTGGCCGAGCGCCCGGCATTCTTCACCGCACTCTGGAACTGCTCGACCGTGGTGGCGGGCTCGCGGTTGATGCTGAGGATCACGTCGCCCTCGCGCATGCCGGCCTCGGCCGCAGGCCCGTTGGCGTCGACCACGACGATGCTGCCGTGGGTCTTGAGCTGGCTCTTCTCCTGCGCCGTGAGCGCCCGCACCGACAGTCCGATACGGTTCACGACCGCCGACTCGCCCTGCGGGCCACCGCGTCGGCTGCTGGCGACCGAGGCCTTCTCCTTGAGCTCCTCGACCGTGACGTTGATGCGCTTGACCGCCTTTTCGCGCCAGACCTCGAGCGCCGCGGTCTGGCCGGGCTTGATCTGCGCGATGAGCGGCGGCAGCTGATCGGACGTATCGATCGGCTTGCCATTGACACTCAGGATGATGTCGAGCGGCTCGATACCGGCCTTGTCGGCCGGGCCGCCCGGCTCGACCGAGGCTACGGCCGCGCCGCGCGGTCGATCGAGGCCGAAGTTTTCGGCGGTTGCGGCCGTGACTTCCTGTATGGTCACGCCGATTCGGCCGCGGCTCACGTGGCCGTTCTTGATGAGCTGCTCGGCGACGTTGTTGGCCACATCGATCGGAATCGCGAACGAGATGCCCTCATAGCCGCCGCTGCGGCTGTAGATCTGCGAGTTGATGCCGACCACCTCGCCGTCGAGATTGAACAGCGGTCCGCCGGAGTTGCCGGGGTTGACCGCGACGTCGGACTGGATGAAGGGCACGTAGCCGTTGCCGCCCTCACCGACGTTGCTGCGCGCCGTGGCGCTCACGACGCCGGCGGTGACACTGTTCTCGAAGCCGAAAGGCGAGCCGATCGCGAGCACCCATTGGCCCGGCCGCAACTTGCTCGAATCCCCGATGCGCACCACGGGCAGGCTGCCCTTGGCCACGATCTTGATGACGGCCACGTCGGTGCGTTCATCGACGCCGATCACCTTGCCCTCGAACTCGCGCCGATCGGTGAGCTTGACCGTGATCTTGGAAGCGTTGCTGACCACATGCGCATTGGTCAGGATGTAGCCGTCGGCACTGATGATGAAACCCGAACCGATGCCATGCACAGGCGCGAAATTGCGCGGTTGCGGGATCACGCCGCGCGGGATGCCGAAGTGGCGGAAGAAATCGCCGAACGGATCGTCCGAGTCGTCGTCGTTATCGGACTCGGAACTGCCGCCCGCCGGCTTCTCAACCACCTGCACGTTGACTACCGCCGGGCCGACCTGCGCCACCAGGTCCGCGAAATCGGGCAGGCCGCGCAGGGCGGCAGTCGCCGGGGCCGGCGCTACGACGTGACGCGGCGCGCTGGCGGGCGCATCGGCCGGGGCCGCAGCGGTCGAGGATTGCGGGGAACAGGCCGCGACCAGGCCCACGAGTGCGATGGCGCCGAGCAGGCGAGGTCCCACGTCCTGATGTGACATATCTGAGCTACTCCGATCCGATGGAAAACAGGTCCATGATAGACCCGGAAAGCAATTTGCGGTTCCGGTTCAAGACTTACGGCCGGCGTCGCCAGCGGCGGGGTTGCTGGGCGAGGGCCAGGGCGGTGGCCAGCAGCGCCAGGACGACGATCAGCCCATTGCCGAGCCTGGCATAGGGAGGTAGACCCGAGCGCGGCTGCACGGTTCCCCGCAGCACCGTGCTCTTGAACTCCGCCGCCCGCGCCAGCACCTGGCCGCGCGGGCCGACCAGCGCGGAAATACCGTCGTTGGCCGCCCGCACCAGCGGCCGCTGGGCCTCGATCGCGCGCATGCGGGCGATCTGGAAGTGCTGGTAGCGCGCCCATGAGTGGCCGAACCAGGCATCGTTGGTGACGTTCACGAGCACACGCGCCTGCGCCAGCACCGGCAGGTCGGCGCTGGCGTAGGCGTCCTCGTAACAGATGCTCAGCGCCAGCAAGGTGCCGCCGGCGGCCACGGCCGGCTGCACCGCCGGCCCGGCCGTGAAGTCCGAATACGGCAGATTCATGAGCCGCAGCCACGAGCGGATGAAGGCGGGCACCGGAAAGTACTCGGCGAAGGGCACGAGGTGGTGCTTGCTGTAGAAGCTCACGCGGTTCGACAGCGTCATGATCGAGTTGTAGTAGCGATCATCCTCGTCGGCGCGAATGATGCCCATGACGATGTCCGAGCCGCGACTGCGCGCGCGCGAGTAGAGTTGTCCGAGATACTTGGGCACCTCATTGGCCAGCTCCGGTAGCGCCGCCTCGGGCCAGACGATGAGCTGCGCGCCCAGCGCCTCGTCGTTCAGGCGCGTGTAGAGCTCGCGTGTCGGCTCGACGTTGTCCGCCTGCCACTTCTGGTCCTGCGGAATCGCGCCCTGCAGGACGGCGACCGTGACCGGCGCACCGGCATCCTGCGTCCAGTCGATGCGGCCGAGCATTACGCCGATCGGCCAGGGCAGCAGCAGCAGCACCGCGGCCGTTACGCGCAGCCTCGCCGAGCCGCGCCAGAGCGCCAGCAGCGCACCGCTGCCGACCAGCAGCAGCGCGGAGACCCCGTACACGCCGAGCACGGGCGCAAAACCCTTGAGCCAGGTGTCGGTCTGCGTGGTCCCGAGCGTGAGCCAGGGGAACCCCGACAGGAACCAGCCGCGCCACCATTCCACCAGCACCCACAACGCGGGCAGCCCTGCGAGGTAGCGCCAGCCGCCTTGCTCGGGCAGGTAGCGCGCGGTGAGGAAGCCCAGCAGCGCGTGGTAGGCGGCCATGATTCCGACCAGGCCGAGCACGATGAACGCCGTGAGCCACAGCGGCGCGCCGCCGAAATGGTGCACGCTGATGAACAGCCACCAGGTGCCGAGCCCGAAGGTCCCGGCCCCGAACCAGAAACCGCACCAGGCCGCGCTGCGTGGCGTCGCGCCGTCCCACAGCCACATGAGTACGGCAGGACACAGGATCGCGAGCGGCCACCAGGCCAGCGGCGCGGACGCGCAGGCCAGCGCTGCGCCGGCCGCGAGGGCGATGGCGTACCTGATCGCGGCGGGTGCCGGTGGGTTCACTCCGCGGGCGCCGGCGGCTGGAACTGCGGCGGTACGGTCACGCGCAGGCTGTCGATGCGGCGCCGGTCGGTGCGCATGACGCGCACCTCGAACGCGCCGAGCATGACGCTCTCCCCGCGCCGTGGCATGCGGCCGAGCTGCTTCATGACCAGGCCGGCCACCGTGTCGAATTCTCCCTCGGGCAGCTCGGCACTGAAGTACTGATTGAACTCATCGATGCGCGTGCTACCGCGCACGCTGAACTGCCGCTCGTCCTCGCGGCGGATGTTCTGGTCGTCCTCGACGTCGAATTCGTCGTCGATGTCACCCACGATCTGCTCGATCACATCCTCGATCGTCACCAGCCCGGCGACGCCGCTGTATTCATCGACCACGATGGCCATGTGGTTGCGGCTGTCGCGAAATTCGCGCAGCAGCACGTTCAGCCGCTTGGACTCGGGCACGAACAGCGCCGGCCGCAGGTATTCGCGCATATCGAACACCGCCGGGGTCGGCCCCGCATACAGCCG
The DNA here is from genome assembly GCA_036521395.1 of Steroidobacteraceae bacterium. Classification (GTDB taxonomy): domain Bacteria; phylum Pseudomonadota; class Gammaproteobacteria; order Steroidobacterales; family Steroidobacteraceae; genus FEN-1191. The sequence goes on along the minus strand of DATDHV010000139.1, from coordinate 451 downwards.
CAGCAGGTCCTTGGCGAGCAGGATGCCCGCGACATCCTCGCGATCGCCATCGAGCACCGGGAAGCGCGAGTGACGCGAATCCACCACGGCGGCCAGGATGCGCGCGATGGGATCCTCGCGCCGCAGGCAAACCATCTGCGTGCGCGGAATCATGATATCGCGCACCTGCAGGTCCGCGACCGCGAGGGCCCCCTCGAGCATGGCGAAGGCTTCGGCATCGAGCACGCCGCGCTGCTGTGACTCGGCCAGCATCTCCACGAGCTGCGCGCGATCCTTGACGCCGGCGGCCAGCGTGCGCGTGAAAGCCGAGCGCCAGCGTCCGCTGGTGCCGGTGTTGCTTGGATTGCCCTTGGCCATGGCCTAGCCGCGCTCCGGGACGGACCGCCGCACTCGCGCGTCGCGGCCGCGCCGCGGCCGCGCCGGGGCCGCGTGGCGCGCCGCACGCGCCGCG
>DATDHV010000138.1:0-2948 GCA_036521395.1 Steroidobacteraceae bacterium | reverse complement strand
GCGCTCCATCCTCGAAGCCATGGTGGGCCACCACATGCGCGAGCTGCAGCGCTTCGTGGCGGAGAATCTCGAGAACCAGGCCGATCGCGTGGTCGGTGACGTGCGGCTCATGCTGCAGGATCGCGCCCCGCCCACCCCGCCGGCCACACCGATGCCGCCGCCGGCGCACGAGGGGCGCTCGCTCGGGGGCCTGTGGCTCGCCCTCGTCGCCCTGATCGCGGCCGCGCTGCTGGGCTGGCAGTGGCAGCAGCAGCGCCTGGATTCGGCCGCACTCTCGGCGCAGCTCGCGCAGTCGCAGCAGATGCTCAGCGCCACGCAGAAGGACCTCGAGTCATTGCAGGCGGCGGGGGCGGCAGGTTCCACCGGCGCAGCGCCCGAGGCCGACGTCGGCGCGGACGAGAATTCAACCGTCGAACCGGTGCCGTTCGGAGAGACCCCGCTGGCAGGCTCGCGGCTCGAGCGTATCCAGGCGCTGCTGGCACGGCTGAATACGCAGGGCTTCCGCGGCGTGGTCGAGATCCGCAGCATTCCGGGCCGTTTCTGCATGGTCATGGGGCCGGGCGCCAACCCGGTACTGGCCTCCGATTACATGCCCTACGGCAAGTGCGAGCAGATCGGCAATCCCCGCGAGGACAATGGCTCGGCCAGCGCGCGCCAGTCGGTGGCCTTTGCCAACATGATCGCGACCGCGCGCGAGAACGCCGATGGCAAGCTGGACGTCGAGATCGGCGCCGGCACGCCGGAGGAAACCATCACGCCCTATCCGCCGGTGACCGACGGACTCACCGCGGGCGACTGGAACCGGGTCGCGGCCGCGAACAACCGGGTCGAAGTGCGCTGGCAGGCCACGCGCTGAATATCCCGCCGGTACTGCTGCGCAGCAGCCACCTGCAGTCCATCCTCGGCAGCGTGCCGCCACGCGCCTGGCTGATCCGCCACCGCGCCGCGAAGTTGCTGGCGCGCTCGAGCGAGCTGGTGCTCGATTGCGGCGCGGGCGTGCGGCTGCAGGCGTTCCATTCCACGCTGGCGCCGGTGGCGCGCGCCGGCGAACCCCGGCGCGTGGCGCTGCTGCTGCACGGGTGGGAAGGCAGCGCGCAGTCCCCCTACGTGCTGTCCGCGGCGGCGCTGCTGCACGGGCGCGGGTTCGAGGTGGTGCGGGTGAATCTGCGCGACCACGGGGCGACGCATGCGCTCAACCGCGAGCTGTTCCACTCCTGCCGCCTGGCCGAGGTGCTCGGCGCGGTGCGCGCGATCGGCGAGCGCTGTGCGCCCGCTCGGCTGTATCTCGGGGGCTTCTCACTCGGCGCCAATTTCATGCTGCGCGTGGCGGCGGCGCCGGAGGCGCCCGAGTCGATCGCCGGCGTCGTGGCCGTCTCCCCGGTGCTCGACCCGGCAGCCACCCTGCTGGCGCTCGAGCGTGGGGCCGTGGTGTACCGGCACTACTTCATCCGGCGCTGGTCACGTTCGCTGCGCGCCAAGCAGCGCGCCTGGCCCGGCGTGCACGACTTCACGGCGCTGTCGCGCTACGCCGACCTGCGGCGCATGACCGCCGAGCTGGTGCGCCGCTGCACCGATTTCGCGAGCCTGGAGGCGTATCTCGACGGCTACGCGGTCACCGGCTCCAAGCTGGCGGGGCTGCGCGTGCCCGCGCGCGTACTGCTGGCCGGCGATGATCCGATGATACCGGCGGAGGATCTGCGGCGGCTCGCGCCGAGCGAGCATCTGGTCATCGTGCGCACGCGCCATGGCGGCCATTGCGGCTTCATGGACGACTGGGACGGGCCCAGCTACGCCGATCGCTACATGCTCGAGCAATTCCTGCAGTTCTAGAACCGCCACAGCGATGACAGCGATGCCGGCAGGCCGATGCGCCCGATCCAGGAGGCGGTGCCGATCGCAAGGCCGGCCGCGGCGCCCAGTGCCGCGAGCGCCAGCGTGGCCTCGGGCCCGAACAGCACCCGTAACCAGGGCAGCACCACGGCGACCGCGGCGCCGGCAGCGAAGGCGCCGCCGATCAGCGTGCCGAGCGTACGGCGGCGCAACTGCACGTACCCGGCCTCGAATTCTGCGAGCCGCTGGCGCTGCTCGCGCTCGAGCCGCGGACGTGCACGCCGCGCCGCGGCCTCGAGTTCCGTTGCGCGCGCAATGGCCGTGGTGAGGGCGGCACGGAAGTCGCCGGGCAGTTGCGGCGGCTGCAAGGCGCGGGTGAGCGCCTGGTCCAGCGCATTGTCGAGCGTCTCATCGAGCGGTGCTGCGCTGGTCCTGTCGTTATCCGGGTTCATGAGCCGTCCTCCAGCCAATGGCGCCGGTCATCGAGACCGCGCTGTCGAAGCAGCCCGGTCAGCGTCGCCCGTGCGCGATGCAGGTTGGTCTTCACGGTGCCTTCAGGGCAGCCGAGCCGCTGCGCGACTTCGGCGACCGAGCGGTCCTCGAAATAGAACAATACCAGCGTTCGCCGCTGGCGCTCGGGCAGCAGCTCGATGAGTTCGCGCAGTTGCGCCGAGCGCTGCTCGTGCTCGCCGTCATCGTCCGCATCGTACATCGGCATGCACGGATCCAGCGCGAGATCGTGCGCGCCGGCGCGCAGCTCGGTGCGTCGCCGCTCGAGCGCGGTCAGACAGCGATTGCGCGTGATTGCATAGATCCAGCTCGAGAGCGAGGCCCGACCGTCGTAGCTCGGCAATCCCTTCCAGATTCGCACCAGGCTCTCCTGTGCAGCGTCCTGCGCCTGACTCGGATCGCGCAGCAGCGCGCAGCAGAGGCGGTAGACCTTGTGCTCATAACGCGGCAGCAACAGCGCGAACGCTGGCTCGCGCCCCGAGGATCGCAGCAGCTCGACCACGTCATCGTCCTCGGGTGCAGTGGCGGCTACCGCTGTCGGCATGCGTGAAACCTCATGCCTTATTACCCCGCCGGCGGCCGGCAGGTTTCATGCCGGCCCGCGCTCG
>DATDHV010000137.1:0-5958 GCA_036521395.1 Steroidobacteraceae bacterium | reverse complement strand
CTCGAGCGTGCGCGGGTGCAACGCCCCGCTCTGGCGGTGCACGAACAGGGCCAGCGGCACGCCCCAGGTGCGCTGGCGCGAGATGCACCAGTCGGGCCGGTTGGCGATCATGGCCGTGATGCGCTGCTCGCCCCAGCCCGGGGTCCAGCGCACCTGCGCAATGTCGCGCAGCGCGTGCGCGCGCAGGCCGCGCTGGTCCATGCTGATGAACCACTGCGGCGTGGCGCGGAAGATCAACGGCGATTTGTGGCGCCAGCAGTGCGGATAGCTGTGACGCAAGGGAGCCTGGCGCAGCAGCACGCCGCGGCGCTCGAGCTCCTGCACGATCACGGCATCGGCTTTATCGACCCGCAGCCCCGCAACCAGCGGCGTGCCCTCGATGAAGCGCCCGTCGGGCCCCACGGGATTGACCACGGGCAGGCCGTAGGCCGCGCCCACCGCGAAATCCTCCTGACCGTGTGCCGGAGCGGTGTGCACCGCCCCGGTGCCGGCATCGAGCGTCACGTGCTCGCCCAGGATCACCGGCACGTCGCGCTCGAGCCACGGATGGCGCAGCCGCAGCCCCTCTAGCGCGCGTCCGGGAAACTCCCCCAGCACCCGCCCCGCCGCGAGCCCGTAACGCTCGAGGCAGGTTGCAGCCAGTTCGGCCGCCAGCACCAGCACCTCGACGGCACCCGCGCGCTCTACCGGCACCGCGACGTAGCGGAACTCATCGCGCACCGTCACGGCCTCGTCCGCCGGCAGCGTCCAGGGCGTGGTGGTCCAGATCACCACCGACACGTTGGCGCCGAGGCGCGCGGCGTCGATGGCGCTGCGGCGCGCGAAGTCGGCCACATCGACCATGCCAAAGGCCACGTCGATGGCGATCGAGCTCTTGTCCTCGTACTCGACCTCGGCCTCGGCCAGCGCCGAGCGGCAGTCCAGGCACCAGTGCACGGGCTTGGCACCGCGGTAGAGATGACCGTTGTGGATGATCTTGCCCACGGCGCGGATCTGCTGCGCCTCGTAGCGCGGATCCATGGTCAGGTACGGATGCGCCCAGTCGCCGAAGATCCCGAGCCGCTCGAAATCGATTCGCTGGCGCTCGACCTGTTCGGCCGCGAAGGCCCGGCACGCGGCGCGGAAGGCGGCGGCATCGAGCTTCTGTCCGGGCTTGCCGTGCTTCTTCTCCACCGCCAGCTCGATGGGCAAGCCATGGCAGTCCCAGCCGGGCACGTAGGGCGCATCGAATCCATCGAGCGTGTGCGACTTGACGACGATGTCCTTGAGCACCTTGTTGAAGGCGTGGCCCAGGTGGATCGCGCCGTTGGCGTAGGGTGGCCCATCGTGCAGCACGAAGGCGGGCCGTCCGGCGCAGGCCGCGCGGATGCGCTCGTAGATGCGCAGCTCCCCCCAGCGCGCCAGCTGCGCCGGCTCGCGCCCAGCAAGGTCCGCCTTCATCGGGAAATCGGTCTGCGGCAAATTGACCGTGTGCTTATAGTCGCTCATCGTCTCACCCAGCACTCACGCGCCCAGAATGCGGCGCGCCTGCGCCGCATCGCGGTGCATCTGCACCACCATCGCGTCCATCGAGACGAAGGTCTGCTCCTCGCGCAGCAGCGCCACGAATTCCACCTCGAGCTCGAGGTCATACAAGTCGCCGTCGAAATCGAACAGGCACGCCTCGAGCACCGGCAGGCCGCCCCCGGCCATGGGCCGCGTACCCAGACTGGCCACCGCGGGCCAGGGCTCGCGCGTCGTGGGCGCCCCGCGCACCCATACCGCAAACACGCCCGAAAGGGGCACACGCCGGCGCTTGACGGCGATATTGGCGGTGGGAAAGCCGAGCTTGCGCCCGAGCTGCGCCCCGTGACGCACGCGACCGCGCATGCTGTAGGGACGGCCGAGCAGCCGCTGCGCGGTGGGGAAATCGCCCCGAGCCACCGCCTCGCGGATCCGGCCGCTGCTCACGCGCTCACCCTGGCTGGCCACCGGCGCGAGCACGTCGAAGGTGAGGCCGTAGCGCGCGGCATGCTCGAGGCACCAGGCCGCATCGGCCCTGCCGCCGCGGCCGAAACGAAAGTCGTGACCGATCACGACCACGCGCGCGTGCGCTGCCTGCAGCAGCTCCAGGAACTGCTCGGCCGACAGCGAACGCAGCGGCTCGCCGAAGTGCAGGAGACAGAGCTGCGTGAGCCCGCTGCCGGCGAGCAGGCGCCAGCGTTCGCGAAAGTTGGTCAACCGGGCCGGCGGATCGGCCGGCTGCAGGTACTCGCGCGGCAGCGGCTCGAAGCTCAGCATCACGGCCGGCAGGCCCCGCTGTGCCGCGTGCTGGCGCAGCCGCTCGATCAGCGCCTGGTGGCCCAGATGCAGGCCATCGAAGCTGCCGATGGTCACGACACAGTCGCGGGGCTGGCTGGTTGCTAGTCGGCGGGTGAGCTGCATGTTCCTTGGGACTTAAGCCGATGCCGAGGCGCCGCCGTTCGCCGGCCTCACGTCGGCTCAAGCTTTGAATTATAGCCACAAAGCTCCGGCCGGCTGCGCCGCCTTGAGTCCTCCGATTGACAAGATTTGGGGCCCTGCCCACACTACGCGGCCCTGAAAGGCGGAGCAGAGCGTGGCGAACACCAAATCGGCGGAAAAAGCGGCGCGTCAGGCCGAGAAGCATCGGACGCACAACGTGACCCTGCGCTCGCGCATGCGCACCGCCATCCGCAAGGTCACCGACGCGGTGGCCAAGGGTAGCAAGGACGAGGCCCAGGCCAATTACCGTGCCGCGGTGCCGCTCATCGACACGCTGGTGAACAAGCGCATCATTCATCGCAATCAGGCCAATCGGCACAAGAGCCGCCTGGCCGCGCGCGTCAAGCGCCTTTCCGCCTCGGCCTAACGTCCACCCGCTACCGCTCGCCGGCCTCGTAGTCCTCGAGCGAGAGCAGCAGCGACAGCCGCTCGTCCCCGCGCGCCACCTCGCGCCAGTGTCGGCCCTCGGGCCAGGGCTCGAGCGCCCCGGCGAGCGCCCAGAACATGTTCAGAGCAGAGGTCACGTCCGCCCGTTTGAGCTCAGCGAAGGCGCGCACGGCGCCGCGCCGGCGCAACTCCTCGACATCGTGGACGCCGATCTGCCCGAGCATGGCTTCCGAGCGGGCGCCGAGATTTCGCAGATCGCGAATGCGCAGCCGCAGCTTTCCCGCGGCGATACGCGCTCGAACTTTGCTGTTGCGCATCGGGCCATTCTGGCCGAATGCACGCCGGGGCGCAGCCGTTCGCCGGCCTCAGGTCAGCGACGACGGCCGGTGCCGAGCGGCACTCGAGTTTTGCTCGAGGAACTGCATCAGCGCATCGGCCAGCTCGCGTGTGCCGCGGTTGGTGGCGGCCGAGATCAGGAAGCGCGGTCCGCGGTAGCGCAGGCGCCGCACCACCTCGGCCGCGAGGGCTTCTGCTTCAGCATCGGGCAGCAGATCGCGCTTGTTGAGCACCAGCCAGCGCGGCTTGGCCGCCAGACCCGCATCGAACTTCTTGAGCTCCTTGACGATGGCGCGGGCATCGCGGACCACATCGGCCTGCGGATCCGGGGGCAGCAGATCCACGATGTGCAGCAACACCCGTGTGCGCTGCAGGTGCTTGAGAAAACGGATGCCGAGGCCCGCGCCGTCGGCCGCACCCTCGATGAGCCCCGGGATATCGGCCATGACGAAGCTGCGGTGAGCTCCGCAGTAGACCACGCCGAGGTTCGGGTACAGCGTCGTGAAGGGATAGTCGGCGACCTTGGGTCGCGCCGAGGACAGCGCGCGGATCAGGGTGGATTTGCCGGCATTGGGCAGCCCCAGCAGCCCGACGTCGGCGATGATCTTGAGTTCGAGGGCGAGCGTGCGCCGCTCCCCGGGCAGCCCCGGTCCGAACTGCCGCGGCGCGCGGTTGGTGCTGGACTTGAAGCGGGCGTTGCCCCAGCCGCCCTTGCCGCCCTGCGCCACCTTGAACTCCTGGCCGGCCGCCGCGAGGTCCCCGAGCTGCTCGCCGCTGTCGGCATCGAGCACGACCGTGCCCACGGGCACGGTGATGCGCAGGTCCTCCCCCCCGCGCCCAGTGCAATCGTTGCCCGAGCCACCCTGCCCGTTCCGGGCCTTGAAGGTGCGCTCGATGCGAAAGTCCGCCAGCGTGTTGATGCCCTCGGCCGCATGCAGCCAGACGCTGCCCCCGTGGCCGCCGTCGCCGCCGTCGGGACCGCCAAAGGGCGCGAATTTCTCGCGCCGGAAGCTCACACAGCCGCGCCCACCGTTGCCGGCCTGCACCCTGAGCTGGGCCTCATCGACGAATTTCATGGCGGCCTGTGGAGGGAGAAGAAAACCCCGGCCGGGCCGGGGTTCTGGGATCGAATACGATGCGGCCGGCCCCGCGGCCGCGCCTTCAGGTGGTCTCGGGCACCACGCTGACGGTCATGCGCTGCTCGGGGCCCTTGAGACGAAACTCCACCCGCCCCGTGGCCACTGCAAACAGCGTGTGGTCGGTTCCGACGCCGACGTTCTGCCCGGCGCGCACCCGGGTGCCGCGCTGGCGCACGAGGATGTTGCCCGCGAGCACCTGCTCGCCGCCGAAACGCTTGACGCCGAGGCGCTTGCTGTGGGAATCCCGCCCGTTGCGAGTGCTGCCGCCTGCCTTCTTGTGTGCCATGGAACTGCTCCCGATCTACCGTACAACCGCCGTGCCCTCACGGGGCACTGATCTCCGTCACACGGACCTGCGTAAACTGTTGCCGGTGTGTCTTCTGCCGCAGATAGTGTTTGCGGCGCCGGAATTTCACGATGGTCACCTTGTCGCCCTTGGCGTGCTTCTCGATGGTCGCGGTTACCTTGCCGCCCGCGAGCAGCGGCGCGCCGAGGCGCACCACATCGCCGTCGGCGATCAGCAGCACGTGGTCGAATTCGACCGTTGCGCCGGGCTCGGCGCTGAGCTTTTCGATGCGCAGCACCCCGCCCTTTTCGACCCGATACTGTTTGCCGCCCGTGGCGATGACCGCGTACATTGTCCGAAACTCCGTGTATGTCGCCGCCCCAGGGCTGGGGCCTACGGTCTTCTACACCGTCGGTACCCGCAGGGAGTGCGGAAAGGCCGCGCATTCTAACGATGCGTGACCGGCGGGTCAAACAGCGTATTCTCTTGGAGAAACAGAGAGTTGAGCACTGATCACGGCAGCCACGAAGCGCTCGAGCGGATCCGTGCCCTGGTGCAGAGTGAGTTGAGCGCGGTCGATGAGGCCATCCGTCGCGGCTTCCATAGCGCCGTGCCGCTGGTCGACCAGGTTGCCGAGCACATCATCGACGGCGGCGGCAAACGCCTGCGTCCGCTGCTGGTGGTGCTGGCCGGCCGCGCCTGCGGCAGCGGCGAGACCGTCTGCATCCATGCCGCCGCCTTTATCGAGTTCATCCACACCGCGACGCTGCTGCACGACGACGTGGTCGACATGTCCGCGCGCCGTCGCGGCCGCGACACCGCCAACGAAGTCTACGGCAACCAGGCCAGCGTGCTGGTGGGCGATTTCGTCTACTCACGCGCCTTCCAGCTCATGGCCACCTCCCGCTCCCAGCGCGTGATCGAGATCATGGCCGATGCCACCAACCTGATCGCCGAGGGCGAGGTGCTGCAGCTCATCAATGCGCGCGACCCCGACACCACGGAGGCGCGCTACCTCGAGGTCATCCACCGCAAGACCGCGCAACTCTTCCAGGCCGGCGCCGAAGTGGCCGCCGTGCTCAGCGGCGCCGATCAGGGCGCGCAGCGCGCGCTCGCCGACTACGGCCGCCACCTCGGCACCGCCTATCAACTCATCGACGACGTGCTCGACTACCGCTCCGACCCCGCCACGCGCGGCAAGAACCTCGGCGACGATCTGGCCGAAGGCAAGCCCACGCTGCCGCTGATCTACGCGCTGCGGCATTGCGAGGCCGAGCGCGTCGCGCAGATCCGCGATGTCATCAAGAA
>DATDHV010000136.1:0-7820 GCA_036521395.1 Steroidobacteraceae bacterium | reverse complement strand
CACGCGCCGCGGGGGCGCGTGCGGCGGCGGCGGGCGCGACGCGGTAGGGATTGGCGATGCCGAGCCGATGGAGTGCGCGCACCTCGCGCCGCTCCATGCGCTGCGCCTCGGCGGCATACTGGTGATCATAGCCGATCAGGTGCAGTAGGCCGTGCACCACCATGTGCGCCCAGTGCGCACTCTCACTCTTGTGCTGCGCGCGCGCCTCGGCCCGCAGCACCGGCGGACAGATCACGAGCTCCCCGAGTAACCGCGGCGCGGCGGCGGATGCGGGGGCCGCCGCCGGGAACGACAGCACGTTGGTGGCATGATCGCGCCCGCGATAGCGTGCATTGAGCGCGCGGCTGCGCGCGCGGCCGGCGAGCAGCACCGCCACTTCGCGCCCGGCGGCCTGCCGTCCCAGCGCGGCGACCGCCCAGGCGCGCAGCACGCGCGGCCCGGGCAGCCAGCCGGTGCGCACCGTGCGCATCAGGCTGATCCTGGTGCCGCTCGAGATCATGGCTGGCTCGAGTTCGGCCGCGCCGCGCGCTCGTGCGACTCGTACGCCTGCACGATGCGCTGGACCAGCGGATGACGTACCACGTCACCGGCATCGAAGAGGGTGAAGGCGACGCCCGTGACTCCGCGCAGGATGAGCTGTGCGTGCTGCAGACCCGACATGCGGCCGCTGGGCAGGTCGGTCTGCGTCAGATCCCCGGTCACTACGGCGCGCGAACCAAAGCCGATGCGCGTCAGGAACATCTTCATCTGCTCGATCGTGGTGTTCTGCGCCTCGTCGAGGATGATGAAAGACTCGTTCAGCGAGCGCCCGCGCATGAAGGCGAGAGGCGCCACTTCGATGGCGTTGCGCTCGATGAAACGCGCCACGCGGTCGTAGCCCATCATCTCGTAGAGCGCATCGTACATGGGCCGCAGGTACGGATCGACCTTCTGCGCCATGTCGCCGGGCAGGAAGCCGAGCCGCTCGCCGGCTTCCACGGCCGGACGCACCAGCACGATGCGCCGCACACGTTCGGCCAGCAGGGCCTCGACCGCGCACGCCACCGCGAGGTAAGTCTTGCCGGTGCCGGCCGGACCGATGCCGAAACTCAGATCGTACTGGCGGATATGGTTCAGGTATTCACGCTGATGAGCGCCGCGGGCACGCACTCGCTCGCGCCGCGTCTGCCCGCCGCGCTCGTTCTCGATGGCCACGCCGTCCTCGTCATCGCCGGCGGCTCCGTTGGCATGCTCCACCAGGCAGAGGTGCACCTGCTCGGGGGTGACCTCGCGGTGCTGGGTCTGGGCGAACAGGTCCTTGAGCACCGCCTCGGTGGAGGCAGCGTGCTCCCCGTGGATGCGAAAGGAATGGCCGCGCCGGCGGATCTGTACCCCGAGGCGCGATTCGACCAGGCGCAGGTTGGCATCGAGCGGTCCGCACAGGCTCGCCAGGCGCGCGTTGTCGGCGGGCTCGAGCGCGAATTCGCGTGCTGCGGCGGCGCCTGGGCTCACGCGGCTACGGGCCCCTGCCAGGTGCCGCGCAGCGAGTGCGGCCGCGCCTCGGTCACGACCACATCGGCAAACTGCTGCAGCAGCGTGGCGGGACCGGTGAAATTGAGCCAGCGGTTGTTCTCGGTCCGGCCGGCCAGTTCCCCCTGCCCCTTCTTGGCGCCGCGCTCGACCAGCACGCGCTGCGTGCTGCCGACCATGGAGGCGCTGATGGCCAGCGCCTGGGCATCGAGCCGGGCCTGGAGCCGCGCCAGGCGCTGCTGCTTGAGCTCGAGCGGCACTTCATCGGGCAGTGCCGCGGCGGGCGTGCCGGGGCGGCGGCTGTAGAGAAAGCAGAAGGACTGATCGAACCCCACGTCGGCCACCAACTGCAGCGTGGCCTCGAAGTCGCGTTCGCTCTCACCCGGAAAGCCGACGATGATGTCGGTGGAGATCGCGATGCCCGGCCGCACCGCACGCAGCGCGCGGATGCGCTCCTTGTACTGCAGCGTGGTGTAGCCGCGTTTCATGCGCGCCAGAATGCGGTCCGAGCCGCTCTGCACCGGCAGATGCAGGTGGTCGGCGAGTTGCGGCAGGCTGGCATAGGCCTCGATCAGGCTGTCGCTGAACTCGAGCGGATGGGAGGTCGTGAAGCGTATGCGCTCTATGCCCGCAACTGCCGCCACGTAGTGCATGAGCGTCGAGAGGTCCACCGCCGCGCCATCGGCCATGGCGCCGGCGTAGGCATTGACGTTCTGGCCGAGCAGCACGATCTCGCGCACGCCCTGGCGCGCGAGTGCGCTTACCTCCTCGAGCACCGAGTCGACGCCGCGGCTCATCTCCTCGCCCCGCGTGTAGGGCACGACGCAGAAGCTGCAGTACCTGCTGCAGCCTTCCATGACCGAAACGTAGGCGCGCGAGCCCGAGGCGCGCGGCGCCGGCAGGGCATCGAACTTCTCGATTTCCGGGAAGCTGACGTCGACCACCGCGCGGCCGTGTCGCCTGAGTTCATCGATCATCTGCGGCAGCCGGTGCAGGGTCTGCGGCCCGAACACCAGGTCCACGAAGGGCGCGCGCGCCGTGATGGACGCCCCTTCCTGGCTCGCCACACAGCCGCCGACGCCGATGATGAGCTGCGGGCGCTGCTGTTTGAGCGCTCGCCATTGCCCGAGCAGCGAGAAGACCTTCTCCTGCGCCTTCTCGCGCACCGAACAGGTGTTCATGAGCAGCACGTCGGCCTCACACGGGTCATCGGTGCGCTCGAGCCCCACGGCGCTGCGCAGCACGTCCGCCATGCGGGCGGAGTCGTACTCGTTCATCTGGCAACCGAAGGTCTTGATGTAGTAGCGGCCGGCCATGGACATCAGCTGTGCGGCCATAGAGGGTAGCGGTTTTGCGCCGTACAGGGAACGAAACGCGCGCGTGCCAGCGGCGACGGCCTAGAAATCAAGCACAATCAAAGAGTTACAAAGTCAGAAGGGGATGTCGTCGTCGAACTCATCGCGCGAGGCCCCGGCCCCGCCGGCCGCCCCTTCGGGAGCCTCGGTGCGCGCGCCGGCCTCGGCGAAGCCCCCTGCTCCCGGCGCGGCGCCGCCACCGGCGCCCGCACCAGCGCCGCCGCCGCCCCCGCCCGCGCCACTACGGCCGCCGAGCATCTGCATCTCGTTGCCGACGATCTCGGTGGTGTAGCGATCGCGACCTTCCTTGTCCTGCCACTTGCGGGTTCGCAGGCGGCCCTCAATATAGACTTGAGATCCCTTGCGCAGGTACTCGGCGGCGATCTCGCCTAGGCGGCCGAACAGCGCGACGTTGTGCCACTCGGTGCGCTCCTGCTGCTCTCCGGACTGCTTGTCCTTCCAGCTTTCCGTGGTCGCGAGCCGCAGGTTGGCCACGGTCATGCCCGAGGGCATGGCCCGGGTCTCCGGATCTGCACCCAGGTGACCGATCAGGATGACTTTGTTGATGCCGCGAGCCATGTTCCGCCTCGTCGTGAGATCGCCTTGCCGTCAGGGGGCCGCAAGGGATGATTGTAGTGTTTTTGGGCCCACCCCGCCGCTGCGTTTATAGTGGTTCTTTTCCCTTTTGCATTAACGGCCCCCAGGGTACCCCAGCATCTCATGCAGACCATCCGCATCCGCGGCGCTCGCACCCACAACCTCGCGAACATCGACCTGGACCTGCCGCGGGAGCGGCTGATCGTGTTCACGGGACTGTCGGGCTCGGGCAAATCCTCGCTCGCCTTCGACACCCTGTATGCCGAAGGCCAGCGCCGCTATGTCGAGTCGCTGTCGGCGTATGCGCGCCAGTTCCTGTCCGTCATGGACAAGCCCGACCTCGACAGCATCGAGGGCCTCTCGCCTGCGATCGCCATCGAACAGAAGAGCGGCTCCCACAATCCGCGCTCGACCGTGGGCACGGTGACCGAGATCTACGACTATCTGCGCCTGCTGTACGCGCGCGCCGGCCTGCCGCGCTGCCCGCGCCACGGCATCGACCTCGCCGCGCAGACCGTGAGCCAGATGGTGGACCAGACGCTGCTCGTCCCGCATGGCGAGCTGGCGCTGCTGCTCGCCCCGCTGGTGGAGGCACGGCGCGGCGAGCACACGCAGCGCATCGCCGAACTCGCGGGCCAGGGCTTCGTGCGCGTGCGCGTCGACGGCACGGTGTACGAGATCGACGAGGTGCCCCGGCTCGACCCCAAGGCCCGGCACAGCATCGAGGCCGTGGTGGATCGTTTCCGCACCCGTCCGGATGCCGCCCAGCGCCTGGCCGAGTCCTTCGAGACCGCGCTGCAGTTCGGCAACGGCATCGCCGAAGTGGTGTTCCCGGACAATGCCGCGCTCGGTCCGCTGCTGTTCTCGAGCCGTCACGCCTGCCCCGAGTGCGGCTTCTCGGTGCCGCCGCTCGAGCCGCGCATGTTCTCGTTCAACAATCCGGCCGGCGCGTGCCCGACCTGCGACGGCCTGGGGTTCCAGGAGTTCTTCGATCCCGAGCGCGTCGTGGTGCACCCTCACCTCTCGCTCGCGGGCGGCGCCGTGCGCGGCTGGGACCGGCACAACTCACATTACTTCCAGCTGCTGCAGTCGCTCGAGCGCCACTACCATTTCGATCTCGAGATGCCCTGGGACGAGCTGCCCGAAGCCGTGCGGCGGCTGCTGCTCTACGGCAGCGGCGAGGAACAGATCGAGTTCCGCTATCGTGAGGGCGCAGGCCCCGGCAGCCGCCGCCGCCATGCCTTCGAGGGCATAGTCCCGAACCTCGAGCGGCGCTATCGCGAAACCGACTCGCAGGCCGTGCGCGAAGAGCTGCGCAAGTACCTTGGGGTGCGCGCCTGCGTCGATTGCGGGGGTGCGCGCCTCAACGAAGCCGCACGCTCGGTACTCATCGACGGGCGCAGCCTGCCGGCCATCACGCGCCTGACCGTCGGCCAGGCGAGTGAATATTTCCGCGCACTGAAGCTCGAGGGGTGGCGGGCCGAGGTGGCCGCACGCATCGTGCGTGAAGTGGGCGAGCGGCTGCGTTTCCTGGTGGACGTAGGCCTGGACTACCTCGGGCTGGATCGCGGCGCTGGCACGCTGTCCGGCGGCGAGGCGCAGCGTATTCGCCTAGCGAGCCAGGTCGGCTCGGGCCTGACGGGTGTGATGTACATTCTCGACGAGCCCTCGATCGGGTTGCATCAGCGCGACAACGAGCGCCTGCTCGGCACGCTCCGGCGCCTGCGCGATCTGGGCAATACCGTCATCGTGGTCGAGCACGATGAGGATGCAATCCGCGCCGCCGACCACGTCGTGGATTTGGGTCCCGGCGCCGGCGCCCACGGCGGACGCGTGGTCGCCGCGGGCACGCCGGCGCAGATCGAGGCCGACCCCGCCTCACTGACCGGGGCGTATCTGGCCGGACGCGAGCGCATTCCGGTGCCGCAGCGCCGGCGCAACGCGGCCAGCGATCAATGGCTCACGATCCGCGGTGCGCGCGGCAACAATCTGCGCAATCTGACGGTGGCGGTGCCGCTCGGAACGCTGGTGTGCGTCACGGGCGTGTCGGGCTCGGGCAAGTCCACGCTGGTCGATGACACGCTGTACCGCCACGCCGCGGCGCGCCTGAACGGCGCCAGCCTCGATGGTGCCGCCCCGTGCGAGGGCATCGACGGTCTCGAGCGCTTCGAGCGCGTGATCGAGATCGATCAGAATCCGATAGGCCGCACGCCGCGCTCCAACCCGGCGACCTACACGGGCCTGTTCACCGCGGTGCGCGAGCTGTTCGCCGCCGTGCCCGAATCGCGCGCGCGCGGCTACGACGCCGGGCGCTTCAGCTTCAACGTCAAGGGCGGCCGCTGCGAGGCGTGCCAGGGCGATGGCGTGATCCGCGTGGAGATGCACTTCCTGCCCGACGTCTATGTGCCCTGCGATGTGTGCGGCGGGCGGCGCTACAACCGCGAGACCCTCGAGATCCATTACCGCGGCCACAACATCCATCAGGTGCTGGAAGCCACGGTCGAACAGGCGCTGCGGCTGTTCGAGAACGTGCCGGCGGCGGCCGCGAAGCTGCGCACGCTGATGGATGTGGGCCTCTCGTACGTGCGGCTCGGGCAGAGTGCTACGACGCTCTCGGGCGGGGAGGCGCAGCGCGTGAAGCTCGCCCGCGAGCTCGCCAAGCGCGGCACCGGCAATACTCTCTACATTCTCGATGAGCCCACCACGGGACTGCACTTCCACGACATCGCGCAGCTGCTCGCAGTGCTGCATCAGCTGCGTGATGCGGGCAATACGCTGGTCGTCATCGAGCACAATCTCGACGTCATCAAGACGGCCGATTGGGTCATCGACCTGGGGCCCGAGGGTGGCGAGCGCGGCGGGCGCGTCATCGCCGAGGGCACGCCTGAGGCGATCTGCGCGGTACCCGAGTCATCCACCGGACGCTATCTGGCGCCCCGGCTCAGCGACGGCAAGATACCGGGCCTCGTCGCGGCGGGCGCAACGCACAGCGGCCAGGGCGGGGCAAAGCCTCGGCGCCTGGCGCGCGCTAGCTCGGCCGGCGGGGCCCCGAGGCGAAGCGCTGCTGCACCTCGCCGTTGACGATGCGCTCCTGGTATTTGCCGGCGGTGTAGCTGCTGACGACTTGGCGCCAGAACTGGACTGCCGGATCGTTGCGCAGGTGCTCGGTGATCAGCCATGCCCCTTCAAAACGATCCAGAATCAGCCGCACCGCCTCGGCACCGATGCCGCGGCGCCGCCACGTGCGCGCGATGAAGAAATCCGCCATCGAAAACTCAGGCGGTGACTGCGTCCGCAGACTGATACGCGCGAATCCGACCGGCTCGCTGGCATAACAGATGGTCAACACCCGCGCCTGCGCGTCGGCGAACAGCCGATCGGCCTGCTCGGACTCACGTTGCCCGGCATCCGTCAGCAATGGGAACAGCCCGGTCGCCGCGGGCGCCAGATCGAAGAGGTAATGGCGATAGATGCCGCGAATCCACGCGCGATCCGTGACGCGAGGCTCCCTGACACTCACCTGCGGCATCGTATGGCTCCTCGAGGCCCAAACACCGGAAAGCCCGGCAGACCGGCATTGCCGGCCTGCACGGGCTTCCCGCGAGCCAAAGGCTCTTGGGCCTGCTCAGCCTCCGCCGTTACTGTTGCGGCGGGGCAGTCCCACCAGCAGGCGGAGCGGCCGGCGGCGTGGCCGGGCCAGCACCTGGGGTCGCAGGAGGTGTCGTAGCACCGTTATTGTCCGCGCCCGGGGCTGCCGGGGGCGCCGCGCTGTTGTCCGCCGGCGGTGTAGCCGGAGGAGTGGCGGCCGGAGCTGCGGGGGTCGCCGGCGCCGCGGCCGGAGCCGAAGTGTCCTGCTGGCCGCTGCCGCACGCGACAAGCACGAGGGCCGCCGCCAGAGCGCTGAGAGCGAGCTTTGTTTTCATCGATGAATCCCCAAAAGTGGATAAGAAAACTGAACGGAGCGACGCGAAGACCAATGCTATTTTGTCAATCTATGCTGCAGCATTCTATAGCGTCTTAATCGTATTTTAAACTAACGCGCTCCGACGGCAAACTCGCATCGTCGTGTCAGGCAGCCGCCGCTTTCTTCTTGCGGGGCGCGCGCTTGGCGGGTGCTCTGGCAGGTGCTTCGCTCTTGGCGTCCGCCGCCGCGTTCTTCTTCGATGCTCGCTTGGCGCGTACTGCAGGCGTCGGTGCCCCCATCGCCACGGGTGGCTGCACCACCTGGGCGGCAGGCGTGCGCTCGACCAGTTGCATCAACGCCATCGGCGCCGCATCGCCCGGACGGGGCAGCATGTGCAGGATGCGCGTGTAGCCGCCCGGGCGCGCACGGAAGCGCTGTCCCAGATCGGCAAACAG
>DATDHV010000135.1:0-8407 GCA_036521395.1 Steroidobacteraceae bacterium | reverse complement strand
AACATCTCGCGCTACATCGAGAAGGGCGAGAAGCCGCTGGCCGCCGCGCTCAAGGGATCCGAGGAGATTGGTTTCACGATCGTGTCGCTGACCGTGTCGCTGATCGCGGTGCTGATCCCGCTGCTGTTCATGCGCGAGGTGGTCGGACGGCTGTTTCGCGAGTTCGCCATCACGCTGGCGATCTCCATCCTGATCTCGGCCGTGGTCTCCCTGACGCTGGTGCCCATGCTGTGCGCCAAGATGCTGCGCCCGCACGCCGAGACGCAGCAGCGGCGGCGCAGCGCGGTCGCCGTCGCGGCCGAGCGCGCCTTCAACCGCCTCGTGGCCGGATACGATCGCATGCTCGGCCGTGTGCTCGACCATCAGACGCTGGTGCTGTGGGTGGCCACCGGCACAGTGGCCCTGACGGTGCTGCTGTACGTGCTGATCCCGAAGGGATTCTTCCCGCTGCAGGATACCGGCATCCTGCAGGGCATGACCGAGGCGGATCCGAAGTCCTCCTTCGATGCCATGGTGGAGCGTCAGCAGGCCCTGGCCGACGTCATTCGGCGCGATGCGGACGTCGACAGCCTGTCCTCGTTCGTGGGCGTGGACGGTACCAATACCACGCTCAATAACGGCCGTTTCCTGATCAACCTTCGACCCAAGGCGCAGCGCACCGACAGCATCGAGCAGACCATGGAGCGTCTGCGGCGGGCCGCGATGCAGGTGAGCGGGATCGAGCTGTCGCTGCAACCGGTTCAGGACCTGACCATCGATTCCACGGTCGGCCGGGCGCAGTACCAGTTCATTCTCGAGGCCGCGAGCACCGCCGCGCTCGCCCCGTGGGTGCCCAAACTGCTGCAGCGCCTGCAGCAGGCTCCCGAGCTCGCCAACGTCTCGTCCAATTTCGCCGACAGCGGACTCACCGCGAAGGTGGATATCGATCGAGACACCGCGGCGCGCTTCGGCGTGACCGCCGCCACCATCGACAACGCGCTCTACGATGCCTTCGGGCAGCGCATCGTCTCGACCATCTACGCCGAGTCGAACGAATACCGCGTGATCATGGAGGCCGACCCGAGACTGCAGAACTCGGTGGCCTCGCTCAATGACATCTACCTGCCCTCGGCCGGCGGCGGCCAGGTGCCGCTCGGGTCGATCGCGCACATCAGCGTGCAAACCGCCCCGCTCGAGATCGATCATCTCGGACAGTTCCCGGCGGCACTGTTCTCCTTCGACGTGGCTCCCAACGCCTCGCTCGAGAACGCGGTCGCGGCGGTCAGGGCCGCCGAGCAGCAGGTCGGCCTGCCGGTCGGCATCTCGACCACCTTCGAGGGCGCCGCGCTCGCATTCCAGTCCTCATTGCACAATGAGGTGCTGCTGATCATCGCCGCCATCGTCACCGTGTACATCGTGCTCGGGGTGCTGTACGAGAGCTACATCCACCCGCTGACCATACTGTCAACGCTGCCCTCGGCCGGCATCGGCGCGTTGCTGGCGCTCATGATCGCGGGACTGGAGCTCAACATCATCTCGATCATCGGCATCATCCTGCTGATCGGTATCGTGAAGAAGAATGCGATCATGATGATCGACTTCGCACTCAACGCCGAGCGGGTCGAGGGCCGGGCGCCGCGCGAGGCCATTCACGAGGCAGCGCTGCTGCGTTTCCGTCCCATTCTGATGACCACGGTGGCGGCGCTGTTCGCGGCGCTGCCGCTCATGCTCGGCCGCGGCACGGGTTCGGAGCTGCGCGCGCCGCTGGGCATCTCGATCGTCGGCGGCCTGCTCGTGAGCCAGCTCCTGACACTGTTCACCACGCCGGTGATCTACCTGTTCTTCGATCGCATTGCCGTGCGCATGCGGCAGCGGCTCGCGCGCTGGCGCAATGACGGCGCCGAGGCGGCGCCCGCGGGCCACGAGCCATCATGAGCGTCTCGGCCCCCTTCATCCGCCGCCCGGTGGCGACCACACTGCTGACCATGGGCCTGGCGCTCGCCGGCGGACTGGCCTTCTTCCTGCTGCCGGTCTCGCCGATGCCCAACGTGGACTACCCGGTGATCGTGGTAACCGCCTCGCTGCCCGGCGCCAGTCCCGAGACCGTCGCGACCAGCGTTACCACCCCGCTCGAGCGCCACCTGGGCACCATCGCCGGGGTGACGGAGATGACCTCGCGCAGCGCGGTGGGCAGTGCCCGCATCTCGCTGCAGTTCGAGCTCAACCGCGACATCGACGGCGCCGCGCGCGACGTGGAGGCTGCGATCCAGGGCGCACGCGTGGACCTGCCGACCTCGCTGCGCAGCAATCCGACCTATCGCAAGATCAATCCTGCCGACTCACCGGTGCTCATCCTGGCGCTGACCTCGGACACCTTGACCGCGGGCCAGATATACGACTCGGCCTCGACCATCATGCAGCAGCAGCTGCTGCAGGTGCAGGGCATCGGCGACGTCACGATCGGCGGCGGCTCGCTGCCGGCGGTGCGCGTCGAGCTCAATCCGCGCGCGCTGTTCGAGTACGGCATCGGCCTCGAGGACGTGCGCGCGGCCCTCGCGGCCGCCAACGCCAACAGCCCCAAAGGCGCTCTGCAGCACGGCGGGCAGCGCTACCAGATCTACGTCAACGATACCGCCACGCATGCCGCCGATTACCAGTCGCTAATCGTCGCCTATCGCAACAATGCCGCGGTGCGGTTGCAGGACGTGGCAACGGTCACCACCGGCGTCGAGGACGTGCGCAACCTCGGCCTCGCCGACGGCAAGCCCGCCATCCTGGTGGTGCTGCACCGGCAGCCCGGCGCCAACGTCATCAATGTCGTCGATCGCATCCGCGCCATTCTGCCCCAGCTCCAGGCCTCGATCCCGGCCAGCGTCCGCATCATAGAGACCAACGATCGCACCGAGACCATTCGCGCCTCGCTGCGCGACGTCGAGCGCACCCTGCTGATCGCGATTGCGCTGGTGGTGCTGGTGGTGTTCCTGATGCTGCGTGATGGGCGCGCGGCGCTGATACCGAGCGTCGCCGTGCCGCTGTCGCTGATCGGCACCTTCGGTGCCATGTACCTGCTGGGCTTCAGCCTCGACAACCTGTCGCTGATGGCGCTCACGGTCGCCACCGGCTTCGTGGTCGATGACGCCATCGTCATGCTCGAGAACATCGCACGCCACATCGAGGAGGGGATGCCGCGCGTGCAGGCCGCGCTGCTCGGCGCGCGCGAGGTGGGCTTCACCGTGCTGGCGATGAGCCTGTCGCTGATCGCAGTGTTCCTGCCCATCCTGCTCATGGGAGGCCTCGTGGGCCGGACCTTCCGCGAGTTCGCGCTGACGCTGTCGGTGGCCATCGTGATCTCGCTGCTGGTCTCGCTGACCACGACCCCGATGATGTGCGCCTACGTGCTGCGCGTGGGCCACGGCCAGGGCCGCGTGCTCGCAGCCACGGAGCGCGGCTTCAATGCCATGCGCGATTTCTATGGCCGCACGCTGCGCGGTGCGCTGGACCATCCGCGCACGGTCATGATCGTGCTGGCGGCCACCGTGGCGATGAATTTCTACCTGTTTGCGATCGTGCCCAAGGGCTTCTTTCCGCAGCAGGATACCGGTACGCTGGTAGGCAACCTGCGCGCCGACCAGAGCATCTCGTTCGATCTCATGGCGCAGAAGCTGCGTACCGCCATGGCGATCGTGCAGCACGATCCGGCGGTCCAGGACGTGGTCGGCTTCACGGGCAGCGGCGGCTACGGCGCCACCAACAGCGCCAGCATCTTCATCGGGCTCAAACCGCTGTCGCAGCGCAAGATCAAGAGCGACCGCCTGATCGCGCGGCTGCGGGTCAAGCTGGCGAGCGTCACCGGCGCGCGGCTGTATCTGCAGGCGATCCAGGATATCCGCTCGGGCGCGCGCTCGAGCAACTCGCAGTACCAGTACACCATCCTGGCCGACAGCCTGGACGACATCCGCACCTGGACGCCGAAGATCACCGAGGCGCTCAAGAGCGTGCCACAGCTCACCGACGTCAACTCCGACCAGCAGGACAAGGGACTGACGGTGGACCTCTCGATCGATCGGGCGACCGCGGCGCGGCTCGGCGTCAATCTCACCAATGTCGACAACACGCTCTACGACGCCTTCGGCCAGCGCCAGGTCTCGACGATCTACAACGACATGAACCAGTACCACGTGGTCATGGAGGTCGAGCCGAGCTTCTGGCAGAACCCCGAGACGCTCAAGGAAGTCTGGGTCAGCACCAGCGGCGGCGCGCTGAGCGGCACGCAGACCACCGCCGCCGGCGTGGGCGCCTTCAAGGGTGCCGCGGCACAGCGGGGCGGCAGCAACCTGGCGCCCTCGGCCAACTCCACCGCCGCGCAGAACCTGGCCCTGAACCAGCTCACCAACAGCGGTCGCGGCAGCGCCTCGACCGGCGCCTCGGTCAGCACCGCTAGCGAGACCATGGTGCCGCTGGCGGCAATCTCGAGCTATGGTCCAGGCACCACGCCACTCGCGATCAATCATCAGGGACCATTCGTGGCCACGACCTTCTCCTTCAACCTGCCGGAGAACGTGTCGCTGGGCACCGCCATCGCGGCCATCGAGCGCACCATGCGCGACCTGCACGTGCCGGTCTCGGTGCACGGCTCCTTCGCCGGCACCGCGCAGGTGTTCCAGCAATCGCTCTCGAGCGAGCCGCTGCTGATCCTGGCGGCGCTGGTCGCGGTCTACATCGTGCTCGGGGTGCTGTACGAGAGCTACGTGCACCCCATCACCATTCTCTCGACGCTGCCCTCGGCCGGCGTGGGCGCGGTGCTGGCGCTGCTGATATTCGGTACCGAGTTCAGCCTCATCGCGTTGATCGGCGTTATCCTGCTGATCGGCATCGTGAAGAAGAATGCCATCATGATGATCGACGTGGCGCTCGAGACCGAGCGCACGCGCCAGGTCCCGGCGCGCACGGCCATCTACGAGGCCTGCCTGCTGCGTTTCCGACCAATCATGATGACCACCCTGGCGGCGCTGTTCGGCGCGGTGCCCCTGGCAGTGACGACCGGCAGCGGCGCGGAGATGCGCCAGCCGCTCGGCATCTCGATTGTCGGCGGACTGCTCGTGAGCCAGGTGCTCACGCTCTATACCACTCCGGTGGTCTATCTCTACCTGGACCGCTTCCGCATCTGGCTGTCCTCGCTCCGGGGACATCGCGCCAGGGTGCCGGACGGCGCGCAACACCAATACACGTGATGCCTATGAGACTTCGCTGGCTTTCCGCTTCGAGCCTGTTGGTGCTGGCCGGGTGCATGGTCGGGCCCGATTACCGCCGTCCCGCGGCGCCCGCTGCGCCCGCCTACAAGGAGGATCAGGGCTGGAAGCCCGCCTCGCCCGCGCAGGTGCCGGCCGATGAGCGCTGGTGGTCCATCTACAACGACCCGGTGCTCGATGGGCTCGAGCGCCAGGTGGCCGTGTCCAACCAGACGCTCATCGCCTCCGAGGCCGCCTATCGCGCGGCTGCGGCCGCCGTGGCGGTCGATCGCGGACCGCTGTTCCCGGACATCGCCGTCAGCGGCATCAACACTCATAGCGGCGGCGGCAGCGGTCTCTCACAGGGCATCACCACCGGCGCGGGCACGACGGTGACCGCCGGTGGCAAGTCGCGCCCGGACATCTACAGTGTCGGGGCGCAGGCGAGCTGGGAGCTGGACATCTGGGGCCGCATCCGCCGCCTGGTGCAATCCGACGTGGCCAAGGCGCAGGCCAGCGCCGCCGACGTGGCGGCCGCGCGGCTCTCGGCGCAGGTCGCGCTGGCGCAGGACTATTTCCAGCTGCGCGCGGCCGACCAGCAGCGCCGGCTCTACGCCGATTCGATCAAGGACTTTCAGACCTCGCTCACGATCGCGCAGAACCAGGTCAAGGCCGGCATCACGACGCTCGCGGACGTGTACTCCGCTCAGACCGAGCTCGAGTCCACCGAGGCCGCCGAAGTCAGCGTCGAGCTCTCACGCGCGAAATTCGAGCACGCAATCGCGGTGCTGACCGGTAATACGCCCGAACAGCTCTCGATCGAGGACGCCCCTTTCACGCGCACCGTGCCCGTGGTGCCTGCCGGCGTGCCGTCCGATCTGTTGCAGCGCCGGCCCGATATCGCCGCGGCGGAGCGCAACGTGGCGAGCGCCAACGCGCTGATCGGCGTGGCGCAATCGGCCTGGTACCCGAGCCTGACCTTGTCGGCCTCGTACGGGTTCACGGGCACGGCCCTCCCGGGACTGCTCAGTGCGCACAATTCCCTGTGGTCGGTGGGTCCCGAGCTGGCCGAGACGCTGTTCAACGGCGGTGCGCGCCTGGGCACGAATCGTGAGGCCCGGGCCAGCTACGATCAGGCCGTGGCCAGCTACCGCGCCACCGTGCTCGCGGCATTCCAGTCGGTGGAGGATGACCTGTCGAGCCTGCGGGTACTCGAGCGGCAGTCCGCGCTGCAGACCAGCGCGGTCGAGGATGCGCGCAAGTCCGAGGATCTGAGCCTCAATCAATACAAGGCCGGCATCATCGTCTACACCACGCTGCTGACGGCACAGACGACGCGGCTCGCGGCCGAGATCAACCTGCTGGGCGATGAGAGCCAGGAGCTGGTCTCGAGTGTCGACCTGGTCGCGCAGCTCGGCGGGAGCTGGAATGCGGCCCAGCTCGATCGATCCGATCGTGGCGTGAGCGCGCCTTGAGCGCGCGGTCACTTTCCCACCGCCGGCGATGGAGCCCGAAGGCGATCAAGTGAAGGCGCCGCTCGGCCGTCCGACCGGTCCGGCCGGTCCGGCGCGGCGGCGCGGCTTCCGGCGCGTGCTCAGCGCCCTGGGCCCGGGCGTCACCACCGGAGCGGCGGATGACGATCCGTCCGGCATCGCCACTTACTCAGTGGTGGGTGCGCAGAGCGGCACCGCATTTCTGTGGCTGGCATTGTTCATCTGGCCGCTCATGGGCTGCGTGCAGATGATGTGCGCGCGAGTGGGCATGGTCACCGGCCGGGGCCTGGCCGGCGCCATGCTGCAGAAGTTCCCGCGCTCGGTCGTGGCCCTGATCGCGCTGTCGCTGCTCATCGCCAATGTCATCAACATCGCCGCCGACCTCGCGGGCATGGCCGATGCAGCCCACATGCTCGGCGCCGGGCCCTCGCCGGTGTACGTCTGGGTGTTCGGCCTCGGGATCTGCGTGCTGACCATCTGGTTGCGCTATCACCAGATCGCCAATGCCCTCAAGTGGCTCGCCCTGGCGCTGTTCGCCTATATGATTACGGCCTTCCTGGTGCACCCGGACTGGAGCGCGGTGCTGCACGATGCGCTGATTCCGAGCCTGCCCCGTGGCAGCGCGGGCTGGGGGGCACTGGTGGCCATCCTGGGCACGACCATCAGCCCGTACCTGTTCTTCTGGCAGGCCGGGCAGGAGGTCGAGGAAGAGAAGGCCAAGGGCCGGCACCGGCTGATCAGCCGCCTTGGCGCCTCCAGGCGCGAGCTTGCCGACCGGCGCATCGATGTGATCGCGGGCACGTTCTTCTCCAACGTGGCGATGTTCTTCATCATCCTGACCACCGCGATGACACTGCACCGGCACGGTATGACGCAGATCGCGAGTTCGCGCGATGCGGCCGAGGCGCTGCGGCCCCTGGCGGGCCCGTATGCCTACTACCTGTACACCATCGGCATCGTCGGCACCGGGTTGCTGGCCATTCCGACGCTGGCCGGCTCCGCCGCCTACGCCGTGGCCGAGACTTTCAGCTGGCAGTACGGCCTCGATGAGCGCTTCCGCAACGCCGCGTACTTCTATTCCGTGTTCGTGCTGGCCACAGTGGGCGGCGTGGTGCTCGATTTCCTCCACATCAATCCAATCAAGGCGCTGTACTGGACGGCGATCATCAACGGCTTCCTGGCCCCCTTCCTGCTCGTAGCGCTGCTGCTGGTGTCGGGTGACCGACGCATCATGCGCGGCCAGGTCAGCTCGCCGACCACGCGCAACGTGGTCATGCTGACCACGCTGCTGATGTTCGTGGCAGCCATCGCCATGGTCGCGCTCTAGTACGGCGGCGCGCGCTGCGCGCCAGCTGCCTGCGCCGCCTCGCGCCATACCATGGTCTCGCCGGGCTGTGGCGCGTGGAACGCCCCTGGATCCACGCCATGGGCGCGGCAGGCGCGCTCGAGCGCCGCTACCGGCTCGTCGATGCCCTCGTCGGTGAGACGGAAACAGCCGAAGTGCATGCCGATGCTGCTCTGGGCGCCCAGATCCAGATGCGCGCGCACGGCATCGTCGGGATTCATGTGCTGCTCGCGCATGAACCAGCGCGGCTCGAAGGCGCCGATCGGCAGCAGCGCCAGTTCGGGCGCGCCGTAGCGGCGCCGCAGCTCCGCGAACCACGGCGAGTAGCCGGTGTCGCCGGCGAAATACACGCGCTGCTGCGC
>DATDHV010000134.1:0-17428 GCA_036521395.1 Steroidobacteraceae bacterium | reverse complement strand
GAAATTCACGGTTTCCCCGGGATACCAGACATTCAGCGGCGCCTTGAAGGCTTTCTTCTTCCACTCCGGGGAGGGCAGCAGGCCCGGCTTCTCGCCGCTGATGTCGATGCCGGTGAGCTCGCCGTAGCCGAAGGGAGCCATGAAAGCGGCGATGCGCTCGGCCCCCACCGTGGCGGCGAGCCCATAGAAGTACACGTCGCAGGATTTGGCGATGGCGTGCGTGAGATCGAGCCAACCGTGGCGACCGGTGCGGCCTTCGCGGAACAGCAGCCTGCTGCCGGGCAGATGGAATACGCCGGCGCAGAACTCGGGCTTGTTCGGATCCACGAGGTGATAGGACAGTGCGGCCAGCGCGATGACCGGTTTGATGGTCGAGCCCGACGGATAGGTGCCGCGCAGCGCGCGATTGAGCAGCGGCTTGTCGATATTGTCGGCCAACGCCGCGTACTCGCTGCGCGAGATGCCGCGGGCGAACTCCGCCGGATCGAAGCCCGGCTCGCTGGCGAGCGCGAGCACGTCGCCGTTGCGCGGGTCGAGGGCGACCACGGCGCCGCGATGATCGCCGAGGCCCTGCTCGGCAGCCTGCTGCGCCTGCAGATCGAGCGCCAGACGCAGATCCTCCCCAGCGGTGGGCGCTTGCGAATGCAGCACCGGTGCGTAGGCACCCTGGCGCTGCACCGAGCGACCCTGCGCGTTGACCAGGATCTGGCGAAAACCGTTGTGGCCATGAAGCTGCGTCTCGAAGGCGCTCTCGACGCCCAGCTTGCCGATCAGCGCCGTACCGGCGTAGCTCGCGCGGTCGATGCGTGCGAGGTCCTGCTCGCTGATGGCGCTGACGTAGCCTAGAGCGTGCACGCCGAGATCGCCGTAGGGATAGTGCCGGGTCTGGCGCGTGGCCAGGTCGACGCCGGGGAACTCGAAACGGTGCACGGCGAAGCGGCCTATCTCCTCGTCACTCAGTCGCAGCCGAACCGGCACGCTGTCGAAGCTGCGGCGCGAGAAGATGACGCGGCGCGTGTCCTCGATCTCATCCGGGTCGATCAGCCCCAGTGCCGCCAGGCGCTTGAGCGTGCCGTTCAGATCCGGCACTTGCTCGCGGATCAGCTCGAGCTGATAGGCCGGCTCGTTGTTGGCAAGCACCTTGCCGTTGCGGTCGAGAATCAGACCGCGGCTGGCCGGGATGGGGTCCAGTCGCACGCGGTTGCCCTGCGAGAGCTCGACGTAGTAGTCGTGGCGCAGCACCTGCAGATAGCTCAGGCGGCCCAGCAGCGCCAGTACCAGCACGCCGACGATGACCATGGCGCCGAGCGTGCGCTGCGAGAAGATGCGCTGCTCGTTCCATTGATCCTTGATGCGGACGCGCGAGATCGCCATATATCAGCGTGAAACTCAGCGTGTTGCGTGAAACCGGCCGAGCACGCCGACGACGAGCGGCCAGATCAGGCCGCCGGTCAAGGTATGCACCCAGCGCGTTGGAGTGGAGAGCGGATGGCCGCTCCAGCCGTCGATCACCCAGAGCAGGAATTCATAAACCATCAGTGCCGCAAATACAAACAGCGATTGCTCGAACAGCGGCTTGGCTCGCACCAGCAGGTGCAGCCGGATCGCCAGGTAGGTCACGAACGCGAGCGCCAGTGCATGCTCGCCCAGCAGCGGGCCTTGCAGCACGTCGAGTGCAAGCCCGCAGGCGAAGCCCAGAAGGATCCCGCCGCTGCGCGGGCTCATGATGGACCAGTACAGCACGACGATCACCAGCACCTGCGGCCAGGCGATCGCCAACCAGGTCGGCAGCGGCAGCACCGTGAGCACCAGGGCGATGACGGCTGTCAGGAAGATGGACAGGCCGAGATTGCGCTCGCTCATTCGTCGCTGTCCGGGATCTTGGGTGGCGCCTTGGTCGGGGGTGAGGGCGGGGGAGCAATCGGCGGGTTCGGCG
Organism: Steroidobacteraceae bacterium; assembly: GCA_036521395.1. Classification (GTDB taxonomy): domain Bacteria; phylum Pseudomonadota; class Gammaproteobacteria; order Steroidobacterales; family Steroidobacteraceae; genus FEN-1191. The sequence goes on along the minus strand of DATDHV010000134.1, from coordinate 15,492 downwards.
CCGGCGCGTCCGGGTGGGTGGGCTCGAACTGCAACAGGATAACCTCGCGGTCGCGATCCACATCGGCCAGCGGCTGCGCGCGCACCTGCGCCGTGAGTTGATTGCTCTCGCGCCGCACGCCAGTGATGTGTGCCACCGGCAGGCCCGCCGGGAACACTCCGCCCAGGCCCGAGCTCACCAGCAGATCCCCGCTCTTGACGTCCGAGTTCACGGCCAGGTAGGGCAGCAGCAGCTCCCCGGAATTGCCCGATCCCACGGCAATCGAGCGCAGGCTGTTGCGCGTGATCTCGACCGGTATGGCGTGCTCGGGGTCGGTCACGAGGATGACCTCGGCGCTCCAGGGCCCGAGACGCGCGACCTGCCCGAGAATGCCGTTGCCGTCGACCACTGCCTGGTTCAGGTGCACGCCGTCGCGGCCGCCCTTGTTGATCACGATGCGCTGTCGCAGCGGGTCGGTCTCGACACTGATGATCTCGGCCAGCAGCGAGTTCTTGACCAGCGGGGGAGGGAGCGAAGCCTGCAGGTGGCGCAGCTCGGCATTCTCCTGCTCGAGAGCAGCCTCGCGCATCACCTGCAGCTCGAGCTCGCGCTCGTGCGCGCGCAGACGCTCGTTCTCGGCGCGCAGCACGGCGCGGCTCTCGAACAGCTCGCTGAGCGAGCGCCAACCGGCGCTCGGGGAATTGACCGCGACCTGCACTGGATAGGCGGCGGCCTCGAGCGCATAGCGCAGGCGCAGCTCCCAGTGGCCGTGCTGATCGTAGTACATGAGCACCACGGACAGTACGGCGAAGATCGTGAAGCGCAGTCCGGGGGACGGCCCGCGGCCATACAGGGGTCGATCCACCTCGGTGCCGAAGACCGCCATCCTGCGATCCTAGGGGCCTGTCGGGCCGCGGCGCATGGGCCGGTTACTCCAGACCGAAATGTCCTGGCCCCATCTGATCCATGAGCTCGAGAATCCGGCCGCCGCCGCGCGCCACGCAGGTCAGCGGATCGTCGGCGACGACCACCGGCAGCCCGGTTTCCTCCATCAGCAGCTTGTCGACGTCGCGCAGCAGAGCGCCGCCGCCGGTCAATACGATGCCGCGCTCGGCCACATCCGCGCCCAGCTCGGGCGGGGTCTGTTCGAGTGCCTGCTTGACCGCGCTGACTATGCCCTGCAGTGGCTCCTGCAGGGCTTCGAGGATCTCGTTGCTGTTGAGGGTGAAGCTGCGCGGCACGCCCTCGGACAGGTTGCGTCCCTTGACCGAGAGCTCGCGCACCTGGGTGCCGGGGTAGGCCGAGCCGATCTCGATCTTGATGCGCTCGGCGGTGGCCTCGCCGATCAGGATGCCGTAATTGCGCCGCACGTAGTTCATGATGGCATCATCGAACCGGTCGCCGCCGATGCGGGCGGAATTGGCGTAGACGATGCCGTTGAGCGACAGTACCGCCACTTCGCTGGTGCCGCCGCCGATGTCCAGCACCATGGAGCCTCGGGCCTCCTGCACCGGCAGCCCGGCCCCGACCGCCGCGGCCATGGGCTCGCTGACGATGGCGACGTTGCGCGCGCCGGCGCCCTCGGCCGATTCGCGGATGGCGCGCCGCTCCACCTGGGTCGAGCCGAAGGGCACGCATACCAGCACGCGCGGCGAGGGCTTCAGGAAGCGATTGCCGTGTACTTTATTGATGAAGTACTGCAGCATCTTTTCGGTGTAGGTGAAGTCGGCGATGACGCCGTCCTTCATCGGGCGGACCGCGGTGATGTGGCCCGGCGTGCGGCCCAGCATGCCCTTGGCCTCGGCGCCGACCGCGACGATGATCTTGCCGCCACGGGAGGGCTCGTCCTGGACCGCGACCACCGAGGGCTCGTTGAGTACGATACCCTTGTCGCGAACGTAGATCAGGGTATTGGCGGTTCCCAGGTCGATCGACAGATCGCTGGAGAAGTAGCCGCGCAGGCGTTTGAACATGAAGCGGCGGACCTTTGAGTGGGCGTTGTTTAAGCGGGCGCTAATCTAGCAACCGACAGGACATTCCACAAGGCGAGGTGTATGATTTCGCGCCGTTTTTTCTGCAGAATTTGAACGCGTCCACATGAGCCTTAACCGCCGCGACATCGACAATATCGCCCATCTCGCACGGCTGGCGCTGACCGAGATCGAGGTGCCCTCGTACATCGAGAGCCTGTCGCGCATCATGGACCTGGTGGCGCAGCTCGAGCGCGCCGATACCGCCCAGGTGGAGCCCATGTCGCACCCGTTGCCCGGCCAGCGGCAGCGGCTGCGGCCCGATGCGGTCACCTCGAGCGATCTGCACCAGCTCTACCAGCGCAACGCACCGCAGGTCCAGGCGGGCCTGTACCTGGTGCCGCGAGTGATCGAATGAGTGCCCTGCATGAACTGACCGTCGCCGAGCTGTCCGCGGCGCTTCGCACCCGCACCGTCTCGAGCGTCGAGCTCACGCGCGCCTTCCTGGAGCGCATCGCCCGGCACCAGGAGGGGCTCAATGCCTTCATCAGCGTGGTCACCGAAGCCGCGCTCGCCGAAGCCGGACGCGCCGATGCGCGCCTGCAGGCCGGGGAGGCCGGGACGCTGCTCGGCGTGCCGATCGCCCACAAGGACATCTTCTGCACGGCGGGGCAGCGCACCACCTGCGGCTCGCGCATGCTGTCGAATTTCATCTCCCCGTACGATGCTGCGGTGGTGGAGCGGCTGCGATCGGCCGGGGCCGTGACGCTGGGCAAGACCAACATGGACGAGTTTGCCATGGGCTCCTCCAACGAAACCAGCTACTACGGCCCAGTTCGCAATCCCTGGGATACCACGCGCGTGCCGGGCGGCTCCTCCGGCGGCTCGGCAGCGGCGGTGGCAGCCCGGCTCGTGCCGGCCGCGACCGCGACCGACACCGGCGGCTCGATTCGCCAGCCCGCGGCCCTGTGCGGCGTGACCGGCATCAAGCCCACGTACGGCAGGGTGTCGCGCTTTGGCATGGTCGCCTTCGCCTCGAGCCTCGACCAGGCGGGGCTGCTCACGCGCAGCGCCGAGGATGCGGCGCTGCTGCTCGGCGCCATGGCGGGGTTCGATGAACGCGACTCCACCAGCGTCGAGCTGCCCGTACCCGATTACGCCGCGACGCTGGAGCAGCCGCTCAAGGGCCTGAAGATCGGCATGCTGGCCGAATTCTTCGACGCCGGCCTCGATCCCGAGAGCGAGCAGCGCCTGCGCGCCGCGCTCGATCTGCTGCGCGATCAGGGCGCGTTGCTCAAGGAAGTGAGCCTGCCGAATCTGCCGCTGTCGGTGCCCACGTATTACGTAGTCGCCCCGGCCGAGTGCTCCTCCAACCTGGCGCGCTTCGACGGCGTGCGCTATGGCTACCGCTGCGAGCAGCCGCGCGATCTGCTCGATCTATACCAGCGCTCGCGCGGCGAGGGATTCGGCGCCGAGGTCAAGCGTCGCATCATGACCGGCACCTACGTGCTCTCGGCAGGCTACTACGATGCTTACTACCTCAAGGCGCAGCGCGTGCGCGCGCTCATCAGCGCCGACTTCGAGCGCGCCTTCCACGAGGTCGACGTGCTGATCGGACCGACCACCCCGACGCCGGCGTTCGAGCTCGGCGCCAAGATGAGCGATCCGGTCACCATGTACCTGAACGACATCTACACCATCGGCGCCAATCTGGCCGGGCTGCCGGCCGTTTCGGTCCCCTGCGGCCTGGTGCGCGCTCTGCCCGTGGGCATGCAGATCATCGGACCGCACTTCGCCGAGGCCAGGCTTCTCAACGTGGCGCACCGCTACCAGCTCGAGACCGACTGGCACCGGCGCGCGCCCCCCGGGTTCGTCTGATGGAGTGGGAGACGGTCATCGGGCTCGAGATCCATGCGCAGCTCGCGACGCGCTCGAAGATCTTCTCGGGCGCGCCGACCGCGTACGGCGCGCCGCCCAATGTTCAGGCCAACCTCATCGATCTGGCCTATCCCGGCGTGCTGCCGGTGCTTAACGCCGAGGCGGTCCGCATGGCGGTGAAGTTCGGGCTGGCCATCAACGCGCGGGTCGCGCGCCGCTCGGTCTTCGCGCGCAAGAACTACTTCTACCCCGATCTTCCGAAGGGCTACCAGATCAGCCAGTATGAGCTGCCGATCGTGTGCGGCGGCGCGGTGGACATCGTGCTCGAGGACGGCAGCAGCAAGCGCATCGGCGTCACGCGCGCCCATCTGGAGGAGGATGCGGGCAAGTCGTTGCACGAAGGGCTCGCCGGCCAGACCGGCGTGGATCTCAACCGTGCCGGCACCCCGCTCATCGAGATCGTCTCCGAGCCGCACATGCGCTCGGCCAGGGAGGCCGTGGCCTATCTCAAGAAGGTGCACACCCTGGTGCGCTACCTCGCCATCTGTGACGGCAACATGCAGGAGGGCTCGTTCCGCTGCGATGCCAACGTGTCGGTGCGGCCGCGCGGCAGCGACAAGCTCGGCACCCGGGCCGAGATCAAGAACCTCAACTCGTTCCGCTTCGTCGAGCGGGCCATCAACTTCGAGGTGGCGCGCCAGATCGAGCTGCTCGAGGGCGGCGGCAAGGTCGTGCAGGAGACTCGCCTGTACGATTCGGATCGCGCCGAGACGCGCTCGATGCGTTCGAAAGAGGAGGCCAACGACTACCGCTACTTCCCCGACCCGGATCTGCTGCCGCTCGAGATCGACCAGGTATACATCGACGCCGTGGCCGCGACGCTGCCGGAACTGCCCGATCAGAAGGCCCAGCGTCTAATCGGTGAATACGGCTTGTCGGCGTACGATGCCGGCGTGCTGACCGCGAGCGCCGAGCTGGCGGACTACTACGAAGTGGTGGTGCTCGAGCTCGGCGGGCACGCCAAGCTGGCCGCCAACACCGTCATGGGAGAACTCGCCGGTCTGCTCAATCGCGACGGTCTCGAGATCGCCGACAGCCGCGTCGATGCCCGCCGTCTGGCGGCGCTGCTGCTGCGCGTGGCCGACAACACCATCTCCGGCAAGATCGCCAAGGAAGTGCTCGAGGCCATGTGGCAGGAAGGCGGGCACGCCGATGCGATCATCGCTGCGCGTGGCTTGCAGCAGATCACCGATGAATCCTCCATCGAGCGCGCCATCGACGAGGTGATGCAGGCCAATCCGCAGCAGCTCGCTGGCTACCGGGCCGGCAAGGACAAGCTGTTCGGCTTCTTCGTCGGCCAGGTCATGAAAGCCACAGCCGGCAAGGCCAATCCGGCCCGGCTCAACGAGCTGCTCAAGAGGAAGCTCGGTGGCTGAGCGGCTCGGGACCGACACCGGCGAGCTGCGACGTTTCATGCTCGAGCGCCATCCGGTGCGCGGCTACTGGATCCGGCTCGACGCTGCCTGGCGCGAGCTGCGCCGCCACCAGCGCTACACCCCGAGCGTCGAGACGCTGCTCGGCGAGGCCGTCACCGCCTCGGTGCTGCTGGCCGCAACGCTCAAGTTTCACGGCACGCTCACCCTGCAGCTCGCCGGCGACGGCCTGGTGTCGCTGCTCGTGGCGCAGTGCACGCACGATTTTGCCGTGCGCGCCGTGGCGCGCGAAGCCGGCGCCGTGGTAGGAACCCCCGGCTTTCGCGAGCTGGTCGGGGCCGGGCGCCTTTCCGTTACCATCGAGGCTGATGAGCGCGCGACCCGCTACCAGGGCATCGTCGCCCTCGAGGCCACGCACCTGGCCGGCTGCCTCGAGAACTATTTCGCCACCTCCGAGCAGCTGCCCACCCGCATCGCACTGAGCGCAGACGGGCAGCGTACGGCCGGCGTGCTGCTGCAGAAGCTGCCGGTGTCCAACGCCCAGGGGGAGGCTCTGGGCGCGATGTCGCAGGATGCCTGGGAGACATTGCAGGTACGCGTGGCGGCGCTCGAACAGCCGCTGCTGCAGCTCGGGACCGCGGAGGAGGTGCTGCAGCGCGTGTGCGCCGAGCACGACTGCCGGCTGTTCGGCGGCACGCCGGTTCGCTTTGCCTGCCGCTGCAGCAGCGCGCGCGTCGACAACGTGCTGCGCTCGCTCGGGGCGGAGGAGTTGCGCGGCATCGTGGCCGAGCAGGGCGCCGTGACGGTGACCTGTGAGTTCTGCGGCCGGCCCTACCGCCTCGATGCCATCGACGTGGAGCGGCTGTTCGCCATCGGTGCGAGTCCGGAGGCGCCGCAGTCCTTGAACTAGTCCGCGCTGTGCGGCCCGCGTAAGCGGCCGCGCCGGGTTCAGGTGCGCAGCGAGAAGGGCGTGAAATTGGTATGGCGGTCGAAGTAATCCTCGTGCTCGGCGCGCTTGAGAAATCCGACCACGCGGTAGGTCACGGGCGTCATGAGGATTTCCCAGCCGCTCTTGAACACGTACTGCGCCAGCGTCACCGCCGCGAGCTGCCCGTTGTCCCACAAGCCGTAGAAGGCCAGCGTATAGAAGAGCACTGAATCCACCAGCTCGCCGCACAGCGTCGAGCCCACGGTGCGGGTCCAGAGCCAGCGGCCCTCGGTCCACAGCTTCATCTTGGCCATCACGTAGCTGTTGACGAACGAGCCGCACCAGAAGGCAATGATGGAGGCTCCGGCGATGCGCGGGGTCTGGCCGAAGATTGCCGCTACCGCGCGCTGCTCGTCGGCGCCGTCGGCCGTCGGCGGCAGCGCTACGATGACCGTGGCCATCAGCGAGGCGAAGGCCAGGGCCCCGAAGCCGGCCCACACCACGCGCCGGTCGCGCGCATAGCCGTAAACCTCGGTGAGTATGTCGCCGAACAGATAGGACAGCGGAAAGAACAGCACCCCGGCCAGGAATGTCACCTCGCCGATCAGCGGCAGATGCACCGTGGACTTCTTGGCCGCGCCGATCAGGTTTGCGCACAGCACGATGCACACGTACGCCGCCATGACGAAATCGTAGAAGCGGTACTCGCGGCGCGGCTGACTGGCAGTGGCCATGGCTGAGCTTACAGGTTCAGTGCAGGCGCGGGGCGATTCAGGGCGGCTCGATGGCGCTGAGGTACGCCGGTCCGCCGAGGTTCGCCATCTGCCGCAGCACCCATTCGCGCTGCGCGAGCATGTAGCGCGATGGCGCCTCGACACGATACAGGCGCGGATCGGGCAGCGCCACTGCGAGCAGGGCGCTCTCGGCGCTGTTGAGCCGCGAGGCATCCGTATGGAAGAACACGCGCGCCGCGGCCTGCACGCCGTATACGCCGCGGCCGAACTGCGCGATGTTCAGATAGATCTCGAGAATGCGCTCCTTGGGCCACAGCGCCTCGATCATGACCGTGAACATTGCCTCGAGGCCCTTGCGCACGAAGCTGCGGCCGGACCACAGGAACAGGTTCTTGGCCACCTGCTGGCTGATGGTGCTGGCGCCGCGCAGCTTGCGGCCGCGCTCGTGCGCGCGCACCGCCTCGCGGATCGATTTGAAATCGAAGCCGGCGTGGAACGGGAACTGTTGATCCTCGGAGGCGATCATCGCCAGTGCCGCCTGCGGCGATATCCCCTCGAGCGGTACCCATTGGTAGCGCGTGCGGTAAGCGCGCTCGCCGTGCCAGAGCGCCGCGGCGCGCGCCTCGAGCATGAAGGCCGAGGTGGGCGGATCGAGCCAGCGCAGCGCCAGCACGCACGCTGCGGCCAACCCCAGCGCCGCGACCAGCGTGTACAGCAGCGCGCCACCCAAGCGCCACGACCGGCTACGTCGGCGCACCGCCATCGAACTATTTCTTCGCCTCCAGCCGCCGGGCCGAGGTGATGATCACATCCTCCATCGGCGCATCGGTGAAGCCCTTGCGGCGGCCCGTGGGCACCTTGGCGATGCGCTCGATCACGTCCATGCCCTCGGACACGTGGCCGAATACGGCGTAGCCGTACTGGCCGGGCCGCTGATCGAGGAAATCGTTGTCCGCGAGGTTGACGAAGAACTGCGAGGTGGCGCTGTGGATCTCATCGGTGCGCGCCATCGACAGCGTGCCGCGCTGATTGCGCACGCCGTTCGCGGCCTCGTTGCGTACCGGGGGGTGGGTCTTCTTCTGGGCGAAGTCGGTGGTGAGGCCGCCGCCCTGGATCACGAAGCCTGGCACGATGCGATGGAAGATGGTGCCGTCGAAGAAACCATCATCGACATAGCGCAGGAAGTTGGCCACCGTCTGCGGCGCATCCTCATCGTAGAGCTCGATGGTGAAGCCGCCATGTGAGGTCTCGAATCGAACCATGTGTGCAATCCTCCCGGGAGATCCGGGCTATGGCCACTGTGCCTCGGTGACGCGATCGCGGCCGGCCAGGTCGCGGTGGCAGCGTACGCGAGCATAGCCCGCTGCCACAAGCGCCGCCGCCACCTCGCGCGCCTGATCCGCGCCGTGCTCGAGCACCAGCCACGCGCCGGGCAGCAGATGCATCGGCGCGCGGCCGATCAGGTGTAGCAATGCCTCCAGGCCGGTGGGTCCCGGCGTCAGCGCTGCGGCGGGCTCGTGCTGCAGCGCCCGCAACGAGATGTCGGCGCGGGCCACATACGGCGGATTGCTGACCACGGCGTGGAAGCAACGCGCGCCCACGGCGTCGAACCAGTCGCCGGCGATGAACTCGACGCGGCCGAGATCGAGCCGCCGGGCGTTGGCGCATGCCAGCTGCAGGGCCTGTGCCGACACGTCGGTGGCCGTGATGCGCCAGCTCGGACGGGCGCTGGCAAGCGCGAGCGCGATGGCGCCGCACCCCGTCCCCAGATCGGCCACACAGGTCGCGGCGGGTCCGGCGCGCGCGGTTGCGAGCAGCGCCAGCGTGCGCTCGACCACGAGCTCGGTTTCCGGGCGCGGAATCAGCACCGCGGGGCCGACGGCCAGCGGCAGCGACCAGAATTCGCGCTCGCCGGTCAGGTAGGCCACCGGCACGCCCTCGGCGCGGCGCGCCACCAGCGCCCGGAAGCGCTGCGCCGCTTCCGGACCGACGGGCCGCTCGGCATGGGCGAACAGGGTACTGCGCGGCCGCTGCAGCACGTGGGCGAGCAGCACTTCGGCATCGAGCCGCGCGCCGGCGTGTGCGGGGCCGGGCCGGCCGTCAAGCGGGCCGTCGGGCGGCGTTGCGATGACCGCGATGAGTATCGCGACGCCTTCGGCGAGCAGGGACTGCAATGAGGCCGCTTCGCCCGGCGCGGGCGCCGGCGCGGCCGGCTCTGTTAGATTGTGGAGCGTTCCCACGACGGAGTCATTATGACCGCTTCCATGCCGCCACCGGGCGGCGCGAGCGTCAGCGATCTGCTCGAGACCGCAGCACGGCTGTTTCGGGCCTCGGCCCTCAAGTGCCTGCCCGCCGGCATGCTGGCGGTGTTGTGCGCGCAGTTGCCCAACGTCTACTGGCTCGCGAGCGGGCACAGGCTCAGTTTTGGTGCCGAATACGATGCGACCTACGACGTGCTCGCCATGGCCGGCACGATCGTCGAACTGTGGCTGCTCGCAGCCATGATGCTGCGCCAGCGCGCGCTCGTGCTGGGCGCGCCGATCAGCGCCGGCGCGGAGCTGCGCGCGGCGCTGCTGCGCCTGCCCGTCATCCTCGTAAGCTCGCTGCTGGCGGGGCTGAGCACCCTCGCCGGCCTGCTGTTGCTGCTGGCGCCCGGCGTATTTCTCATGGTGTGCTACCTGGTGCTGTTGCCGGTGCTGCTGTTCGAGGGGCTGAGCCCCTACGCTGCGCTGTTGCACAGCGTGCAATTGATCCGCCGCGTGTGGTGGAAGGCGCTGGCCGCGTTCATCATCGCGGTGCTGGTGTTCATGGTGTGCGCGATCGTGCTGGCGGCCGTCCTCGGCATAGCGGCCGCGCTGCTCAGCGGCGATGCGCCGGTGTTCGCAGCCCTCGAGACCGCGTGCACTGTCGCCTTCGGCGCGCTGTTCCTGGTGTACCTGAGTGCGCTGATGCTGGTGCTTCACTCCGCGGCCAGCAGCTCGGCCTGATACTCGCGGCTCAGGGCCTGCAACAGCTCATCGAGCGCGCCGTCCATGATGGCGGAGAGCCGATATAGTGTCAGATCGATGCGGTGGTCGGTCACGCGACCCTGCGGGAAGTTGTAGGTGCGGATGCGCTCGGAGCGGTCGCCGCTGCCCACCTGAAGCTTGCGCGAGTGCGCCTGCGCCGAGAGCTGCTTCTGCTGCTCGGCGGCCAGCAGGCGCGCGGCCAGCAGCGCCATGGCGCGCGAGCGGTTCTTGTGCTGCGAGCGCTCGTCCTGGCATTCCACGACGATGCCGCTTGGCACGTGCGTGAGGCGCACTGCGGAGTCGGTCTTGTTCACGTGCTGGCCGCCGGCGCCCGAGGAGCGATAGGTGTCGATGCGCAGGTCCGCCGGATTGATCGCGACGCTCTCGATCTCGTCGAGCTCCGGCAGTATCGCCACGGTGACCGCCGAGGTGTGGATGCGTCCCTGGGCTTCGGTTGCGGGCACGCGCTGCACGCGATGAGTGCCCGACTCGAACTTCAACCGGGAGAACACGCCGCGGCCGACGATGCGGCAGATGACCTCGCGGTAGCCACCGTGCTCGCCGGGGCTCTCGCTGAGCGTCTCCATCTGCCAGCCCTGCGCCTCGGCGTAGCGGCTGTACATGCGCAGCAAATCGCCGGCGAAGATGGCCGCCTCATCGCCACCGGTGCCGGCGCGGATCTCCAGAAAGATGTTGCGCTCGTCGCGCGGATCGCGCGGCAGCAACAGCCGTTGCAGCTCGGCATCGCGCTGCTCCAGGCGGGCGCGAATGGCGCCGATCTCCTCCTGTCCGAGCGAGCGCATGTCAGAATCCGCGTCGGTCAAAATATCCTGTGCGGCCGCCAGATCCCCCTCGAGCCGCCGATAGGCGGCAAAGGCGGATGCGGTAGGCTCGAGGCGCGAGTATTCGACCGATAAGTCCCGGAAACGTTGCGAATTTCCCAGCGTTTCGGGGTCGGCCAGCAGTACGCCGAGTTCCTCGAAACGCAGTTCCATTTTTTCCAGTTTTTGGCGGATCGATGCTTTCATCTTCAGCTATAGTCTAGCGGCCATGACGCCTCGCTACCGCAGTGTCGCGACAGTTGCGCTGCTCGCCAGCGCCGCGACGGCATGCCTGCCACTCGCCGCCCAGGCGCGCGGGGCGCGCGATGCCGAGGACTCCAACGCACTGATCATGACCGCGGAAATCGCATTGCAGCGCGACGACTGCGGCCGGGCTTCTTCCAACTACGCCATCGCCGCCCAGCGCACGGCCGACGCCAAGCTCGCCGCACGGGCCGCGGACGTGGCACTGGACTGTGGGCAGTACCAGGCCGCCGAGCGCGCGGCGGCGCGCTGGCGCTCGCTGGTGCCCACCGAGCCGGCCGCACTGCAGGCGGCCATGCGGGCCGATCTGGGGCTGTATCGCATCGATGATGCGCGCGGCGCGTTCGAGAGCTGGCTCAAGAGCGGCGGCCTGAGCGAGGCGCGCAGCCCCGACCAGGGGCCGGTGGACATGCCCGCGACCGTGAAACTCATGGCCCAGGAGTCCGGCGTGCCCGCGACGCTGGCCATGCTGCGCGGGGTACAGGCGGGCCCGCTGCAGACCGGCGCCGCGCAGCTCGCGCTTGCCGACCTGGCGCTCGATGGCTGGAATTACCGTGAGGCGCTGCAGTACGCACAGAATGCCTTGCACGCCGGCGCGCCTGTGGCTGGTGCGCAGCTCGTGCTGGCCCGGGCGCACGCCGGCCTCGGCGAAGCGGACCAGGCCATGGCCGCCGCCGCCGCCGCGCACGATGCCGCGCCCAAGGAGCAGGGCTTTGCCGCCGCGGACGTGCTCATGATGCTCGGCCGCGATCGCGAGGCGCGCACCGCGCTCGAGACGCTGCAGGACAACCCGGCGCTGCACACCCAGGCGCAGCGCCGCCTCGGACTGATGGCCTTCAACCGCGGCGATTACGACGAGGCGCAGCGCGATTTCTCGGAGCTGCTCAGCGACCATGATTCTGCCGCCATCGCGGTCTACTACCTCGCGGCCATCGCCGACCGGCGCAATGACGTGGCCACTGCGCTGCGCGGCTATCAGCTGCTGGCCGGCTCGGCCCTCGATGCCGCCGCCCGCGACCGTGTGGCGACGCTGCTGTACAAGCAGGGCCAGCATAAGCAGGCGCTGGAGGTGCTCAAGGCCACCGACCAGTCCAGCCCCCCGGCGCGGCTCAACGCCGAGATCGCCCAGGCGCAACTGCTCTCCAACAACGGCGAGGCCGACCAGTCTCTGGCGCGCATCGACGACGCCCTGGCACGCTTTCCGGGCCACCCGGATCTGCTCTATCAGAAGTCCATACTGCTCGAGAAGGCCGGGCGCACCGAGGCGGCGATCGCACAGCTAGAGAGCCTGTACCACGACCGGCCGCAGGATGGCACCATCGCCAATGCGCTCGGGTATCTGCTCGCCGACCACAATCGCGACCTCGGCCGCGCCGAGCGGCTGATCGGCGCGGCGCTCAAGAGCGAGCCCGATAATCCCGCCATACTCGACAGCATGGGTTGGCTCGACTACCGCCGCGGCATGCTGCGGGAGGCGCAGCCGCTGCTCGAACGCGCGTTCCGCCTGGCCCAGGACGGTGATATAGGCGCGCATTGGGGTGAGGTGCTGTGGGGCCTCGGGGACAAGGCCAAGGCTCGTGAGGCATGGAGCCGGGCATTGATCGCCGACCCCGACAATGCGCTGGTGCGCGCCGCGCAGAAGCGCGCCGGTGTGCCGCAGATGCCTTCCTCCGGTACCGGAACCTCGATCTAGGGTGGCAGCGCGCGCTGTAGTGCTTGCCGCCGGCCTCGGCGCGCTGCTGGCTGCCGGGTGCGCCACCGTGCGGCCTCAGGCCGCGGCGAAGGTGAGCTGGGAGCAGCGCCTGCCGGCGCTTCAGGGGATCAGCCACTTCGAGCTCGACGGACGCGTCGCGGCCAGCGATGGCAAGCAGGGTTTCAGTGCCGGGCTGCGCTGGCGGCAACAGGACGACACCGCGACGCTGGATCTGAGCGCGCCGCTGGGCATGGGCGCGGCACACATCGAACAAGCTCCCGACGGCCTGACGGTCACTACCAGCCAGGGGATCACGCTGACGCAGACGGCCGCCAGCGACGAGCTCGCGGCCACGCTCGGATTCGAGCCGCCGCTCCACAGCCTGCGTTACTGGGTACTCGGGGCGAGCGACCCCGCCTTCCCGGCGCAGGAGACGGTGGACGATCAGCAGCGTCTGACTCATCTCGAACAGGACGGCTGGCAGGTGGACCTGACGGACTATGGGCTCGTCGGACAGCAGTGGTTGCCGCGTCGCGTCACGGTGACGCGGCAGGTATTGCGTCTGCGGCTCGCGATCGACTCGTGGCGCCTGTAGCTGCGGCGCCTTCCTGGTGGCCGGCGCCGGCCAAGCTGAACCTGTTCCTGCACGTGGTCGGACGCTACCCCGACGGCTATCACGAACTCCAGACGCTGTTCCAGCTCATCGATCTGCACGACGAGATCGGCCTCGCGCCGCGAGCGGACGGGCGCATCGAGCGCCTGACGGGGCCGCCACAGATCGAGGCCGAGCGGGACCTGACGGTGCGCGCCGCGCGGGCGCTGCAGCAGCACACGGGCACCCACCTGGGCGCCGAACTGCACGTCGTTAAACATATTCCTGCCGGAGGCGGGCTCGGCGGGGGCAGCTCGGACGCCGCCACCGTACTGCTGGGGCTGAATCGGCTCTGGGGCATCGGGCTCGGGCTCGGCGAGCTCTCGCGGCTGGGACTCGCGCTCGGCGCCGATGTGCCGCTGTTCATTCACGGCACCTCCGCCTGGGGCGAGGGCCGCGGGGAGCGGCTGGAGAGCGTCGAGTTGCCGGCGCACTGGTTTCTCATCGTTCATCCCGGGGTTGCCGTCAGCACCGCCGAGATATTCCAGGCCGCTGAATTGACACGAAATTCCAGCCTCATCACAATACGCGCCTTCTGGAGCGGCCAGACCCGCAATGTCTGTGAACCGGTCGTGCGCAAGCGTTATCCTGCAGTGGCGGCGGCGCTCGACTGGCTCGAGGCGCAATTCGAGACTCACTCGCATTCGTGTGCGCGCTTGACGGGTACCGGCGCGTGCATCTTCGCCAGTTTCGAGCACGAGCAGGACGCGCGGCAGATCGCGCAGCGGGTTCCGCGTGAGTGGAGCAGCTTCGTGGTGCGCGGGCTGAATCGCTCGCCGCTGCATGCCATGCTCGCGCTGCCGGCCTGAGTGGCGAGGTTACGGTTCGACGACTGGGGTGTCGCCAAGTGGTAAGGCAGCGGGTTTTGATCCCGCCATACGGAGGTTCGAATCCTTCCACCCCAGCCACGGCTTGATCGTTGGACGGCTTGATCGATAGGGAATTCACAGTGGATTCGGAGACTCTCGCGCTGTTCAGCGGCAATGCCAATCCGGCGCTGGCGCACGACATTGCGCGGCACCTGCGCCTGCCGATGGGCCGCGCCACGATCGGCCGCTTCAGCGATGGCGAGACCAACGTCGAGATCATGGAAAACGTGCGCGGCCGCGACGTGTTCATCATCCAGCCCACCTGCCCGCCCGGCAACGACCATCTGATGGAGTTGCTGATGATGACCGACGCCTGCCGCCGGGCCTCTTCGGGCCGCATCACGGCCGTGGTGCCCTATTTCGGCTATGCGCGCCAGGACCGTCGTCCACGCGCCACGCGCTCGGCCATCACCGCCAAGCTGGTGGCCGACATGATCTCCCATGCCGGGGTCGAGCGGCTGCTGACGCTGGATCTGCATTCCGACCAGATTCAGGGGTTTTTTGGCATTCCGGTCGACAACGTGTATGGTTCGCCGGTGCTGCTGGCCGATGTCTGGCTGCAGCGCCACCCGGATCTGATCGTGGTCTCACCCGATGTCGGCGGCGTGGTGCGCGCCCGCGCCTTCGCCAAGCGGCTCGACGATGCGGAGCTGGCGATCATCGACAAGCGTCGCCCGCGGCCGAACGAGTCCAAGGTCATGAACATCATCGGCTCGGTCGCCGGCAAGAGCTGCGTCTTGATCGACGATATGGTGGATACCGCCGGCACGCTGTGCTTGGCGGCGCAGGCGCTCAAGGAGGAGGGCGCCGCCCGCGTGGTGGCCTACATCACGCACGCGGTGCTTTCTGGCGGCGCGGTCGAGCGAATCGCCGGCTCGGTGCTCGATGAGCTGGTGGTGACCGACACGATCCCGCTGTCGGCGGCGGCGCGCGAGTGCACGCGAATCCGCCAGCTCTCCGTTGCCTCGTTACTGGCCGAGACCATCCGCCGCATACGCGACGAGGAATCGGTCAGCTCGCTGTACATCGATTAGCCGCCGGCGGCTTGCTGCTGGCGGGCGGTTTCCGGGTGGAGGCGCGCTGGTCGCGGCGCGCGTCCTTGGGTCAACAAGTCAGGAGTGCTTCATGCGTATCACGTATCAGGTTGGCGCGGACTCGCGTCACGATCAGGGCAAGGGTGCGAGCCGCCGCCTGCGTCGTGCCGGCAAGGTCCCCGCCGTGCTCTATGGCGGCCAGGGCGGCCCCCGCAGCATCACGCTCGAT
>DATDHV010000133.1:0-3774 GCA_036521395.1 Steroidobacteraceae bacterium | reverse complement strand
TGCGCTGCGTATCGCGCAGGTACTGCAGCAGCGCGCCGGCCGCGCGCAGTGCCAGCGGCAACTCATCGACGCCGAAGCCCTTGAGATCGAGCGTGCCGAGCTGATCGGTCAGCAGCCGCGAGGCGCTGGCGAGCTCGAAGTGCCACGGCGCGCGCGTGCGCACCACCGTGCCGTGCCGGCACAGTGGCGAAAGCTCCTGGGCCTGCGGTTCGGACAGCAGCAGCTCGGCCGGATGCAGGCGCTCGAGCTCGGCCTCCACGGCCGCAGCGTCGCCGAGCTCGAGCGCGTTGAAGCGGCCCGAGCTCAACTCGAGCCAGGACAGACCGAAGCGGCCGCGCTCCCCCCATACGGCGGCCAGCAGGGTTTCGCGGCGCTGATCGAGCAGCGCCTCTTCGGTGACGGTTCCAGGGGTGACGATGCGCACCACCTGGCGCTCCATGGGGCCGCGTGCCTGTCCCGGATCCCCGAGCTGCTCGCAGATGGCCACCGATTCGCCACGCCGCACCAGGCGCGCCAGATAAGTTTCGACGCTGTGCACCGGCACGCCGGCCATGGGTACGTCGGTGCCGCCGGACTGGCCGCGCGAGGTCAGGGCGATGTCGAGCAGCGCGGCGGCGCGTCGCGCGTCGTCGTAGAACATTTCGTAGAAATCGCCCATGCGGTAGAACAGCAACACGTCCGGGTGCTCGGCCTTGATGCGCAGGTACTGCTGCATCATGGGGGTGTGGTCCATCGAAGGCGGGGTACTCATCGGCGGGACGTTCCGCGGCGTTATGCCGGGGGAAAGTTCCGATGCAGGTCGGCCGCGACACGGGCGAACACCTCGTGCCAGCGGCCGGCGTGCTGTTGCCGATACAACGTCATTGACGGATACCAGGGACTGTCGTCGCGGTCGCGCATCCAGCGCCAGTCCGGAATGAACGGCAGTAGCAGCCACGTGCGTCGACCCAACGCTGCGCTCAGGTGCGCAATGCTGGTGTCGACGCTGATAACGACATCCATGCATTCGCACAGCGCCGCCGTGTTGACGAAATCGAGCGAATCGTCAGCCAATGAGAGGATGGACGGGTGCGAGTCGAGCACGGCTCGGTCGGCCGCGCGCACGTCCTTCTGCAGACAGAAATAGTCGAAATCCGGCGGCAGATGCGCCACCCAGTCGCCGAGCGGGATGCTGCGGCGATGGTCGATGGCATTGTTGGGATTGCCGCTCCATACCAGCCCGATACGCGGGCGATGGTGCTCACCCAGCAGCGCGCGCCACTGGGCGACCGTAGCCTCATCGGCCCGCAGATAGTTCGGTGCGGCGGGTATGGTGTCGAGCGTGGTGCCGAACGCCAGTGGCAGACTCATCAAGGGGCATTGATAATCAAAGGCCGGAAGGCGGCCGCCCCGCTCGATCAGTTCGGCGAGCCCCGCCAGATTGCCGAGCACCCCGATCAGCGGTGCTTGAACTTCGAGCAGTACTGTCGCGCCGCGCCCGGCGGCTGATGCTGCGTAGCGGCAGAACTGCAGGGTGTCGCCCAAGCCGCCCTCGCCGTAAAGCAGCAGGCGCTTGCCGGCAACGGACGCCTCACCCAGCCAGAGCGGTGCCTCGAAATCTCTTGGCGGCCCAAGCCCCAGGCGCTGCGCATTTTTCCAGCGATACTCATAGCCGGGCCAGCCGTTCTCGAAGTCACCCAGGAACAGCGAGGCCAGGGAGCGGTTGTAATGCGCATCCGCGTACGCCGGGTTGATCGCAAGCGACTGGTCGTAACTGGCCAGCGCCTCGTCCCACCGTGAGCAGTCCTGCAGCACCAGTGCCCGATTGTAATGCGCGATGGCATCGGCAGGCTCGATGGCAATTGCCTGCTCGAGGCTCGACAAGGCCTCGGTGATGGCGCCGAGCCGATGCTGTACGACGCCGCGATTGCAGTAGGCATGCGCATAGTCGGACCTTTGCTCGATAGCCCGATCGTAACTGGCCACGGACGCCTCGAGCCGACCGAGATCCTTGAGAGCGTTGGCGCGCTTGTAGTGACTCTCTGCATGCGCAGGGTTCAACGCGATGGCTCGGTCGAACAGTGTAATCGCGCGCTCGAAATCCCGCGCCGCCGCCGCGCGGGTCGCCTGCCTGTAGAGCGCATCCAAGGGGTCCGATTCGGGTGCGGCAAGGGTCGCGGGTGCAGCAGCGGTGGCTGTGCGTTTCAGCAACTTGCCGAAGAGCGTCATCGAGGCAGTGTAGCAAACGACTGCCGCGAGCCCAGCGCGCGCCGCCCGTGACCGCGATGGCCACCTGGCGACCCAGGCTGCCGCCGCAGCGCTACCATGGAGCCATGAGCGAGCATGGCGATGAGGAGCTGCGGGCGCTGGCGGAGCGGGCGGGCGGTGTGCTGCTCGCCCGGCAGCGCCGGGTCGCGGTGGCCGAGTCCTGTACCGGAGGCTGGGTGGCGAAATGCCTGACCGACGTCCCGGGCAGCTCGCAGTGGTTCGAGCGCGGCTACGTCACCTATTCCAATGCCGCCAAGGAGCAGGCGCTCGGCGTGGCTCCCGGGGTACTCGCGAGCTTCGGGGCCGTGAGCCGGCCGGCAGCCGAGCAGATGGCGGGCGGGGCGCTGCACTACAGTGGCGCTGCGCTGGCGCTGGCGGTCACGGGCATTGCCGGACCCGACGGCGGCACGCCGGAGAAGCCCGTGGGCCTGGTCTGGTTCGCGCTCGCGCAGCACGGCGGTGCGATGAGCGCGGTGGAAGAGCGTTTCGGTGGCGATCGGGAAGCCGTGCGCCGCGCCGCCGTGGCTACCGCGCTGCGGCTCATTCTCGCCGCGCCGTGAGGCCCGGTCTTGGCCGCGCGGCGCCTGTTTTTTGCGCTCTGGCCCGAGGCCTACTGGGCCGAGGGTCTGCTCGAGGCCACGCACGATGCCATCGCAGCGTCCGGCGGCCGGCCAGTGCCGTGCGCCGATCTTCACGTGACGCTGTGCTTTCTCGGCGCGCTCGAGGAGGCGGCGCTCGCCGGCGTGTGCGAGCGCGTGAATGAGCTGCGGCCGGCGGACTTCGAGCTCGAATTCGCGGCGCTCGAGTACTGGCCGCACGCGCGGCTGCTGGCCGCGACCGCAGCCGTTGCGCCCACCGCGGCGCTCGAGCTCGCGCGCGTCCTCCATGGGTGGGCCCGCGCGGCAGGCTCGAGTACCGAGGAGCTGCCGCTGCGACCTCACGTGACCCTCGTGCGCGGCGTGTCCACTCCCGGGCCGAGCCCGCACGCTCGGCCGCTGCTGCCGCCGCGGCGATTGCAGGCGCGGCGGCTGCATCTGGCGCAAAGCCTGGTCCGCGGGGCGGGCGAAGCGAGCATGGCCGCGCCCGCGCGCTATGTGCGGCTGCAAAGCTGGCCGCTGACGGGGCGCGGCTGAGGTGGACGCGCCGGTCCACGTGCCCACGTAATCGTGCTCGCGCGTGCGTTTTGCACCCGCGTCGGCTCCGCCGTTGTGGGATAATTGCATGGCAACAACCGCTGCAGATTCTGCAAGGACCGCCACGATGGAAAGAACCGCCGCGATGGACGACAACCGCAAGAAAGCGCTCGCCGCCGCACTCGGGCAGATCGAGAAGCAGTTCGGCAAGGGCTCGGTCATGCGCCTGGGCGACGCCTCCGCGACCTACGACGTCGAGACGGTTCCGACCGGCTCGCTCGGCCTGGACATCGCGCTCGGCGTGGGCGGGCTGCCGCGCGGACGCGTGGTCGAGATCTACGGCCCCGAATCCTCGGGCAAGACCACCCTCACGCTCATGGTGGTGGCGGAGATT
>DATDHV010000132.1:0-5455 GCA_036521395.1 Steroidobacteraceae bacterium | reverse complement strand
CATCGTCAATCCCGCCAAATCGACCAAGGTGGGCGAGACGGTGCGTGACATCTGTCCCACCGCCTCGGGCGCCAAGGACTGGAATCCAACCAGCTTCAGCCCGCAGACCGGCCTGCTCTACATCCCGCACGAGAACATGTGCATGGACTGGATGGACATGCAGGTCAGCTACATCGTCGGCACCCCCTTTGTCGGGGCCGAGGTGCATATGAAGCCCGGCCCCGGAGGCAACCGCGGTGAATTGACAGCATGGGACCCGGTTCGCCGCACCGCCGTCTGGACCGTCAAGGAAAATTTTCCGATCTGGTCTGGAACAGTGGTCACGGCCGGTGGCCTCGTGTTCTACGGCACGATGGACGGCTGGTTCAAGGCCGTGGACGCCCAGACCGGAACGCTGCAGTGGCGCTACAAGGTCGACAGCGGAATCATCGATCAGCCCATCAGCTATCGCGGGCCGGATGGGCACCAGTACATTGCGGTGCTCTCCGGCGTGGGCGGTTGGGCCGGCGCGGTGGTGTCCGGTCCGGTCGATCCGCGCGACGGATCGGCGGCGCTCGGCATGATCAGCGCCATGTCGGATCTGCCGAAGTACACCACTGCCGGAGGGACGCTCTATGTCTTCTCGCTGCCTCATTGAGCCTGCTTGCGCGGCGTCGCTGACGCTGGCGCTCGCTCTGGCGGGCTGCAGCCGGGGGATGCAGCCAAGCCTGCCTGCACAGCAACCGAACAATGGCGGTGTGATCGCCTCGGGGCTCGCGCCGGGGCTGGACCACAGCCTCGAGACCGTAGATCCGCGCGCGGCGGCCTATTACGACAACGCCGAGGCGGTGAATACCGGCAAGCGATTGTTCCAGCAGTACAACTGCTCGGGTTGCCATTCCAACGGCGGCGGCGGCATGGGCCCCTCGCTCATGGACGATGAATGGATCTACGGCGGACGCCTCGAGCAGATCCATCAGACGCTGGTTGAGGGCAGACCGAACGGCATGCCGGCGTGGGGCGGCAAGATCCCCGATGAGCAGCTCTGGGACCTCGCAGCCTACGTGCGTTCGATGTCGCTACCGGCCACGCTGGCGGCACAGAACGGGCCGACGCCGTCGCAATCGCCGGCGCCGGTACCGCGGGACGTCGACGCCGGTGCCGGCTGGTCGCCGCCCGACGACAGCACCAACCATTACACGACGACGCTCAAGGGGCCGCCGTGAGGGCTGCGCCATGGGCGACTCTGGCGTTGCTGGCGTTGATATTGCCAGCCGCTGCCAGCGGAGTTCCCGGGCACCTGGTCGTGTGTGCCGACCCCAACAACCTGCCCTTCTCCAACCAGGCCGGCCAGGGGTTCGAGAACAGGATCGCACAACTGGTGGCCCGCGACCTGGGAGACAGCATCAGCTACGTCTGGTGGGCGCAGCGGCGCGGATATCTGCGCAATACGCTCAACGAGGCCAAATGCGATCTGTGGCCCGGAGTCGCCGCCGGGGTGGACCGCGTTGCCACCACGCGGCCCTACTATCGATCCACCTACGTCTTCGTGACCCGCGCCGACAGGCCGCTTCAGGGGTTGACGCTCGATGACTCCCGGCTCAGATCATTGACGATCGGAGTACAGTTGATCGGCAACAATGCCATGAATACGCCGCCGGCTCATTCGTTGGCCCGCCGCGGGCTCATCGACAATGTGCGCGGATTCATGCTCTATGGGGACTACGCGCGACCCAATCCTTCGGCGGCCATCGTCAGCGCCGTGGCCAACGGGGACGTCGACGTCGCGCTCGTATGGGGGCCGCTCGCCGGGTACTTCGCCCAACGCTCCAGGTCTCCGCTGCGGCTCGAGCCCGTAACACCTGCGCTCGACGATGGGCAGTGGCCGATGACTTATGCCATTGCCATGGGTGTGCGCCGCGACGAGCCAATCCTGCAGCGGCGGCTGCAGAGGATCCTGCGAAGGGAACAGCCGGCCATCGACGCGCTGCTGCGCGACTACCACGTGCCCCGCGTCCCCGACCCGCCGCAGCGCCCGGCTACCACCATGCGGAACGCGCCCACCGCCGCGACCACTGCCGCGGTGCGCACCGACCGGCGCGCATTGCGATGGGGTATCATTGAATCCAAGGAATGAAGCGTCCCGACCGATACCACCGGCCCCGCAGACTGTCGAACATCGACTACGAAGTACTGGCGCGGTTCCGCTATCTGCTCAGGCATTTCGCCAGTTTCAGCGAAGCGGCCGCGCGCGAGGTCGCGCTTACCACGCAGCAACACCAGGCCCTGCTCGCGATCCGGGGATTCCCCGGCCGCGGCCGCGTGACCATCGGGGAGTTGGCCGAGCAGCTCAACGCCCGCCATCACAGCACCGTGGGCCTCATCGACCGGCTGGCCGCGAAGTCGCTGGTGCGCCGACGGCGCGACGTGGCCGATCGACGGCGGGTGCTGGTGGAACTCACGGCCGAGGGCGGCCGGTTGCTCGGCCGGCTCACCTTGAGCCATCGCGATGAACTACGCCGGCTCGCGCCGTTGCTGCGGCGGCTGCTCGCGCAGGTGGTGGGTGTGTTGAGTGCGGGCGGGCCCCGACGCGCAGCCGCTCGAGTGCGCCGATCAGCACATTGAGGCTGGCAACCCGGCGCGTGCCGGGCATGCATTCTTAAATTGTCGGCTTATCGCGCCTCGAGCCAACCGCCGTAGCCTTCCGCTCCGCCGCCTTCTACGCCGGTATCGCGGCCAACACGCGGCAGCTCCCGGCTCACGGGAACCAGCTCGGCCGGCCCCTGCAGGCGATCAAGCACCAAACCCACCAGGAGCATCACGAACGAGGCTCCGATCAAACACACCATCGTTACGACGAATATCATTGCACAGCTCCCCAGAGCCCATCGCGCGCATTCCGCACGCTCCTAGTAAGAGGATCGGCTAATACGGGGCAATGCAACATCAGTCAACATGCCCTGTGTGCGTAGGACAATTGCACGGTCAAAAGTTCGTAGGGGCTGATTCTTCATGCACCGCGATGGGTCCTACGCCGCGGCGGCCCGCGCGCCTACAGGACTCCAAATGGTCTCGCTTTAAGCTGCAGTCCTGCTTTCGGCCCTTTGAGCTGTTTGGCCCGCCCAACAACGATGAGCAACTTTCGGCGCCGCGATCTTCTGGCAGGAACTGCGCTCGTCCTGATTGGACGGGCGGCCCGAGCAGGCCTCATCGCCGGCCACCTGCCGTGGGCGCCGGCCGCGGAACCCGTCCCGGCGAGCGCCCCACCCGGGAGCTGGCTGTTCTTCACGCCCGCGGAAGCGGCCATGGTGGAGACCCTGGCCGACCGCATCATTCCTCCGGACCCGCAAACTCCCGGCGGCAAGGCGGCGGGCTGCACTGAATTCATCGACCGCCAGCTTTCCGGACCGTACGGCCGGCACGAGGGGCTGTACAACCGCCCGCCCTTCACCAAGGGCAGCAAACAACAGGGGCCCCAGTCTGCCAAGGGACCCGCCGAACTCTACCGCAGCACCCTGGCGGCGCTGGATCGTTATTGCCGCGCCCAACCGGGCGGCAAATCGTGGCTCGAGCTCGGCGCCGACCGCCAGGATGAGATCCTGCGCGGCCTGGAGGCCAGCACCCTCGAACTCGAGGGCGCCGACGGCAAGACCTTCTTCGAGGAACTGCTCAAGGACGTTCAGCAGGGATTCTTCGCCGATCCCATCTACGGCGGCAATCGCGACATGTGCGCCTGGAAGATGATTGGTTTTCCCGGCGCGCACTACGACTACCGTGATTGGGTGGGGCGGCACAATGAGCGTTATCCCAATCCGCCCGTGAGCATCGCCGGCCGGCCCGGCTGGACTCCAACGTAGTCGGGCCGCCGCCATGTCGCGCAAACTGCCACGGAAAGACGTGGTCATCATTGGCCTGGGCTGGACGGGCAGCATCCTGGCCAACGAGCTCGCCGAGGAAGGTCTGGAGGTTGTTGCCATCGAGCGCGGCCCCTGGCGCAACACCGCCAGCGATTTCCCGCCCAATCACGCCCAGGACGAACTGCGCTATCGAATCCGGCACGAGCTGTTCCTGCAGCCCGATCAGACCACCTTCACCTTTCGCAACAAGATGGACCAGACGGCACTGCCGATCCGCAACTGGGGCGCCTTCATGCCGCCCAATGGTGTCGGCGGCGGCGGCGTGCACTGGAATGCGGAAACCTGGCGGTTCCTGCCCAGCGATTTCGTGCTGCGCACGCACCTGACGCAGCGCTACGGTGCGCACTTTCTGCCGCCCGAGACGACCATCCAGGACTGGGGCGTTTCCTACGATGAGCTCGAGCCGCATTACGATCGCTTCGAATACCTCTGCGGGACCTCCGGCACTGCGGGCAATCTGCAGGGCCGGATCCAGGATGGCGGCAATCCTTTCGAGGGACCGCGCTCGCGACCTTATCCCAACCCCGCGCAGCAGCAGCCCTTCAGCCATACGCTGTTTGCAAAAGCCGCGCGCGAGCTCGGCCACAAGCCCTTTCCGCAACCCTCGGGCAACATGTCGCAGGCTTACGTGAATCCGCTGGGGGTGCGGCTGGGACCGTGCACCTATTGCGGCTTCTGCGAATGGTTCGGTTGCGCCAATTACTCCAAGGCCAGTCCGCAGACCACCATTCTGCCGGTGCTGGTGCGCAAACCCAACTTCACAGCGCGCGATCAGTGCGAGGTCACGCGCATCGACACCGATGCCTCCGGCAAGCGCGCCACCGGCGTGACTTTCGTCGATGCCGACGGGATCGAGTGGAGCCAGCCCGCCGACCTGGTGATCCTGTCGGCCTATACGATCTTCAATGTACAACTGCTGATGCTCTCGGGCATCGGCACGCCTTACGATCCGGTGGCGAACAAGGGTGTGATCGGCCGCAACTTCACCCACCAGACGATCTCGGACGTGGAGAGCTTCTTCGACCGATCGAAATTCATCTTCAATCCCTTCATCGCCTCCGGTGCCATCGGCATGTGCATCGATGAGTTCAATGGCGACAACTTCGACCACGGGCCGTACGGGTTCATCGGCGGCGGCTACATGGGACAGGTGCAGACCAATGGACGGCCGATCGAGACCACGCCGGTGCCGCCGGGCACACCGCGCTGGGGCGCGGCCTGGAAACAGGCGGTGCGCGAGAATTACCAGAGCGCTCTCAAGCCCGGTACCGGCGTCCACGGCAGCATGTACAGCTACCGCGACGTCTATCTCGACCTCGATCCCACCTATCGCGATCGCTTCGGCCGTCCGCTGGTGCGCATCACCATGGACTTCCACGACAACGAGCTCAAACAGAATGCCTTCCTGACCGATCGCTTCGCCGAGATCTTTCATGCCATGGGTGCAAACCAGGTGGTCAAGAAGTACCGCAAGGGTCCCTATGACATCACCGACTATCAGACCACGCACCTGTGCGGTGGCGCCGTGATGGGTACGGACCCGAAGACCAGCGCGATCA
>DATDHV010000131.1:0-8154 GCA_036521395.1 Steroidobacteraceae bacterium | reverse complement strand
CGCGCCGTAGGAGACCGGCGCATTGTTGGCGATGGCGGCGACGCGGATGGCGTTCAGATCGGAGATGCCGAGGGAGATCAGGATGGGCGCCACGACGGCCCACGGATAGCCGAACCCCACGAGCCCTTCCAGCAGCGCGCCAAATGCCCACGCGAACAGCATGGTCTGCACGCGCACGTCCATGCTGCCCTGAGCAATGAGCCAGCGGCGGAAATTCTCGAATATGCCGCTCACGCCGAGCGTATTGAAGAGCACCATGCCCCAGAAGGTAATCCAGTCCACGCTCCAGACGCCGGTCGCCGCGCCGTAGACGTAGGCATGGGCGCCATTGTCCAACGGCATCTGCCACACCCACAGCCCGAGCACGAAGGTGAGGATGGAGCCGAGCAAGGCCGCCAGCCAGGCCGGCCAGCGGAACACGGCGAGCATGACCAGCAGGGAAACCACCGGAACCAGCGCCACCAGACACGTGAAAGTAAGGTTGTGGAGCGGGTCCATCAGTTGCGTGAACATCACTTCTTCCCCCGATGTTCGGCGCGGCGTTGGCGTGAGCTGCCGGCCTCACCGCGAATTGATTCTTCTGCTTGCGTGCGCTCCGATCCTGGGCACCGGTATCACCGTCGCGCAGGAAACATAGCACAGCCGACGGGGTGGCTCAAAGCGCCTGCGCTACTTGAGGAATCGCGCGGCGCGGGGTAAGCGTACCCGTCCGATGCAACTTAACTTATTGATTCATCAGAGATGTGAGGCAACACCTGATGCGGCCGCGGCCGGCTGCCTCAGTGACTGAGGATCCCATTCTCGCGCCAAGGGGGCTTGCGCACCGCATGCGCTCCCGTCCGCCGCGGCAGCGCTACGCCCGTTGGCGGGGTGGGACAGCCCGGGTTCGCTCGGTAGGCCAAGGCCGCGGCCAGCCGCCCTTCTGCCGTATCGCCCAACTGATGGGTGAAATCATCCGCCACCGAGCAGCCCGGCAGTACGGCGCTCGTCGTCACGGTGGAGTTCTGAGGCGAGAATCCGTCTGGGTAATTGCCAAACCCCTGGGCGTTCGCTCCCTGGAACTGGATCGAGAAATAGGTGGTGCCGCAGTTGTCCTGTGGATAAAAGCCATACGGTTTGCCGCAGGTGGTGCTGCCGATCTGGATCACCTGCACCCCGACGCCATCCAGGCTGTTGATGATGGCCTCGCTCGCCGAGCAGGTGCCCGGGCCGGTCAGGACGAACACGCGCGGCAGTGCCAGGTAGGGCAGCGGTGAGCCGGCCTGCGCCGAGAAACCCTGCGTGGTGGTGTGAAAGGGCGTCGGGCTCAGCGCCGTGCCGGTGACCGGATTGGTGCTCGGATACTTGCCGTTGAACGTGATCTGGTCGAACGCCTGGCCGGCCGTCGGGCCGGGACCTGCGATCATGTAGGCGAGTTCGCTCGCGATGTCGAGATACCCGCCGCCGTTGTAGCGGAGATCGAGCACCAGATCGATGACGCTGTCCGCGCGCAGTGTAGTCACCGCATCAATGAGCTCCTGCTCGGAGGTGGCGATATGGTCGTTGAACAGGATGTAGCCCACCGCTCCGGTGGGCGTGCTCAGCGCTTTGACGATCGGCACCGGGGTCTCGGTCAGGTTCGCGGCTTGCAGGGTCACATCGTGGGTCGTGCTCGCGCCCGGATCCTGGAGCGTGAACACGTGCGACTCCCCGGCCGTCGTGGGCGAGAGCGCCTCATTGAGCGCATCGACGCTCGCGCCGTCATCGGCGTTGACCATGTCGATGCCGTCGATCGCCAGCACCTGGTCCCCGCGCACGATCCCGGCGGTCGCGGCCGCCTCACCCGGCCAGATATAGGCGGCGTAGACCTGTCGTGGCGGCATACTCGCGGCGATGTCCCAGTCCAGGCCATAGCCTATGTTCACGCCGGCCTGGGAGAGCTGCTCCCATACGGCGGTCGCGTAGGTGAAGTGGAACTTGTCCTTGGGATTGCCCGTGGAAGTCAGCGCCGAGGTCTTGAGCAACGGGAAGTAGGTCGCCGTCGTGGCATACGCGCCCGGATCCAGATCCGGCACCTCGCTGTACCAGAGGTAGAGTTCGTTGGTCCATGAGCGCAGAAAGTTGTTCTCATCGAGCGTCGTGCCCCGCACGTCGGGATACGGCTGGTGGGTCGTCGGATCGATGCCCGCGCGCGGGTTCTGGCATTGAGCCGCGAAATGGGCGGACGGCTCGAACACACCGACCAACCAGCCATCGCCACCGCCGGAAGAGCTGGCGCCGCTGCTAGAGCTGCCACTGCTGGAACTGCCACCGTTGGGGCTGCCGGCGCCGGGTGGAGTGGCGAAGCTGCTCGTGCCGTCGCCGCCGCAGGCCGATAAACCGGCGACCAGCGCCAGGATGGCACAACGAAACGCTGTCAAAGACCCTACCCCTGCCCTGTTCTCCTGCATGAATTCTATAAGCCCGAGCGCCGCCCGGAGCGTACTGCTTCGCATATTGAATAACAGCGGCGCGAGGCAACGCCCTCAGTCGCAGCAGCATGCTCAGCTGTAGCAGGGCCCGACCTCGCGAATCTCGATGGTCGCCCATTCCGCCGCCGGACACTGCGCCGCCCAGGTGCGTGCCTGATCCTGGGTGGCGCAATCGAGCAGGAAGAAGCCGCCGATGAGCTCCTTGGACTCGGTGAACGGCCCGTCCAGCACGTTCGGCTTGCCGGCACGCACGTGCACGCGAACGGCCTCGCTTTTGAGCGAATGGCTGGCCAGCAGTACGCCGCGCGCCTGCAGCTTGCGGCTGTACTCGAGCATGCGGGCATAGAACGCCTGGCCATCCGGAAGCGGGCGGCCGCGACGCTGCTCGGGCGTTTCAACGATCAACAGCATGAATGGCATGATCGACTCCGATTCACGGTTCCGCGCCGCAAGCGCCGGCGCGGTCGAGCAGCAGTCGCCGCTCGCGCTCATTGTGCGTCAATGCAGCGGCGCGCTCGAACTCGGCGCGCGCCTCCCCGTTACGGCCGAGCTTCGACAGCAGGTCGCCGCGCACGCTCGGCAACAGGTGATAGTGCTCGAGCGAGCCCTCCGCAACCAGCCGGTCGGCGAGCGCGAGGCCGGCCGCAGGGCCCTGTGCCATGGCGATGGCCACGGCGCGATTGAGCTCCACCACCGGTGAGGAGGTCAGGCGGGCGAGCTGCGCGTACAGGGCCGCAATCTGTTCCCAGTCCGTGTCCTCCACGGTCACGGCCCGTGCGTGACAGGCCGCGATCGCGGCCTGCAGTAGATAGGGGCCTCGAACCTCGGTGATGGCCTCCCCGCGCGCGAGCGCCGTGAGTCCCCGGCCTATGAGGAGCCGGTCCCAGCGCGCGCGATTCTGATCGCCCAGCAGGATGGGCTCACCGTCCGGTCCGACGCGCGCGCGCGTGCGCGAGCCCTGAAGCTCCATCAGCGCCACCAGGCCATGCACCTCGGCCTCGCGCGGCACGAGCTCGGCCAGGATGCGGCCGATGCGCAGGGCTTCCTCGCACAGCACCGGTCGCATCCAATCGGCCCCCGCAGTTGCCGCATAGCCCTCGTTGAAGATCAGGTAGATCACCTCAAGCACCGAGGACAGGCGCGCGCTGAGCTGCTCGCCGCGTGGAGTCTCGAACGGCACCCCCGCTTCGCGCAGCGTGCGCTTGGCGCGCACGAGGCGCTGCGCGATCGTGGCCTCAGAGGCCAGAAAGGCGCGTGCGATCTCGGTCGTGGTCAGCCCGCCGAGCAGTCGCAGCGTCAGCGCCGTGCGTGACTCGGTTGGCAACAGCGGATGACAGGCCACCACCATGAGGCGCAGCAGATCATCTGCGATCTCATCCGTATCGGATTGCTGGTCCATCCCGGACTCATGGGTCAGGAGCTGGTGATTGCGCGAGCGCATGCGCTCCCGCCGCAGCCAGTCGATGGCCCGATGCCGCGCGGTGGTCATGAGCCAGGCACCGGGCTTGTCCGGAATGCCCGTACGTGGCCATTGCTCGAGCGCCGTCACGAGCGCGTCCTGCGCGAACTCCTCGGCGAGGCCTACGTCCCGCACGAGCCGTGCAAGCGCGCCAATCAGGCGCGCAGACTCGATGCGCCACAGGGCCTCGATGGTGCGATGCGTGCGCGCGGCCGTCATGGCGGTCGATGACAGCATCGACGGCTGCGGTGCGCAACTCCGGGCCCACTCAGGCCGCTATGAATCCCGGCCGATGTTGTGCTCGCGCTGGCGCTGCTCCTGGGCCTTGAGCTCGGGCGTCAGGTTGGCGCCGAAGTCCTCAGCCTCGAACACGCGCCGGATCTCGATGGTCTCATTGCTCTTCCCGAAGGGTGAGCGTCGAATCCACTCGACGGCCTCCTCGAGCGAGCGCACCTGCCACAGCCAGAAGCCCGCGATGAGCTCCTTGGTCTCGGTGAACGGTCCGTCGATCACCGTGCTCTTACCACCGCCGAACTTCACGCGCACGCCCTTGGCGCTGGCGTGCAATCCCTCCCCCGCCAGCATGACGCCTGCCTTGACGAGCTGGTCGTTGAACTGCCCCATTTCCGCCAGCAGCTCACGGCTCGGCAGCACGCCGGCCTCGGAGTCCTTGGTGGCCTTGACGATTACCATCACTCGCATGATTGCTCTCCTTTTGTCCGGGTTGGATCAGCCGTAGCAGGCCTTACCCGGACGACGAAGCAGCAGCGATAAAATCGACAGGACGGCCGGAATTATTGTCAGCGGCGCTGGCGTTGGCGTCGCCACTGCACTACCGTCGCCACCATGGCTGTCTCGCTCTACGCTGCCACCATTCCAGGCTTCCAGCAGATCCTCGGGGCGGTAGCCGCCCTGCTCGACAAGGCGGAGGCCCATTGCACGCAGCAGGGCTGGGCGCCGCAGGAGCTCATTCAGGCCCGGCTGGCTGCCGACATGCTGCCCTTCGCCTACCAGGTGAAGTCCACGGCCGTACACTCGCTGGGCGCCATCGAAGGCGTTCGCAAGGGGGCCTTCTCGCCCGATCTCACGGTGCCCCCGGACACCTTTGCCGCGCTACGGAGCCGGATCGCCGAGACGCTCACGGCACTCGGGCGCATCGATCCGGCCGAGATCGATGGGTTCGCCGGCCGCGACGTGCGCTTTTCATTTGGCGAGAACTTCCGCGACTACAGCGCCGAGAATTTCCTGCTGTCGTTCTCCCAGCCCAACTTCTACTTCCACGCCACCACGGCCTACGACATTCTGCGCTGGAAGGGCGTGCCCCTGGGCAAGCGCGACTTCATGGGCAGGACCCGCACGAAGCAGTGAGCCCGGGCGCCTATTGTTTGGACGTGGGACAGGTGAACTGCCGATCCTTCGCCGCCTGCGGCACCTGTAGCGTCCACCCCGTCGGAATCTCGAACTGGCCGGAGGAGATGCTCGAGGTATCGATCGACCTGGTCTCATTCGTCATGGTGACCACCCGCTGCATCTGCGTGTCCGGCGAGGGCGTAGCGCTCGCCGGCGTCGGTGTCGGTGTCGGAGCTCGCGTAGCCGCGTTGGCGGTGGCATTGGCTGCGTTATCGGCGGTCTGATCGGCGGCGTTGGCGGCCACCGCGCCGCCCACGGTGCTGGTGTTCGGGTTGACGCTGTGGTGAAACATCCCCGTGAGGCCGCCACTGATCGCGTTGGCGGCGATGCCGCGCAGCCCCAGGCCGGTGCCCCCGCTGGCCTGCTGTTTCTGCGCCTGCTGCGCCTTGCCACAGTGCGGGCCGCCGAAGGCCATATAGAAGGTGGTGCGCAGCGGATAGCCCTTCAGATCCGAAGACTTCGACTGCAACTGCTTGAGCGCATCGGCGTAGGGGGCCATGAACTGCTGCATGGCGCCCTGGAGCTGCGGATTGTTCAGATCGAGCCCCTGTGCAGCCATGTAGTGTTGCGCAAAGGCCCGGCGCTCATCCATGCCTGCAATAGTGTCCGTCGTCAGCCACACGTCGAAGCCGTAGTCGATCTCGCAGACGTCGCCGGTCTGCGTATCGGTGCAGCTTTGCGCAATCACGACACTGGATTTGCGTGTGTCGTGCCCAACCAGCGCGGCGTGCTCATCCGACTGATTGACCGTCACGTTCGGGGGGCTCATCTGACAGTGCGAGGTATCCGGGCCGGACTGCGGCGTGGATTGTGATTGCGGCACCGGACACTTCTTCATCTCATCCATGGTCTCCTGCAGCTTCTGCTGCGCCATGGCGCGCTGTTCCGGGGTCGGAAACGTCCTCTCGGCGTAGACCTTCTTCTTCGGTTGGAGCTGCCATTCGAGCTCCTTGTCCAGCCGCACGATCTCCCCGCTCTGCACATCGTGACACACCAGGGCCAGAATGCCGTGGCACTGCGTGGTGGTATCCCGGCGCTGCTTGTCCGCGCTGGTGAGCTCGACCGAGGTGATGTCGATATTCATGCCGGCGACGCTCATCGAGGTCTGCTGGTCCACGGTGACGTCGGCACGCGCGCGCATCGGCGCGAATGCCATGAGGCCGAGGCCCAGTGCCATCAGCGTGATTGCCAGCGTGGTACGAGCATCATGAGACTGCGTGTTCATTTTTCCCTCTCCCTGGGTCCGCCCCCATCCGATCATAGCGCGCCAGGGCCACGGCAGAAACGGCCACGCATGGGATCGGGACCCGTCAACGGTAAAATGCCCGGCGGTGACCGGTTTTACAAAGGAGAGTCTGCGATGCCGGCCGAGATCTATCCGCACTCGACTCCGGAGCTCAATGCGGCACGTCGGGAGCTCGCGCCCGACATACAGGATGCATTCAAGGCATTTGGCGACCGGGTATTCAGCGACGGCGCGCTGCCGACCAAGGTCAAGCAATTGATCGCGGTCGCGGTGGCACATGTCACACAATGTCCGTACTGCATCCGCGGTCACACCCAGGCGGCGCTGCGGCGCGGTGCCACGGCGCAGGAGATCATGAAGGCCATCTGGGTCGCCGTGGAAATGCGCGCCGGCGGCGCTTACGCCCACTCCCTCATTGCGCTCGACACCATCGCGGGCAGCGGGCCCCGGCCGGGTGCGTGAGCGGGCCGGCCGCGCGACCCGACTGGTCGTCAGGGCGCCGTATCACCTCGAGGCGACCGTGCGCGTGCTCCAGCGCCGCCCGTCCAATCCGCTCGACCGGTGGGAGCGCGCCACTTACCTGCGGGCACTGACGCTGACGGGCGGCACCGCGCTGGTCGAGGTGCGCAATCGCGGCAGCATAGATGCGCCCGATGTGCGGCTTCGCGTTCTGGGCGGGGGCGTATCGGGTCCGATGCGCCTGGAAGCGGCCCGGACCGTGCGTCGGATGCTCGGACTCGATCTGGATCCGGAGCCACTGCAGACTCTGAGGGCTGTAAACGGCACCTTGAGCGCCACGGTGCGTGCGCTGCGCGGCATGCGTCCACCGCGCTTCGCCGACTTGTTCGAAGCATTCGCGAATGTGGTGCCCTTCCAGCAGCTCAGCCTGGATGCGGGCGTGGCCATCGTGGCGCGACTCGTGCATCGTTTCGGGGCCCATGTCGAACACGGCGGTCGCCGCTGCCGCGCATTCCCGACGGCCGCGACCGTCGGCCAGGCGCGCGTGCCGTCGTTACGGGCGTGCGGCCTGAGCACCCGCAAGGCCCAGGGGCTGCGCGCCATCGCCCGCGCGATCGCCGACGGCGAGTTGTCCGAAGCACGGCTATCGGCCATGGCGACGCCGGATGCTCTGGCCGCGTTGAGCGGATTGCCCGGCATCGGGCCCTGGAGTGCCGGCCTGGTGATGCTGCGCGGCCTGGGTCGCACGGATGTGTTTCCGCCGGGCGATGTCGGGGCCTTGCGTGGGCTGCGGGAGCTGTTGCACGCGGGTCCGCGAGCCCGGCTCGAGCGCGTGGTCGAGCGCTGCGGCGACCGCCGGGGCTATCTCTATTTCTGCATCCTGGGTCGGTATCTGCTCGAGCGCGGACTCATTCATGCAGCGCGCTAGCGCCGCCATGTAGCGCTGTCCTCGCCGCTTGTAAGATGTACCCCCGGGGCGGAGGCGCTGCTCAGGGCGGCGGATAAGGAGCAACCATGCAGATGCGCACACTTGGACATGGCCTGGAAGTATCAGCTCTGGGCCTCGGCTGCATGAGCATGAGCTTCGGCTACGGGCCGCCGGGCGACAAGCAGGCGATGATCGCCGTCAT
>DATDHV010000130.1:0-2688 GCA_036521395.1 Steroidobacteraceae bacterium | reverse complement strand
AAGCTGTCCGAGTTCCGCGATACGGCCTCGCCACGCCGGGAGCAGGCCGACGACGCCGGCGCGCTGGCCGAGCTCGCCATCGGCGCGGCGTTGCTGGTCTCCTTCCGCCTCAAGGATCGTCCCGCCGGGTTCCTCGGACTGGCGTACGGTCTGCCCCGCGGGGCGTTCGACGTCAACCTGCAGTTGCTCATGAAGCTGCTCGGCACCAGCCTGGCCACCGGGCTCGAGCGCGTGCGCCTGGCCCTGGCGCTGGGGCGCATCGAGGAGCGCAATGCGCTCGCCGAACTCGCCGCCAACGATGGGCTCTGGGACTTCGACGTCGAGGGTAACGACGTCTACTTCTCGCCGCGCTGGCGCGCCATGCTCGGCTACGACGAGGCCGACCTCAAGGGCGGCTTCGACTGGCGCAGCCTGGTGCATCCGGACGATTCCTCGCGCGTGCAGGCGGCCATTCGCGAGCACGTGGCGAGCAAGACCCCGATTTTCGAGAGCGTGCACCGCATGCGTCATCGCAGCGGCGAGTGGCGCTGGGTCATCAGCCGGGCCAAGGCGCAGCTCGACGCCCACGGCCGCCTGCTGCGCCTGGTCGGCGTCGAGCTCGACATCACCGAGCGCAAGCTGTACGAGGAGGCGCTGTTCCGCGAGAAGGAGAGCGCCCAGATCACGCTGCAGTCCATCGGCGACGGGGTGATCACGACCGATGCGGTTTCCACCATCGACTACATCAACCCGGTGGCCGAGCAGCTCACGGGCTGGCGGCTCGAGGATGCCATGGGGCGTCCGGTGGAGGAGATCTTCCGCGCTTTCCACGAGGAGACCTGCGAGCCGCTCGAGAATCCACTCACCGTCTCGATCCGCCGCGCGCGACCGATCAAGTCGGTGCGCCCCATGCTGCTGATCCGGCGCGACGGCAACGAGCTGTACGTGGAGAGCACCGCCTCGCCCATCCGCGCCGGTAACGGCAAGGTCGGCGGCGGCGTGCTGGTATTCCACGACGTAAGCGAGTCGCGCGAGCTCAATCGGCGACTGAGCTATCACGCCAGCCACGATCTGCTGACCGGGCTGGTCAACCGCCGTGAATTCGAGAACCGGGTCGAACGCGCCCTCAAGAGCGCCAAGGCGCGCGAGGCCTCGTACGCGCTGTGCTACCTGGACATCGATCAGTTCAAGATCGTCAACGACACCTGCGGCCATAGCGCCGGCGATGCCCTGCTCGGGCAGATGGGTGCGCTGCTGAAATCGAAGGTGCGCTGGCGCGACACGCTCTCGCGCCTGGGCGGGGACGAGTTCGGCATCCTGCTCGAGAGCTGCACGCTCGATGAGGCCATGCGCATGGCCGAATCGGTGCGCGAGTCGGTGCGCAATTTCCGCTTCAGCTGGGAAGAGCGCGTGTTCCGGCTCGGGGCGAGCATCGGCGTGGTGCCCATCACCGCCGATAACGAGGACGTCGCCTCGATAATCTCGGCCGCCGACAGTGCCTGTGCCGCGGCCAAGGAGCTCGGGCGCAATCGCGTGCACAGCTTTGCCGAGAACGACATCGAGCTTATGCGCCGCCGCCGCGAGATGCAGTGGGCCGCGCGCATCAATGCGGCGCTCGAGGAGGGCCGCTTCGAGCTGTTCCGCATGCCGATCCTGCCGCTGCAGAAGCCCGAGATCGGTGCGCACTACGAGTTGCTGCTGCGCATGCGCGATGAGAACGGCCGCATCGTCGCGCCCGACAACTTCATCGCCGCCGCCGAGCGCTACGGCATCACGCCGAGCATCGACCGCTGGGTGCTCGAGAACGCCCTGCGCTGGCTGGTGTCGGAGGCCGACGAGCGCGAGCGGCTCGCCATGTGCTCCATCAACCTCTCCGGCCAGAGCCTCGGCGACGACAAGTTCCTGCCCTACGTCATCGACCAATTCCATAAGAGTGGGCTCGACGCCTCCAAGATCTGCTTCGAGATCACGGAGACCGCCGCGGTGGCGAGCTTCTCGCAGGCCAACCGCTTCATCCAGGCGCTCAAGCAGCTCGGCTGCAAGTTCGCGCTCGACGATTTCGGCACCGGGCTGTCCTCGTTCGGCTATCTCAAGCACTTCCCGGTCGATTTTCTCAAGATCGATGGCAGCTTCGTGCGCGAGATCCTGCACGATCCGATCGACCGCGAGATGGTGCGTTCGATCAACGAGATCGGGCACCTGACCGGCAAGCAGACCATCGCCGAGTTTGCCGAGAACGCCGAGATCATCCAGATGTTGCGCAACATCGGCGTCGACTTTGCGCAGGGTTACGGCGTGGCGCAGCCGCAGCGTGTGCTCAAGGCCGTCAGCAGCGGCAGCTCGACCGTCAGCAGCTGAGGCAGGTAAGCCGGTCAGTCCGGCAGCGGATAGGGCAGTGGTAACGCGCGCGCGCGCGTGAACGCGGTCGCCGTAGCTGCCGCGGGCGCAGCGACCGGTTCGGCATCGGACTCGGCGCCGTGGGTCGCCGGCAGCGGTGCCACTGCCAGGAACTCGCTGCAGCCATCGGCCCGAACCACGCTCTCCACCACGCGGAAGCCACGTCCGTCTTCGAGCTGGCCGGCATCTCCGGGCGCGAGTGACGCGGCCGCCAGCGTCTCGAAGCGTTGCATCCGGCGTTTGACCCGACCGCGATAGTGCGCCCGGGCGATGACTTCCTGGCCGGTGTAGCACCCCTTGGTGAACGAGACC
>DATDHV010000129.1:0-4112 GCA_036521395.1 Steroidobacteraceae bacterium | reverse complement strand
GATCGCGGTCGGCGAGGAGTCGGGCTCGCTCGACACCATGGCGGCCAAGGTCGCGTCGTTCTACGAGGACGACGTCGACGCCGCTGTAGATAGCATGTCAAGCCTGCTCGAGCCGCTGATCATGCTGATCCTGGGCGTGCTCGTCGGCGGCCTCGTGATCGCCATGTATCTGCCCATCTTCAAGCTCGGTTCCGTCGTCGGCTGAGCGTGGCCGAGGCCCTGGCCCAATCGCCGGCCGTGCTGGTCGCGCTGGCGCTCGTGCTGGGGCTGGTCATCGGCAGCTTTCTCAATGTCGTGATCTACCGCCTGCCGGTCATGCTCGACCGGCAATGGCGCGCTGACTGCGCCGAGCTGGCTGCGAGCCAGGTCGCTGCCCCGGCGGCGGCGTTCAATCTCGTGGTGCCGCGCTCGACCTGTCCGGCCTGCCACGCGCCCATCAAGGCGCTGCACAACATTCCGCTGCTGAGCTACCTGGCGTTGCGCGCCCGCTGCGCGAGCTGCCAGGCCCGCATCAGCGCCCGCTACCCGGCGGTCGAAGCACTCTGTGGCGTGCTGACCGCGCTCGTGGTCTACCGCTTCGGCTTCGGCCCAGACACCGCCTGCGCCGTGCTGGTCACCTGGTTCCTGATCGCGCTGACCTTCATCGACCTGGATCACCAGCTCCTGCCCGATTCCCTGACGCTGCCGCTGCTGTGGCTGGGGTTGCTCGCCAGTGTTGCGGGCTGGGCCCCGTCCGCGCACAGCCTGCCTGTGGGACCGGCGAACGCCATCGCCGGGGCAGCCCTGGGTTATGTCTCGCTGTGGGCCGTCTATCATGTCTTCCGACTGCTGACGGGCAAGGAAGGCATGGGCTACGGGGACTTCAAACTGCTCGCAGCCCTGGGCGCGTGGCTGGGCTGGCACATGCTGCTGCCCATCGTGCTGCTGGCGGCCCTGGTCGGGGCGCTGACGGGGATTGTGCTCATCGCCTTGCGGCGCCATCAGCGCGGGGTTCCCATCCCCTTCGGGCCCTTCCTGGCGGCAGCCGGCTGGATCGTCATGATGTGGGGCCCGCAGATCGTGGACCGCTACCTCGGCCTCTACGGCGCCCCTGCCGGATGAGCGCACCGCCCCCGACCTCGCCCTCGCCCCCGCCTTCGTCTGCGTGGGCACCGCGAATTGCGCTGACCGGCGGAGTGGCGAGCGGCAAGACCACGGTATCGGACCTGTTCGCCGCCCGCGGCATACCGGTCCTGGATGCTGACATAATCTCGCGCGAGGTGGTCGCGCCGGGCACGCCCCTGCGGGAACAGCTGTTCGAATGCTTCGGACCCGCCATCCGCCGCGAGGACGGCGATCTGGACCGGTCGGCCCTGCGCCGCCTGGTATTCGAGGACGCGCACGCCCGCCGCGAGCTCGAGGCGCTGCTGCACCCGGCCATCGCCGAGCGCATGCAGGAGCTGGCCGCGATTTCGGACGGTCCCTACCAGATCCACGTGGTGCCGCTGCTGGTCGAGACCCGGACCGCCGGCGACTATGACCGGGTGCTGGTGGTCGACTGCCCCGAGCGCCTGCAGCTCGCGCGGCTGCGCGCCCGCTCCGGCCTGAGCGAGCCGGCGGCGCGCTCCATGCTCGATGCGCAGGCCGGCCGGGCCGCCCGGCTCGCGGCTGCCGATGATCTGATCGTCAATGACGGCGATGTCGCCTTGCTCGAGCCGCGGGTAGCGGCGCTGCACGCGAGGTATCTGGAGTTCGCGGCCAGCGGCACGCGATTGTGAGTCGGAACATTTACGGGCGCGTCAGGCCTCAAGCACAATAGCTCCATGGCCGAGCCTGCCACCACACCCGAGGCCGCCCCGGAGCCGTCGATCTTCGAGCAGCCGCTCAACGAGCGGATGCGCACCTTCCTGCGCCTGGATTTCCTCTACAGCCAGGCGCTCTACCACAACGAGAAAGGCACGCCGTGGGGCAGCCGCGCCGCGGTCGATAGCCTGCTCGATATCCTCGCCATCCTCACGCGGGGCGATGTGCGCAGCGATGTGCTCAAGGAGCTCGAGCGCCACCTGGCGCTGCTCAACGAATTCCAGAACCGGGCCGGCATCGACGCCGCCCGCCTGCGCGCCCTGATGACCAATCTGGCGCGGCTGCGCGCCGAACTCGGCGCCGTCGGGGGCGCGTGGCTGGCGCCGCTGCGGGATTCGGAGTTCCTGGCCTCGATCAAACACCGCAGCGCCATTCCCGGGGGTACCTGCGAGTTCGACCTGCCGGATTACTTCTTCTGGCTCAACCAGCCGGCGGACAGCCGCATCGCGGCTTTTGGCCGCTGGCTCACGCTGCTGCGCCCGTTATGCGATGCCATCGCCGAGCTGCTCTGGCTCACACGCCAGAGCGGGCGGCCGCGCGAGGAGATCGCCGTCGGCGGGGTGTTCAACGTCAACTTCGATCGCGATACCCCGTACCAGTTGCTGCGCATCAGCCTGCCGCCGGAGATTGCGCTCTATCCCGAGATCAGCGGCAGCCACTACCGCTGCAGCATGCGTTTCCTCAAATGGCACGGCATCGAGCACCGCTCCACCCAGGCCGAAGGCGATGTGCCGTTCACGCTGATCTGCTGCATCTGAGCGCGCGCCATGCCCGCGCGGCCGCACTGTCCCACCTGCAAACGCGCCATCGAGTGGTCGGATGAGTTTCCCTACCGCCCGTTCTGCAGCGAGCGCTGCCGGCTGATCGATCTGGGCGCGTGGCTCGGCGAGCAGCACGCGATTCCCGGCTCGGCGCCGGAATTCACCGACCAGGAGGCCCGCGGCGCCGATGCGCCGCGCGATGACTGAGCGGCTCAGAGCTTGATCTTGCCGCCCCCGGGCAGCGCGCCGGGGCCGCCCATGCCGCCCCCGACATCCGGCACGACGATACGCGAGGCGGTTTCTCGCCGGAACTCCCGCGCCTCCTCGATAGCCTGCTCCAGGGCCTCCTTCACCGCGTCCGGGAACTTGGCGATGGCATCCTGCAGTGAGCTCGCTTCGATCTCGAAGCCCAGCGGCAGCACGCCGTTGGGCGTCAGTAGCTGCGTCTGGCCCGAGAACAGCACCGCCCGGTTCGGATCGGTGCTGCCATCGAGCAGCACGGGGACCAGCCGGCGAATGGTCCCCGCCTTGCGATCGGTAAAGATGTCCTCCCGATACAGTGCGGCGCTATCGAGCTGAATGTCTGGCAGTCCGGTGTCCTGCGCCATGTGCAATCCCCTCGTAACCAGTTAGAGCCTCAACGATCGGACGGTCGGCCGGCAGGAGCCGCTGCTGCGACAGCTCGGCGATCGCCACCCAGCGCAGCGCCTGGCCCTCGAGGCCTGAGGGTTCGCCGCGCGACTCATCGACGACGAACACCTCGAGTTCCACCGCTCGGTCGGCGTAATCATGCCGCAACTGCAGCAGCCGATGACAGCGGTGCAGTTCGACGCCGAGTTCCTCGCGCAACTCCCGCTGCAGCGCCCGCTCGGCCGTTTCCGTGGCATCGAGCTTGCCGCCCGGGAATTCCCAGTAACCGGCCATGTGCTTGCCGGCCGGCCGCTGTGCGATCAGCACCCGGCCAGAGCCATCGAACAGCACCGCCGCGGCCACGCGGACCGTGTCCCCGGGCGTCACTGCGTACCGGCCAGCGCACCGTGGCAGTGCTTGTATTTGCGGCCCGACCCGCACGGGCAGGGCTCATTGCGCCCCACCTTGCGATCCGAGCGCACGAAGGGCGCCACCGGCTCCAGGGATTGCGCGCCGGCCACGCCGGCCATGCCAGCCAGGCCGGCCGCCGGCGGCGGTACGCCCAGGGCGGCATCGGCCGCGCTGGCCTCGGGTACGCCGAGCGCGGACTGCGCCTCGGCGTGCTGGGCCTCCAGCGCCCGCATGAGCCGCGCGCGCCGCTCGGCCTCCTCGCGGTCGATCTGCTCCTGGGTGCGCACCTCGATCTTGGTCAGCGTCGAGACCGTATCGAACTTGACGCGCCCGAGCATGGCCGAGAACAGCTCGAACGCCTCGCGCTTGTACTCGAAGCGATAGTCCTTCTGCGCGTAGCCGCGCAGGTGTATGCCCTGGCGCAGGTAGTCCATGGCCGCCAGGTGATCGCGCCAATGCTGATCGAGC
>DATDHV010000128.1:0-8062 GCA_036521395.1 Steroidobacteraceae bacterium | reverse complement strand
CAGGCCCAGGAAGCCCATGCCGTGGCGGCGCTTGCGCTGGATCTCCTCGCGCTGATAGCTCAGCGGCAGGCCGTTGATCTCGACCACGTTGTCGAGCATGCGCGTGAACACGCGCACCACTTCCCGGTACTCGTCCCAGTCAAAGCGCGCCTGCGGCGTGAACGGCTCGCGCACGAAGCGCGTGAGATTCACCGACCCAAGCAGACAGGAGCCGTATGGCGGAAGCGGTTGTTCGCCACATTGCCCCGTCACTATCCCATTGAATATTACGGCATTTTTGTCAGATTGGGTCGTATCATATACTGTTTCAGTTCCAACGTATTTGATATCGACAATGCGTGTCGTGAAACGCTGTTCTTGCCTTAGAGCCCTGCCGTGAACCCAAGCGCTATATTTGGAATTCTTCAGTTCGGATAGAAAACCTACCTCCGACATAAATCGCTCGCGCGACGTTCCGTCAATGGTCAACTCGTAATCGGCCTGGCATTCAAAAGCGCGATGGCCGCCACGGCCGTCAGGTAACGTTCGTCGGCCCGCTTCGCGCCGCTTATAAATGCGCGCAAATACGCCGACATTCGCCAGCAACATCTGTACCTCTTTCAACAACGGCAAATGACTGGACGCCAGTCTTACCGAGCAACTGTTGCCGCGCCCCGAAATATTCACCGTTCCATCGGTCTGAAACAGCGCTCGCAGATAGGCCTTGACGCATGCCTCGCTGCCGCGCCACACCACTTCGGGCACCTGCAGTTTGCTCTTGGCGGTGAAGCCGTAGTGCTCGAGCACGCGCGCCAGCAAGATGGAGCGGATCATGATCAGATTGCGTTCGGGCACGGCGACCGCGCTGACGGCGTAATTCCTGGACGTCGCAGCTACGCCGGCGATCATGGCGTTGATGCAACGAACCACGGTCTCGGCATACTCGCGATCCAGTCCCCACAGATTGATGATCGCCGCCTGCTCGCCCTTGCCGCGATGCGTGAAGTGGCCATCGCCGGTCAGCAGGCCCAGCAGCATACCGAGCTCGGGGCTGCCTTCGCGGCCGAACTGTCCCTTGCCGGATTGAATCAACAGCTCATCGCCGGGCTTGAGATCCTTGAGCTTGATCTTGCCGCGGCTGGTGTAGAAGTCATGCCACGCCGTGGCCCGGATCTCATAGCCGGCCTCGGTGACGACGCGGTAGATGTCGGCATGCTCGGAGGTTATGAAGGCCGGCACGGCCGGGCGCACCTCGACGCCGGTGCCGCGCTGGCCGAGCGCGCGACGGTCGACGGTGACCTGCAGATCCGCACCGCTCTCGTAGAGGTCCCCGATGCGCACCATGCCGAACTGCGTGGCCAGACGCGTATCGGCGGCCACGCATGGGTTGGTGGCGCGAATGTTCTCGCACCACCAGTTGTTGTTCATGTCGTTGACGCGGTCGATCAGGATGAAGCCGGGCTCGGCGAAATCGTAGGTCGAGGACATGATCACGTCCCACATGCGCCGCGCCGGCAGCGTCTTGTAGACGCGGCAGGCGACCAGTCCCTCCTCGTTGGCCACGTAGCCCTCGTGCACCGGCCATTCCCGCCAGACGAATTGGGTCGCGTCGTTCAGGTCCGGCTTTTCGGCCTCGTACTCGCGCCGCGTGAATGGGAAGGCGAGCTTCCAGTCCCCCTCCTCGCGCACCGCCTGCATGAACTCGTCGCTGATCAGCAGCGACAGGTTGAACTGCCGCAGCCGGCCGTTCTCGCGCTTGGCGCGGATGAAGTCCATGGCATCGGGATGGCCCACGTCGAAGGTACCCATCTGGGCGCCCCGGCGGCCGCCGGCCGAGGACACCGTGAAGCACATCTTGTCGTAGATATCCATGAACGACAGCGGTCCGGAGGTATAGGCGCCGGCGCCGGAGACGTAGGCGCCCCGCGGACGCAGGGTCGAGAACTCGTAGCCAATGCCGCAGCCGGCCTTGAGCGTCAGGCCGGCCTCGTGCACCTTGCCCAGGATGTCGTCCATCGAGTCGCGGATCGTGCCCGAGACCGTGCAGTTGATGGTCGAGGTCGCCGGCTTGTGCTCCCAGGCCCCGGCATTGGAGGTTACACGGCCGGCGGGAATCGCCCCCTGGCGCAGCGCCCACAGGAAGCGCTCGTAGCACACCTCGCGCAGCTCCTCGCGCTCCACATCGGCGAGCGCGCGCGCGACCCGTTTATAGGTATCGTCCATGCTGCCATCGAGCGGCTCGCCTTCCTTGGAGCTCAGTCGATACTTCTTGTCCCAGATATCCAGCGAGGCTTCCTGGAAGGGAATGGAATCGAGCTCCCGAGTGACGAGTTTCATGACGGAGTTCATGGTACTAGCGCTCTCCCTGTCGCCGAAAATCGCGCGAAAAGTCTGTCTTGAGGCACCACAAGATCTTGTTGTGCGCTTGACGCAAGATAAACAAGCCGAATGGTCACCGTCAAGATTATGAAATAATAAAACCTGGTACTTTAAATAAGTAAAATCATGGTATTACATCAATATTCGCAGCACCGGTGCGACCAAAAAGTTTCCCCGCTCCCCCCTTCTCAACCCCGGGCGAAGCCCTAGATCTTGTGTCCACCGGATCCGCACCGGATCCCCACCGGATGCGCACCGCTGCGGCACAGGTCGCACACAGGGCACCCACAGCCTATCCACACGGCAGCCCTTGAAACTCCATGTCCGCAGCCTCAGATCCCTGTGCAACGACAGGAGCCACGGCTCTTGTGGGATTGACCCAGCGTCGATTCATCACACTTTTTTGGAGGATTGCGAACATGACATTGGTACGTTACGAGCCCTGGCACGTCATGGACCGGCTGCATCGGCAGATCGATCAGATCTTCGGCGACACCTTCGCCGCGCCGGCGGCCACGGGTGAGAGCTCGGTGGCGTGGATTCCCACGGTGGACATCCACGAGGAGCCGGACAAATTCGTGGTGCGCGCGGATCTGCCCGGCGTGGAGCCCAAGGACATCAGCATTACGGCCGAGAATCGCGTGCTGACGCTGCGTGGCGCGCGGCACTTCGAGCATCGCGAGAATCAGAAGGGCTTCGAGCGCCTGGAGCGCATCGAGGGCTCGTTCCTGCGACGCTTCACGCTGCCCGACAACGTTCAGGAGGAGCAGATCAAGGCCCGCCACGTCAACGGCGTACTCGAGGTCACCATTCCGAAGCTGCCGGCGCCCGAGCCCCGGCGGGTGAGCGTCGAGACGCACTGACGGCGGTCGCGGCGCGGTCTGAACCGACCGCGTCGCGCCTGTCCGATGGACTCGGGGCCGGCGCCGCGCTTTACTGCACCGCATGCAGTACGCGCGGCCGGTCCCGACCCCATGAAGACGCCGATCGCGCGGGGGCCGTTGCTCATCGGCGTGACCGGGGGCACCGGTTTTGTCGGTCGTGAGCTCATCAGGCGCCTGGCCGGCGCCGGCCACCGCGTCTGTGTTCCGACCCGCAACCCGGCGCGTGCCGATGCGCTGCTGCCGCTCTCCAGCGTGGAAGTTGCGGTCGGGAACGTCTATCACCCCGATTTCCTGCGGCG
This sequence comes from Steroidobacteraceae bacterium, assembly GCA_036521395.1. Classification (GTDB taxonomy): domain Bacteria; phylum Pseudomonadota; class Gammaproteobacteria; order Steroidobacterales; family Steroidobacteraceae; genus FEN-1191. The sequence goes on along the minus strand of DATDHV010000128.1, from coordinate 4,521 downwards.
CAGTCTCGAAGGCTGCGACCTCGTGATCAACCTGGTCGGCATCCTCAACGAGCGCGGCCATGGTGGCGCAGGTTTCCGCCGCGCTCACGTCGAGTTCACGGCCAATCTGTTACGGGCCATGCGCGAGGCGCACATCCATCGCCTGCTGCACATGAGCGCGCTCAACGCCGACGCCGCGCACGGGCCCAGCCACTATCTGCGCACCAAGGGCGAGGCGGAAAAGCTCGTGCGCGAGGCGCCGGGACTGCAATGGACCATCTTCCGCCCGTCAGTGATCTTTGGTGCGGGGGATTCCCTGAGCGTGCGTTTCGCGGCGCTGCTGCGCCTGAGCGCGGGATGGCTGCCGCTGGCGCGCCCCGGGGCCCGCCTGGCGCCGATCTACGTCGGCGACGTGGCCGAGGCGTTCATGCGCACCCTCGATGACGGCGCGTCGGTGGGATCGGTGTATGAGCTGTGCGGCCCGTCGGTCCTGACCCTCACCGAACTGGTGCAGCTCACCGCCCGGACGGCGCAGCTTCCCTGCCATGTGCTCCCGCTGCCCGACGCGCTCGCGTGGCTGCAGGGCGCGATCCTGGGACTGCTGCCCGGCAAGCCCTTCTCGCTGGATAACTATCGCTCGCTGCTCGCCGACGCGGTCTGCCGCGACAACGGTTGCGAGCGTCTGGGGTTGCGGCCAGGCAGCTTCAGGGCCTGGGCGCCTTTGTGGCTGGCCCCGAAGTCACCGCGGTCACTGCCGGCGCGGTGATAGCAGTAAGAGTCTCAGCCGCCGCGGCGCCCTGCCGGCACAGCTCCTGGCGTGCGCTGCGGTCCCGGCCAAGCTTGCGCACGGCGGCGTAGAAGTCCGGCAAACGACCGCCCTCGCGCTCGAGCAGTCGCTCGAATCCCGGCACGCAATCCGAATAGGTCGCGATCGAGGCCAGGTGGGCGTTGTTGAGCCCCGCCTGGATCCAGGCGTCGTAGCCAGTGTGCATGCCGTAACGGCCCTCGATCGAGCGCACGGCCTCGCCGATGGCGATCATGGTCTCGTGTTTGCGTTCGCGCATGCGCGCGGGCGGCAGCGGCTCGTGATAGAGACGGTCGAGCGCGGCGCGCCCGCCGGCGAAGACGTGCTCGATCTGCTGCTCGGCGACGCGCCGCTCGAGATACTGCTGCAGCTCGAGGCTGCGTCCGCGCGCGGCCAGCCAGCGGCGCAGCCCCTCCTGCTCCACCGTCATGGCAAAGGATTCGTTGAATGCCGTATCGCCCTTGACGTAGAGCAACTGGTGCGCGAGCTCGTGGAAGATGGTCGCCACGAGGTCCAGGTCACCGTAACGCATCATGGTATTGAGCACCGGGTCGGCGAAGTGGCCCAGCGTCGAGTAGGCGGTCACACCGCTGACCAGCGTGTCGTCGCCGCGCGCGGCCAGCCTTGAGGCGAACGCACGCGCGCTGCGCTCGTGGAAATAGCCGCGATAGCTCAGGCAGCCGACGAACGGAAAACACCAGTGCAGCGGCTTGATCGAGAACTCCGGCGCTGCCACGACATTCCAGACCACGTACGCTCGCCTCAGGTCGGCGTAGCTGCGGTAGCTCTGATTGTCTGGCAGGGCAAGCTCGCGGGAGGCGAAATCGCGCGCATCCCGTACCAGCTCGAGGCGCGACTTGAGCTGCGGGCTCTGCGTCGGGTCGGCCAGCACCCGATCGATCGGGCGGCGGGCACGCATGAGGCGCCATTGCCCCTGCGTCGCCTGCATGAGGTAGGTGACGCTGCAGCCCGTGAGCTCACCGCACAGCAGCAGCGACAGGATGAACCGGAATGCTCGCGCGGGACGGGTGGGGCTCTCGGTTAACATGCGCTCATGCAAGTCTATCTGGTTGGCGGAGCGGTCCGGGATGAGTTGCTCGGCCGGCCCGTGACCGAACGTGACTGGGTCGTGGTCGGCGCCACGCCAGCGGATCTCGAGCGCCAGGGGTACCGGCTGGTCGGCCGCGAATTCCCGGTTTTTCTGCATCCCCAAAGCAATGAGGAGTACGCGCTCGCGCGTCTCGAGCGCAAGACGGGCGCAGGCTACCGCGGCTTTGCCACTGAGTTCTCCCCGGGGGTCAGTCTCGAGCAGGACCTCATGCGCCGCGACCTGACCATCAATGCCATGGCGCGAGCCGACGATGGCACCCTGATCGACCCTTACGGCGGCCGCGCCGATCTCGAGCACCGCCTGCTGCGTCACGTCTCGCCCGCCTTCGCGGAAGACCCGGTGCGGGTACTGCGGGTGGCGCGCTTTGCGGCCCGCTTCGCCGGACTCGGGTTCACGGTCGCGCCGGCCACGCGCGCGCTCATGCAGGGCATGGTCCGCGACGGCGAGGTAGCTGCGCTGGTCCCCGAGCGCGTGTGGCGCGAGATGGAGCGCGCCCTGGCGGAGCCGACGCCCGAGGCATTCTTCGACACCTTGAAGGACTGCGAGGCCTTGCCGGTGGTGCTGCCCGAGCTGCGCTGGAATGACGCCGATCGCGCCGCGCTGCACAGCGCCATACGCCAGTCGCCCGATGTGGGCGTGCGCTTCGCGGCCCTGCTGGCCGCCACCGCCGTGCCGCAGATCCAGGCGCTGTGCGAGCGCCTGCACGTGCCGAATCCTCATCGTGAACTGGCGCTGCTGGCCGCCCGTCTGGGAGACGGCCTCGATGGCGTCCCCGGCCTCCAAGCGCCGGCGCTGCTCGAGCTGCTCGAGAGCGCCGACGCCTTCCGCCGCCCGGAGCGCTTCGCGAAGTTGCTGCTCGCCCGGGGCAGCCGTGGCGGGACTCTCCCCGCCCGGGCGCTGCTCGCGGACGCCGCGGCCGCTGCTGGCGAGGTCACGCTCGCCCCCGATCGCATGCGCTCGCTCCACGGTCCAGAGATTGCCGCTGCACTGCGCGCCGCGCGCATCGAGCGGCTCGAGCGTCTTCAGAGCGAGCGCCGCAGATCCTGAAGCGCGAAGCCGCGCAGCGGCTCCGAACAGCCGCGCGTGAGGGCCATGACCTTGAAGCGCTCGCCCATCTCCCCCGGCAGCAGTAGCAGGCGCGCCTGCGAGGCCAGACGTACGCGCGAGGGCACATCGGGGGCGGCCGCCAGCTCGGCCTCGATGCCGTTGGCGAGCAGGAACGCCGCCTGGGTACAGTAACCGGCCACCTCGAGCAGCGAATCGGCGCCCGCTTCCGCCGCGGACGTGAAGTCCACCCACGCGGTGATGTCCTGCAACCCGGGATAGGCAAAGGGATCGTCGTGCGCGCGGTGCCGGAAATGACAGCGCAGGGTGCCGCGGTCGCGCTGCGGGTGGTAGTGCTCGTGGCGCGGCAGACCGTAATCGATGATGAACACCACCCCGCGCGAGAGCGCGGCAGCAATGGCGGCGATCCAGGCGCCGAGCAGCGGGCGGATCTCCGAGCGGTATTCGGGGGGCCAGCCGTGCGGGGCGATGCGCTCGAGCTCGGCCCTGAGGTTCGCGTCCGCTGGACGGTCGGCATCGATCAGCGCTCCGCTCGCCGACAGTCCCACGCCGCGTTCGTACACGGCCGCACCACTGATGGCGAAGCGCTGAAACGGCAGCGCGTCGGCCACCTCGTTGGCCAGCACCACGGCAGCGATCGGCTCGGCGGGCAGCCGCTCGAGCCATTCGACCCGCGCGGCCAGCGCCGCGGGCAGCGCCTGCAGTGTGGCCAGTTGGCGCGCGCGCAGCTCGGCGCTGACTTCGAGGATCAGATAGCGCCGCGGAAGCTGCCCGAGCTCGGCCAGCCGCGTGAGCAGTCCGGCGGCCAGCCGGCCGGTACCGGCGCCGAGTTCGAGTACGTCGGCATCGAGCGCGCCCAGCAGCGGCGCGCACTGGGTGGCCAGGCAGCGCGCAAAGAGCTCCGACAGCTCAGGCGCGGTCACGAAATCGCCAGCTGGCCCGAATTTGACGCTGCCGGCCGAGTAGTAGCCCAGGCCCGGCGCGTACAGCACGATGCGCAGGTAGTCCTCGAACGAGAGCCAGCCGGCGTGGGTGTCGATGGCCGCCCGCACCGCCCGCAGCACTGCAGCCGAATGAGATGCCTGCGCCGCGTTCAGCCCCGGCAGCATTGAGGAAGGATCACCGGACATCATAAGCTGCGGTCATGGCTACACCCCCAGCGCCCACGGCTCCTCGGCTCAAGCTGGCCGGGCGCAGCGCGCTCGTGACGGGGGCCGCACGGCGGGTCGGGGCGCACATCGTGCGCGCGCTGCATGCGGCCGGAGCCGAGGTCATGATCCACTGTCACCGCTCACTCGAGCCGGCGCAGCGGCTGGCCGAGGAGCTGAACCTGGTTCGCGATGGCAGCGCCGCGGTCATTGCTGCGGACCTGTGCGACACGGCGCGGCTGCCGCAGCTGATCACGCAGACCTGCGAGCGTTTCGGCGGCCTCGACCTGCTGGTCAACAACGCCTCGAGCTTCTATCCCACGCCGCTGGGCAGCATTACGAGCGCGCAATGGGACGATCTGATCGGCACCAATCTGCGCGCACCGCTGTTTCTGGCTCAGGCCGCCGCGCAC
>DATDHV010000127.1:0-6359 GCA_036521395.1 Steroidobacteraceae bacterium | reverse complement strand
ATGCACTTTGACGTCCGTTGCCGAGGCCGATCCGACGACCAGGGTCAGCGCGGCGGCGGCAATCAGCGCGCGCACCCGCGGTGTACTGAAGAACGGATTCATGGTTGACTCCATAGGATGGTAACTGACGCAATTGACCGGGAGACTTCAAGTATCATACGACATTCGTCGGAGGAGTTGACCGCGTCCATGGCTTCAGAGAATCCGACAGGGCCGCCGGGACCCGATTCGCGCCGCGGGGCCGTCGCGGGGTTGCTCGTCATCGTGCTGCTCGTCGTCGGTGGATTGCTGCTGGTGCACGTACTGCGGCGCATGTCGGCAATACAGGATTGCGCCATGTCGGGGCGCACCAACTGCGCCCCTATTGATGCGGGGACCTCGCGCGACTGATCGCGAGAAGCTCAGCCGCTCCTGATATAGCTCGTCTTGCTGATGGTGTAGAACTCCTGCGCCGCCTGTCCCTGCTCGCGCGGACCATAGCTCGAGGTCTTGCGGCCTCCGAAGGGCACGTGGTAGTCCACCCCGGCGGTCGGCAGGTTCACCATGACCATGCCGGCTTCCGATTGGCGCTGAAAGTGTCGCGCGTATTTGAGCGAGGTGGTGCAGATGCCGGCGCACAGACCGAAGGGCGTGCCATTGGCGACGGAGAGCGCTTCGTCATAGTCGGCTACGCGGATCACCGAGGCCACGGGACCGAAGATTTCCTCCTGGTTGATGCGCTGATCGGCGCGGGAGTCGGTGAATAGCGCCGGCGCCAGATAATGCCCCGGTGTCGCCCGGGCCAGCACCTGGCCGCCGGTCACCAGCCGCGCGCCCTCGGCCTGACCGATCTGGATGTAGTCGAGATCCTGCTTGAGCTGCTGTGCATCCACGACGGGCCCGATGGTGGTGCCGGCTTTGCGCGCGTCGTCCACCACCTGCCGCTGCAGCGCCTGTGACAGGGCCTCGACGAATCGGTCGTGTATGCTCTGCTCGACGATGAGGCGCGATGAGGCCGTGCAGCGCTGACCGGTCGAGAAATAGGAGCCGTCGAGCGCCGCGCGCACGGCGATGTCGAGATCTGCGTCCGCCAGCACGACGAGTGGATTCTTGCCGCCCATCTCGAGCTGAATGCGCGCACCCCGGCGGGCTACGGTCTCGAGGATCTTGCGTCCCGTCGCCACCGAGCCGGTGAAGCTGACGGCATCCACATCGCGGTCCGCCACGATGGACTCGCCGACCACCGAGCCGCGCCCCATGACCAGATTGAATACCCCGGCCGGCGCGCCGGCGCGCGCGATGATGTCGGCAAGCGCCCAGGCCGAGCCCGGTACGAGCTCCGCGGGCTTGAACACGACGCAGTTACCGTAGGCCAGCGCCGGGGCGATCTTCCAGGATGGAATCGCGATCGGGTAGTTCCACGGCGTGATGATGCCGATGATGCCGACGGGCTCGCGCGTGACTTCCACTTCGACGTCCGCCCGCACCGAGTGCAGATATTGCCCCGCCAGCCGCACCGCTTCGCCGGCATAGTACTTGAAGATATGACCCGCGCGCGTCACCTCGCCGGTGGCTTCGGGCAGCGTCTTGCCCTCCTCGCGCGAGAGCAGATCGGCGAGCTCGGTGCGGCGTGCGAGTATCTCCGCGCCGATGTGATCGAGGATATCCGCGCGCTGCTGCGGTGAGGAGCGCGCCCAGGCGGGTAGTGCCTGCCGGGCAGCCGCAATCGCACTTTTGACCTCGCCGGCGGTGCCGCGCCCGTACTCCCCGATCAGGTCGTGCGTATCCGACGGATTGATGTTGCGCATCGCATCGGCGGATGCCTGCCACTCGCCGGCGATCAGGTTGGCATGAATCACAAGCGCCTCACAGATGTCTCACAATTGTCTCCAGGCCACCACGGCATGGTCCTGCACGCCAAGCCGCGTCCCGCCCAGGCGCATGCGATCGCCCGGTTTCAGATAGACCGGATGGGGCTTCATGCCCATTCCGACCCCGGGTGGGGTTCCAGTGGCGATAATATCGCCGGGCTCGAGGGTCATGAAGTGGCTCACATACGAGACCAGCTCGGCCACTGGAAAGATCATGGTTCGCGTGCTGCCGTTCTGGCGCCGCACACCGTTGACCTCCAGCCACAGCTCGATGCTCTGCGCATCGCCCAGCTCATCGGGCGACACCAGCCACGGTCCTACCGGGCCGAACGTATCGCAACCTTTGCCCTTGTCCCAGGTACCGCCGCGATCGTTTTGATATTCACGCTCGCTGACGTCATCGACCAGGCAGTATCCCGCCACGTGCTCCAGGGCCCGAGGCTGCTCTACGTAGCGGGCGGTGGCGCCGATGACTACGCCCAGCTCCACTTCCCAATCGCTGTGCGTCGAATCCCGCGGCAACATGACCTCGTCCGACGGGCCGGTCAGCGAGCTGATGGCCTTGGTGAAGATCACTGGCTCGGCCGGTATGGGCTTGCCCGTTTCCGCCGCGTGGTCGGCATAGTTGAGTCCGATAGCGATGAACTTGCCGACGCCGGTGACCGGCATCCCGAGGCGCGATTGGGCCGGCGCGGCGCGAAGCTGTGCGGGATCGAGCGCGCCGACGCGTGCCAGCTCCGCGCGGCCCAAGTGCGCCGGCGACCAGTCATCGATCACTTCTGAAAGGTCGCGGATGACGCCCTGGCCGTCGAGCAAACCGGGCCGCTCGTGGCCGGGGGCGCCAAATCGAATTACTTTCATTCAGCGTGCCTCCGTTGAGCGATCAGCATGGCGACGAAATCGCACACGCGCAAGCCTGATTTCCCCCCGGCGCCGCCGTTGTCTCTTTCAATGGCATGACCTCAATCCGCCTCGCGTAGCATAATCGGGTACGCTTGCAGGAATAACGGCCGCGGGCCGGCACTCAACCGGATTTGTCAGGAGACACCATGAAGAAAACAGCATGGGCAGTTTGGAAGGGCGGCATCAAGGACGGCGGTGGCAGCATTTCCACCGAATCCGGCGTGCTGCGGGAATCCCCCTACGGTTTCAAGTCGCGCTTTGAAGGCGGCAAGGGCACCAATCCCGAGGAATTGATCGGTGCGGCCCACGCCGGCTGCTTCTCGATGGCATTGTCGCTGATGCTGGGCGAAGCGGGGCTGACACCCGAGCGCATCGAGACGCACGCTGAGGTGACACTCGAGAAGGTCGGCGAGGGCTTCGAGATCACCGCCAGCCACCTGCGCGTTACGGCCAAGGTCCCGGGCGCCGATGCTGCGAAATTCGGGGCTATTGCCGATCGGGCCAAGGCCGGCTGTCCGGTGTCCAAGCTCCTGCGGGCGAAGATCACCATGGACGCAACGCTCACCCCCTGAGTGCGGCGTTCGAGGCGCGCGGGCGCGTCGCCAGCCACGAGCCCAGCAGTATCAGCACGAACGCCGTGGCGCCCCCGGCACCGAGACGCTCATGCAGCAACGTGACGCCGAGCAGCGTGGCGACCGCCGGGTTGATGTAGGTAATCACCGAAGCGCGTGCGGCGCCGGCCTGTCCCACCAAAAAGAACATGAGCAGCATGGCGAGCGCCGTGCATATTGCCCCGAGGACCACAACCGATGCCAGTGCGGTGGTCGACGGAAGGCGAGCCGGGACGGTGGCGATGGCGAATGGCAGCAGCACGATGCTGCTGAGCAGGAGGCTCGCCGACACGGGACCGAGCGCGGGTAGATCACTGAGGTGGCGCTGGATGATGAGCGGCCCCACGGCATAGCCCACACTGGCCAGCAGCATGCAACCGACGCCGGCCCAGCCCCGCGCGTCCGAAATCGTTCCCAGCCCCAGCAGAGCCACGACGCCCAGAAATCCGGTCACCAGTCCTAGCAGTCGGACGGCGCCCAGGGGCTCATGCAGGCCGAAGAAGCGCGAGATCAGTGCCATGGTCAGCGGCACCGTGGCGAGCAGTATGCCCGTGAGCGAGGAGCTGATCCAACGCTCGCCGAAGGAGATCGCCGAGAACGGAATCACGAACTCCACCATCGCAAAAGCACCGATGGCCGCTTTGTGCGCACTCACGGCACGCAGCGCGCCACGCCTCCAGGCTATGGGCAACACGATCAGCATGCCGAGGGTCACACGGCCCCACGCCACCTCGAACGGCGAAATCTCCTGAACCGCAAGCTTGATGAAGAAATAGGGCACGCCCCAGATGACGCACAGTGCCGCAAAAGCTGCCCATGCTCGTCGATTCACAGCGACGCCGATACTGCGCTCAGTCGAACTGATTCGCGCCGAGCCAGATGTTCAGGCCGCCTTCCTGCGCATGAGCCTCTATGTCCGCGAGTTCCTCGGCGCTGAACTTGAGGTTCTGCAGTGCGCCGAGTAGCTCCTCGATCTGCGGCCATTGACTTGCACCCACGAGCGCGCTGGTGATGACCGGCCGGCGCAGCACCCAGGCCACGGCCATTTGCGCAAGGCTCTGTCCGCGCCGCTGCGCAATGCCGTTGAGGGCACGTACGCTCTCGAGATTGCGTTCGCTGAGCATGGACTTGCGAAACGATCCGTCCTGTGCCGCCCGCGAGGAGGCCGGAATGCCGCCCAGGTACTTGGTGGTCAGCAGTCCCTGGGCCAGCGGTGAGAACGCGATGCATCCCAGGCCCTCCTGCTCGAGCACCTCCAGCAGGCCCTTCTCCACCCAGCGATTGAGCAGTGAATAGGATGGCTGATGAATTACGAACGGGACGCGCAGCTCGCGCAGTAAGTTAGCCGCCTCACGTGTCTTCTTCGGTCCGTAGGAGGATATTCCGGCATACAGGGCCCGGCCGCTGCGTACCGCGGTGTCGAGCGCGCCCATGGTCTCCTCGAGCGGCGTGTGCGGATCGAAGCGATGAGAATAGAAGATATCCACGTAGTCGAGGCCCATGCGGTGCAGGCTCTGATCGAGGCTCGCGAGCAGGTACTTGCGCGAACCCCACTCGCCATGCGGTCCCGGCCACATGAGGTAGCCGGCCTTGGTCGAGATGATCAGCTCGTCGCGATACGCGGCGAGGTCGGTGGCCAGAATGCGGCCGAAACTCTCCTCGGCCGACCCCGGCGGTGGGCCATAGTTGTTGGCGAGATCGAAATGGAAGATGCCGCGATCGAAGGAGTTCAGCACCATCTCCCGGGCAAGCTCGAACGGTACGCTGCCGCCGAAGTTCTGCCACAGGCCAAGGGAAATGCGCGGCAATTGCAGGCCGCTCCTGCCGCAGCGCGTCTGGGGAATCCGCTGGTATCGATCGGGGGCTGCTACGAACATGGAGGCTCTCTATGGGCGGACTCGCGGGAGCGCGGGCGGACAAAAGCGTATCACGGACCTCGCCCGGCGCATCCCCGTGGCTCGCTCAGCGCGGGATCGGGGATGGGCTCGATGCGCCGGAGTACGACGACGAAGGCAATGATTCCGGCCACGAGGATGGCAGCGGCCGTGAGGAATGCATCGGTGAATGAATGCGTGGCGGCCACGATGTAGCCCGTGACGACCGGCGCGGCCGCTCCCATGAGGTTATTGGATAGGTTCATCAGACTGCCCACCGAAGCGACCCCTCCCCTGGGAGCGATGAGCGAGGGCAGCGACCAGCACACGGGCGCCGCCGCCGCAAGGCCTCCCAGCGCGATCGAGATCCACAGCACCGCCCAGTTCGGATCCGTGGTGCGCGTAGCGCCGAACACTGCGAGCCCCAGCACCATGCCGCCAATCAGGATCGTCGTGCGGACGCGCGACTCGTCTCGCCCGGCGCCAATCAGGCGATCGATGAGCCAGCCGCCGACGATCAGATCACTCAACGTCGCGACGCTCCAGGGCACCGCGGTGTAGGCGGCCGAATGCAGTATGCTCAAGTGCATGGCCTGCACCAGGTAGCCCGGCAGCCAGGTCAGGAACAGATAGAAAGAGTAGCCGTAGGCCGCGAATCCTAGTGTGAGTCCCCAGACTTTCCGCTGGGTCAACAGGTAGCCGAGCATGCCCATCGCGCTCGTGCTCGCCTGCCCTTCCGGGGTGGCGCCGCCGTCGACGATGTAGCGATGTTCGACATCCGAGAGGCCGCGGTCCGCGCTCGGATCCCGGTACACCACGCAGAACGCGATGAAGTAGGCGAAGCTCAGCGCAGCGGTCAGGGCGAAACCGCCGCGCCAGCCGGTGCGCACGATGGCGAAGGCCACGAGCGGCGCGCCGACGGCGTTCGAGAATTTGGAAGCGGCATCGAACAGCGAGGTTGCGAAGGCCCGCTCGCTGCGCGGGAACCAGTATCCGGTAGCCTTGGCGCTGGCCGGAAAGCTCGGCGCCTCGGCTACACCCAGCAGCACGCGCGCGATCAGGATCCCGCCGAATCCCCCGGCGATGGCGGTCAGTGTCGAGGCCAGGGCCCACAGGAACGC
>DATDHV010000126.1:0-15562 GCA_036521395.1 Steroidobacteraceae bacterium | reverse complement strand
TTACAGGTCACGCTGGTCGAACGCTGGGACACGCTCGGCGGGGTGTGCCTGAATGTGGGCTGCATTCCCTCCAAGGCGCTGCTGCACGCCGCGCGGGTCATCGAGGAGACGCGCGAAATGAGCGCGCACGGCATCCAGTTCGGAGCCCCGCAGCTGGATTTCGGAAAATTGCGTGCCTGGAAGAGCGGCGTCGTGAAGAAGCTCACCGGCGGTCTCACGACGCTGGCCAGACAGCGCAAGGTGGAAGTGGTGCGCGGCACGGCGAGCTTTCTGAGCCCCCACGTGGTCGAGGTGAGCGCCGGCGGCAGGAGCGAGAAGATCCGCTTCGAGCAATGCATCATCGCTGCCGGCTCGGAGGCGACGCAATTGCCGTTCCTGCCGCAGGATCCGCGCATCATCGATTCCAGCGGCGCGCTCGAGCTGCCGGAGAAGCCCGGCCGCTTCCTGGTGATTGGCGGCGGCATCATCGGCCTCGAAATGGCGTGCGTGTTCGATGCGCTCGGCGCGCAAGTCAGCGTGGTCGAGCTCACCCCGCAGCTCATGCCCGGCTGCGATCCGGACCTGGTGCGCCCGCTCGAAAAGCGCATCAGGGCTCGCTACCGCAAGATCATGCTCGAGACGCGCATGACCGGGACTGAGGCCGCCGCGGCGGGCCTCGAGGTCAGCTTCGCGGCCAAGGACGGTGCGGTCACCAAGGAGACTTATGACCACGTGCTGGTGGCCGTGGGGCGCTCGCCCAACGGCGGCCGCATCGGTGCCGACCGCTCCGGGGTGAAGGTCGATGCGCGAGGCTTCATCGCCACTGACCGGCAGATGCGCACCAACGTCCCGCATATCTTTGCGATCGGGGATATCGTCGGACAGCCCATGCTGGCCCACAAGGCCACGCACGAGGGCAAGGTCGCCGCGGAAGCGGCCGCGGGACACAAGAGTTTTTTCGATGCGCGCGTGATTCCCTCCGTGGCCTACACCGATCCGGAGATTGCCTGGGTGGGTCTGACCGAGACGGCCGCCAAGGCGCAGAACATCGAATTCGAACGCGCTGCCTTTCCTTGGGCCGCCAGCGGCCGCTCGCTGTCGATCGCGCGCGATGAGGGATTCACCAAGCTGCTGGTGGAGCCCCGGACGCACCGCGTACTCGGCGGGGGCATCGTCGGCACCAATGCCGGCGAACTCATTGCCGAGGTGTCGCTCGCCATCGAGATGGGGGCCGACGCCGCCGACATCGGACTGACCGTGCACGCTCATCCGACACTGTCCGAAACCGTGGCGATGGCGGCTGAGGCGCTCGAGGGCACGTTGACGGATCTGTACCTGCCGAAGAAACGCTAGCGCGCGGACGCCCGGGCGATCGAGCCGGGCGCGCACAAAAAAAAGCCCGGATTGCTCCGGGCTTTTCTGGCATTTCAGTGCCTGTCGAGACCGCTTACCAGCGGCCGCCACCACCACCGCCACCGCCACCGCCGCCACCGCCGCGATAGCCACCACCCCCGCCGCCGCCGGTGCGCGGCTTGTCCTGCGCCTCGTTGACGCGCAGCGGGCGTCCGCCCAGATCGTGACCATTCAGGTTCTGGATGGCACGCGATGCATCGGCCTGATTCATCTCCACGAAGCCGAAGCCGCGCGGCCGGCCGGTCTCACGATCGGTCGGCAGGGACACTTTTTCGACAGTGCCATGCTGGCCGAACAAAGCCGTCAGCTCCGCCTCGCTGGTCGTGAAGGGCAGGTTGCCCACATAGATCTTCGCCATGACTCAATACTCTCCAAATAGAACGAGTGGCTGCGGGCGAGAAGTTGTGCCCGAACACCACTCAACACGGCAGGAATACCAACGAAGGGAAGGGGAGAGAGAATCTGCCCGCGAGCCGTCGAATCGTAAATCCTGTCACCAGATCGCTGGCGGCTCGAAGCCGAACGCGTCCTTTTGGAGGGACGCATGGAAACAGGGACGTCGACGATCGGCGCGCAGCATAGCACGGGCGCCGGCCTCGGTCTAACCGGGCCGTTATCGGGGCGATAGCGACCACGCTGCTGCCGGTCGCCGCCACGCCGCGCCCCTCTTTTGCGACGTGCGTATCGCGCGGTCGGCGATCATGAAGGGGTTTTAATGTTTTCAAAGCACGATTCTAATCTTGGTCGGATTAAATGCCCGCCATGCGCCTGCTCATGGTGGAGGACGATCGCAAGCTGGCCGAGTTCGTGGCCCGCGGCCTGCGCGCCGAGCGCTTCGCCGTCGATGTTGCCGCCGATGGCCGCGAGGGGCTGAATCTATTCGAGAGCTGCCAATATGATCTGCTGATTCTCGATCTCATGCTGCCGCGCGTCAGCGGCACGGAGGTGTTGCGGCACGTGCGCCGATCCCAGCCGGCACTGCCGGTGCTGGTGCTAACGGCCCGCGATGCGACCGAGGACAAGGTCAGGAATTTCGAGGCGGGCGCGGACGATTATCTGACCAAGCCGTTCGATTTCGCCGAGTTGCTGGTGCGTGTCAAGGCGCTGCTGCGCCGTACTCCCGCCGAGCGCACCGACGTGATCCTCATCTCCAACCTCGAGCTCAATCGCATGACCCGCGAGGTGCGCCGCGGCGGCCGGAGCATCGAGCTCACCGGCAAGGAGTATGCGCTGCTCGAGTACCTTCTGACCTCGCCCAACCGGGTACTCTCGCGCGCCATGATTCTGGAGCACGTCTGGGACCAGAGCTTCGAGGGCGTCACCAACATCGTCGACGTGTACGTCCGCCATCTGCGCGGCAAGGTGGACGACCCGTTTCCCGACAAGCTCATTCACACGGTACGCGGCGTGGGCTATTGCGTGCGCGTGAACCAGCCGCCGACCGGCTCCCCGCAGCCATGAACCAGCGATCACCCGCAGCGCGGCCGCCCCGGCCGCCGCGCTCCCGCAGAGGACCGTAACCCGGTGTGGATCATCCGTACAGCGCTGCGTTATCCGTACACTTTCGTCGTGCTGGCGATCGTGATCGTGCTGTTCGGCGCGCTTGCGGGGTTACGTACCCCGGTGGACGTGCTGCCCGACATCAAGCTGCCCGTGATCAGCATCGTTTGGACCTACATCGGCATGCCGCCCGCCGACATGTCCAACCGCGTCGTCACCTATTACGAGCGCCAGATGACCACGGCGGTCACCGGCATTGATCACATCGAGTCGCAGTCGCTGCCCGGCGTGGGCGTCGTCAAGGTGTTCTTCCACCCCGACGTCAACGTGAACGCGGCGCTGAGCGAAGTCATCGGCATTTCGCAGACGGTGCTCAAGCGTCTGCCGCCCGGCATCAATCCGCCGCAGATCCTGAGCTACAACGCCTCGAGCGTCCCGGTTCTGCAGCTCGCGCTCTCGGGCAAGACCCTCACCGACCAGCAGCTCTACGACCTGTCGAACAACTTCATCCGGCCGCGCCTGGCGGAAGTGGAGGGCGCCGCCGTGCCCTCGCCCTACGGCGGCAAGAACCGCCAGGTGCAGGTCGACCTGGATCCGGCGGCATTGCATGAAAAGAACGTCACGCCGGAGGACGTCGTCAACGCGATCCAGGTGCAGAACCTGCTGCTGCCGGCCGGCACCGAGAAGATCGGCAAGTTCGAGTACGAGGTAATGCTCAATGCCAGCACCAACACGCTGGATGAGCTGAACGAGCTGCCGATCAAGCACGTGGACGGTACCGTGGTGTACCTGCACGACGTGGCCCACGTGCGCGACGGCTACTCCCCGCAACAGAATCTCGTGCGCGTCAACGGTCTGCATTCGGTGCTGACGACCATCCAGAAGAACGGCTCGATCTCGACCTTGAGCATCATCAGCCAGGTCAAGGCGCTGCTGCCGCTGATCAAGGCCGGTGCGCCGCCGGGCCTGCACATCGGGCTGGTGGGCGATCAGTCCATTTTCGTCAAGGCAGCGGTCACGGGCGTGGCGCTCGAGGGCGTCATCGCCGCGGTACTGACGGCGCTGATGATCCTGCTGTTCCTGGGCAGCCTGCGCTCGACCGCGATCATCACAGTGTCGATTCCGCTGGCAGTGCTGACCTCGATCCTGTGTCTGTCCATGCTGGGCCAGACCATCAACGTCATGACGCTCGGCGGCCTGGCGCTCGCGGTGGGCATCCTGGTCGATGATGCCACCGTCACGACCGAGAACATCAACTGGCATCTGGAGCAGGGCAAGGAGATCGGGCAGGCGATCCTCGACGGCGGCCAACAGATCATCATTCCGGCGCTGTTCTCGTTCCTCTCCATCAGCATCGTGTTCGTGCCGATGTTCTACCTGACCGGCGTGGCGCGTTACCTGTTCGTGCCGATGGCCGAAGCCGTGGTCTTCGCCCTCCTGGGCTCCTTCATCCTGTCGCGCACGCTGGTGCCGGTCATGGCCAGGTTCCTGCTCACAGGCCACGTCCGCGTCGGTACGCCGGACGGCGGGCACGCCGCCGACGCCGCCCACGATGGCGCGGCGAATCCGTTCGTGCGGCTGCAGCGGCGCTTCGAGCGCGGTGTTGCCGACGCGCGCAGCCTCTACACGCGGGTGCTGGGGCTGGCGATGGGCCGGCGCGCGGTCTTCATCGTCGGGTTCGCCGTGTTCGTGGTCGCCTCGATCGCGGTACTCGAGCCGTGGCTGGGAGAGAATTTCTTTCCCACCGTCGACTCGGGCGAGATCAAGCTGCACGTGCGAGCGCAGGCCGGCACGCGCATCGAGGAGACCGCGCGCCTGTGCGATGAGATCGAGAACACGATCCGCCAGCTCATTCCTGCCGACCATCTCGGCGGCATCATCGACAATATCGGACTGCCGATCAGCGGCATCAACATCAGTTACAGCAATTCGGCGCCGATCGGACCGGAGGACGCCGACATACTGATCAACCTCAAGGGCCGGCACGCTCCCACCGCCGAGTACGTCAAGCTGCTGCGCGAGCGGCTGCCACGCATGTATCCGCAGGGTACCTACGCGTTCCTGCCGGCCGACATCGTCAGCCAGATCCTGAATTTCGGCCTGCCGGCGCCGATCGACGTGCAGGTGGTCGGCTTCAAGCGTGCCGAGAACGCACGCTATGCGCAGTCGCTGCTTGTCCGGCTGCGACACGTTCCCGGCATCGCCGATCTGCGCATGCAGCAGACCTTTGACCAACCGGTGCTGAACGTCACGGTGGATCGCATACGCGCGGCGGAGGTGGGTCTTACCCAGCGCGACATCGCCAACAGCATGCTGGTTTCGCTCTCGGGCAGCGCGCAGGTATCGCCCAACTTCTGGGTCAACCCTGGAAACAAGGTATCGTACCCGCTTGTTGCGCAGACCCCCCAGTACCGCATCGACACGCTTTCGGACCTGGCGAACATCCCCGTCAGCGGCGCGGCGGGCGGCCAGCCGCAACTGCTCGGCGCGCTGGCGACCATCAGTCAGGGCCGCACCGAGGGCGTGGTGTCGCACTACGATGTGCAGCCGACCATGGATCTGTTCGCCAACGTGCAGGGGCGTGACCTCGGCGCCGTGGCCTCGGACATCGAGGCGATCCTGAAGCGGACGGCCGGTCAATTGCCGCCGGGCTCGACCGTGGCGATCCGCGGCCAGGTGCAGACCATGAACCAGTCCTATGTCGGTCTGTTGCTCGGCATCGCCGGCGCGTTCGTGCTCATCTACCTGCTGCTGGTGGTGGATTTTCAATCCTGGCGCGACCCGTTCATCGTGATCTGCGCGCTGCCCGCCGCACTCGCCGGCATCACCTGGATACTGTTCGTTACCGGCACCACGTTGTCGGTGCCGGCGCTGACCGGGGCGATGATGAGCATGGGCGTCGGCACGGCCAACAGCATCCTGGTGGTGAGCTTCGCGCGCGAGCAGCTCGCGCTCGGCCGCGACCCGGTCAGCGCGGCCATCGCCGCGGGGGCGGTGCGCTTCCGCCCGGTACTGATGACCGCGCTGGCGATGATCATCGGCATGATCCCGATGGCGCTCGCCCTCGGGGAGGGCGGCGAGCAGAACGCGCCGCTCGGCCGCGCCGTCATCGGCGGCCTGTTCTTTGCAACGCTTGCAACCCTGATTTTCGTGCCTGTGGTTTTCAGCGTGCTGCATCGACACGATGTGGCGACCGACCCGGAGGATTGAAGCCGCCATGACAGCGCCCGACACGAACCACGAGACCGCCCGATTGCAACGTCGGGTGCGTCGCGCGCTCATCATTGCCGCGGTGGGGGCCTGCCTCATTGGCGCCCTGGGCATCGGCATGCGCCTGCAAGCGCAGACGCAGGTCAGACGATGGACCGAGGTCCAAGCCGTGCCGACGGTGGATATCGTCTCGCCGCAGGCCACGGCGACCAGCCAGGAGCTCGTGCTGCCCGGCACCTTGAGTGCCTACTTCGAATCGCCAATCTACGCCCGCGTCGATGGCTACCTCAAGCACTGGTACGTCGACATCGGCGCCCAGGTGCACGCCGGCCAGATTCTGGCCGACATCGAGACGCCGGAACTCGATCAGCAGATGCACCAGGTCGAAGCGGATCTGGCTACCGCCAAAGCCAACGATGCGCTGGACAAGATCACGGCCGACCGCTGGAACAAGATGCTCGCCTCGCAGTCGGTGTCGCAGCAGGAAGCTGACGAGAAAGCCGCTGCCTACACGGTCAGCCAGTCCCTGGTTGACGCCGCGCAGGCCAATCTGCAACGCCTGAAGGCGCTGGCAGCGTTCAAGCACGTGCTGGCGCCGTTCGACGGCATCGTCACGCTGCGCAATACCGACGTCGGGGATCTGATCAACGCCGGCTCGGCCGGCAAGGGCGATGAATTGTTCCGGGTGGCCGACGAGCACGAGGCCCGCGTCTATGTCGATGTGCCGCAGACCGAAGCCGGCCAGATCAAGGTGGGTCTCACGGCGCAGCTACAGCTGCCGGATAATCCGGGCACCACGGCGCCCGCCAAGGTCGCCGCGCTCTCGCACGCCGTCAGCGTCGCCTCGCGCACCATGCAGGTCGAGTTGATGGCGGATAATTCGGATCATCTGCTGCTGCCCGGCGACTACGTCGAAGTGCATTTCAAGATCGCAGCTCCCGCGCACGTCATGCAGTTGCCCACCACCGCGCTGTTGTTTCGCAAGGAGGGCCTGCAGGTCGCCACGGTCGATGCGCACAACCATATCGTGCTCAAGCCGATCCAGCTCGCCCAGGAGCGCGGCGCCGTCGTCGACGTCAGCTTCGGTCTCCAGCCGCAGGACCGCGTGGTCGACAATCCGCCCGATTCCATCGTCAACGGCGAGCTCGTGCGCGTCGCCGGCGACAAGGACGGCGCCATCGTGGCGGCTGCGCAGCCGTGAGCGCCGGCGCATCACATGTGTCGCTGGTCGGCCTCGCGCCGTCGCCGACGGCACTCGTGCGAGCGGCACCGGCGCGAGCGGTGACGGCGGTGGCGCTGCTGAGGTGCCTGGGGCTGCTGGCGTGCCTGGCGCTGCCCGCCTGCTCGTTGATGCCCCGCTATCATTCGCCGGCCAATCCTGCGCCAACCAGCTACCAGCAGTTCGATCCAGCGCGCCGGGACTGCCAATCCGCGCCCCTGGGCGCGCTCGAGCAGCCGCGTGCCGCCACCGTGGCCGACATGCAGTCACCATGCAACTGGGGACCCGCGCATCCCTCCGATCAGCTCCCGCGCAGCGACTGGTGGCGGGAATTCGGCGATCCGACCCTGGATGCGCTCGAGGCGAAGGTCGACGCGGCCAACCCCGACCTGGCCGCGGCGCTGAATCGCTACCAGCAGGCGCGAGCGCTGGAGAGCGAGGCGCGCAGCGCGCTGTTTCCGACCGTCTCGGCGCAGGCTTATTCGAACACCGACCGCCAGTCCAACAACCGGCCGCTGCGTTCGGCCTCGCAGCCCGATTCCTATCATGATGATCTGATCGGGGGCGCCCTCAACTACGAGATCGACCTCTGGGGTCGCGTGCGCAGTGCCGTCGCGGCCGGCGCCGCGCAGACCCAGGCCCTGTCGGCCGATCTGGAATCGGTGCGCCTGTTGCTGCACGCGCGACTGGCACTCGACTACATTGCGCTGCGCGGCGAGGATGCCCAGCGCTCCCTGCTCGAGCAGTCGGTGGTGGCCTACGGGCGGGCTCTGCAAATGACCAGCACGCGCTTTGAGGGCGGAATTGCCTCGGCGCTCGATGTGGCTCAGGCGCAGACGCAGCTCGAGAGCGCGCGCGCCGCGCTGACCGACGTCATCGATCAGCGGACGCTGCTCGAGCACGCGATCGCAGCGCTGACCGGATCGATCGCCTCGGATGTCTCGATCGCCCCCGGCAGTCTTGATCTCAAGCTCCCGAGCGTACCGGTGGCGATGCCGGCGACGCTGCTCGAGCGGCGTCCGGATGTGGCGGCGGCCGAGCGCACCATGGCGGTGTTCAATGCGGGCATCGGCGTGGCGCGGGCGGCCTTCTTCCCGCGCATCTCGCTGGCCGCTCTCGCCGGGTTCGAGAGCACCCAGTCCGCCGGGCTGCTCGGCACCCCCAACCGCTACTGGGCCATTGGCCCGCAGGCCGCCCTGACGGTGTTCGACGCCGGCAATCGCCGCGCGGTCGTGGCGCATGCGCGCGCGCAGTTCGAGGAAGCGGCCAATGACTATCGAAGCGCGGTGCTCACGGCATTTCGGGAGGTCGAGGATGCGCTGGCGCAGGACCGCCTGCTGCAGCAGGAGCTCGAACAGCAGCAGGCCGCGCGTTCGGCCGCCGAACGGGCTCTGGCCCTGTCTCTGAACCGGTATGAGAACGGCGCCGTCAACTATCTGCAGGTGGTGAGCTCGCAGATCGCGGCGTTGCAGGCGCAGCGGACCGCGCTGGACCTGCAGACGCGCGAGCTGCAGGCGAGCGTCGACCTGGTGCGCGCGCTCGGCGGTGGCTGGCAGGCCGACTGGCCGGTCACGGCGCAGGCGCAGTGACGCGCCCGGGCATGCCATGGCGCTGCGCGATGTTCTGGTGCACGTTGACCCCACGGAGGCCGCGCTCGCGCGCCTGCGACTGGCGGCGGACCTGGCGCGCCGCCATGCCAGCCGGCTGACGGCACTGTACATCAAGGAGCAGACGCCCGAGCAGATCCATGCGCAGAGTACCGCGGAGCTCGGACTGGTCTCGGCGCAGGAGCTCGAGAGCGCAGGCCGGCGCCTCGACCAATCCATCGACGCGAAGGCGGAGCCCGTGCGTCTCGCGCTCGAGGCCATGGCCCTCCAACATGGGCTCGAGGTCGAATGGCGCTGCGTGAGCGGGGTGGCATCGGCCGTGATGCCTCAGCACGCGCGCTTTGCCGACGTCTGCATCGTGGGCCAGGATGCGCCCGCTGGTGCCACCTCGGTCGGCTACACCTTCGCCGAGGAGCTGCTGTTCGTGACGGGCCGGCCGGTACTGTTCGTGCCCGGCGGCGGATCGTTCCAGACGCTCGGCCGACATGTCGTGGTCGCGTGGAACTCCAGCCGTGCCTCGGCCCGCACCGTCAGCGACTCGCTCTGGCTGATCGAGCGCGCCGAGCGCACCACCGTGCTCGCTATCAATCCGGCAGACTACGTTCAGCGCTACGGCGCCCTGCCGCCGGAGCAGATGGTGGAGCATCTGAGGCGCCACAGCGCGGCGGTCGAAGGCATCCGGCTCGAGACTGTCGCTTCCGATTCCATTGCCGACACACTGCAGGCCGAGGCGCATCGGGTGGGCGCCGATCTGATGATTGCGGGCGCCTACGGCCATCCCAGGCTGTGGGAAAAGCTCATGGGCGGCGTCACTCGAGATCTGCTCGCGCGCATGACGCTGCCGATCCTGATGTCCTATTGACGCCGTCCGCTGCTGATGCGGCGCGGGTCATCGCGCCGCGCCGCGAGCGAACTTCAGGCGTATGCAGCTTCCGCGCCCGGGCTGGCTGTCGACCTCGATCTCGGCACGGTGAGCCGTGCAGATCGACTTCACGATCGAGAGGCCCAGACCGGCGCCCCCGTCCTCGCGCGAGCGTGCCTCATCGACGCGATAGAAACGGTCGAAGATGTTCGGCAGGGCCGCGGCTGGAATGCCGATACCCGTATCCCGCACCTCGAGCAAATGGAAGGCCTCACCGGCCACGGTGCGCAGCGTCACGGTGCCGCCACGCGGCGTGAAGCGGATGGCGTTGTCGAGCAGATTGACGATGACCTGCTTGAGCCGCCCGCGGTCCCCGCGCACGAAGGCCGGCGGCAGTTCGGATGATTCCAGGCCGATGCCGCGGTCCTCGGCCATGAGCCGCATCTGCTCGGCAGTGCCGGCCGTGAGTTCGCCCAGATCCACATCGATCCATTCGCGCTGCGCCTCGCCCACATCCAGGCGCGACAGCACCAACAGCCCGGAGACGAGGTGCTCCAGGCGCGCGACTTCTTCCAGGACGCTGCCGATGCGCTCCCGCACTTCACGCTGCACCGTCTCGCTGCCGACGATTTCCTGCAGCTCGCCCTTGATGACCGTGAGCGGGGTGCGCAGCTCGTGCGAGGCATCGGCCAGAAAACGCCGCGAGGTCTGCACCGAATCGCGCAACCGGCCGAGCATGTGGTTCAGCGAGATGGACAGCCGCTCGAGCGCATCGCCGGTGGGCACCACCGGCAAGCGCGATTCCAGATTCTGCACGCTCATCTGCTCGGCGGTCTGGGAGATGCGGTCCACCGGCCGTAGCGCCCAGCGCACCAGCAGGTAGCCGCCGCCGGCGGCCAGCACGAGCAGCACGGGCAGCAGCAGCCCGAGCAGGGTCAGCAGCCGTGCCTGCAGTGCCTCTACCGGTCCGAGCGAGGCGCCGAGCTCGACCAGGTAGCGCCCCGACGGCGTGGTCAGTGCAGTGGCGCTCTCCATGAGCCGCTGATGGTCCGAGGACTCGATGCGCCGCGCCACGGCGCGTGGCGGCCACGGGAGGGTCACCGGCGGCACGGTCGCGGGGTCGAAACTGCGATCGGCCGGCGCGCCGGAGCGATAGATCAGCTCCGCCGGCGCGCGCGTGACGCGCGCAAAGCGATTATTGAATGCCGGCGCCACGCGAGTGTCGATCGCCTCGGCTATGGCAGCGGCGTCGGATTGGGCCGGGGCGCGCGCGAGGATCTGTTCGATCTGCGCCGATCGGCGCCGCAGCGAATCGCCGAGGCTGGAACGCAGGTACTGCCCCAGGCCGTAGAACATGCCCGTGCCCACCAGCGCAAACGCGGCGCTCATGAGCAGGGCATACCAGACTGCGAGCCGAAAGGGGAGGGAGCGATGATTCATTCGGCGCGGGCCCGTGCCGGGTCGGCGCTGCGCAGGCAGTAGCCCACGCCACGCACGGTATGGATGAGCTTGCTCGGGAACGGGTCGTCGAGCTTGCGCCGCAGGTAGCGCACATAGACGTCGACGATGTTGGTGACGCCCTCGAAGCTCTGATCCCATACGTGCTCGAGGATCATGGTGCGCGAGAACACGCGCCCCGGCGAGCTCAACAGGTACTCCAGCACCGCATATTCCTTGGCCGTGAGCTCGATGCGCTGGCCGTCGCGGTGTACCTGCTGGGTCAAGCGGTTCACCTCGAGGTCGGCGAAGCGCAGCACCTCGGTGCGCTCGGCGGGAGTCCGCCGCAGCAGTGCCTTGACGCGCACCGCGAGCTCGGCGAAGTCGAACGGCTTGGTCAGGTAATCATCCGCCCCCGCCTCGAAGTGCTGGACCTTGTCCTCGGTCTCGTCGCGGGCGGTGAGCACCAGCACCGGCAGGGAGGGATGGGAGCGGCGTACGCGCCGCAGCAGTTCGGTCCCGCTGACGCGCGGCAGCATCAGATCCAGAATCAGCAGATCGTACGGGTATGCCTCGATGAGCGCTCCGCCCTCACGGCCGTCGGCGGCCAGGTCCACGGCGTAGCGCTCGGCGCGCAGGCCTCGCGCGACGAATTCCGCGAGCTTGCGGTCATCCTCGACGATCAGCAGTCGCACCTGCCCCACCTCGCCGGACCGGCGGTCCATGAGACGTAACGTAACCGGACTGAAATCCGGCTGCCTTCGAATTGCAATACCGACGCAACAGACTGTGCCGGTTTTCTGCCAACGTATTGATCCTCAAGGGAGTCGAGCGGAACGCCCGAGGCTATCGCATCGCCAGGTGAGGTCGCCGCGTCGGCGCCGATCGTTGCGTGAAAGAGACACTAAATATCTTGACCATTTAAAATGCGCGTAACAAAATGTTATTAAAATCAAACAAATTTCTATCCGAGAACAATTCAATAGGAGCACCAAGCGGTGAGCAATGCCAAAACGCCCTCGAGGAGGGCATCCAGGACCAGCGGCACTCGGGGCATCGGCCGGCTCGGAGGTGCTCTGCTCCTCGGCAGTCTGTTGAGTGCCACCGGCGTCGTCCATGCGCAGAGCGCCGCAGGCCCGGTGGGGGCACCGGCCGATGGCAGCCTGACTCTCCACGGTGTGACGCTGTTTGGCATCGTCGATGTCGGCCTGCAATACGAGTCGCACGGTGTTCCGTTCAACGAGTACTTCGCTGCCGGCAGCGCGGACATCGTCCAGAAGAACAGCAACAAGTCGCAGTTCGGCGTCACGCCGAGCAACCTGAGTCAATCGCGCATCGGCCTGCAGGGGCTCGAGCCGCTGGTGGGCGACTGGTTCGGCATATTCAAGGTCGAGACCTATTTCAATCCTAACTCCGGCGACATCGCCGACGCTTTGAAGTCCCTGGCGCAGAACAATGGCCGTGCACTGGCCGATCAGACCACCAACCTGGATTCGAGTCTCGCCGGCCAGATCTTCCAGCAGTCCTTCCTCGGACTGAGCTCCAAGACCTTCGGGGCATTCACTTTTGGCCGCCAGAACACGCTGCTGGCCGACGGCATCGCCAAGTACGATGCGCAGGGCGCTTCGCAGGCGTTCTCGCTGATCGGATTGTCAGGCACGACGGCCGGCGGCGGTGATACCGAGGACCGCCGCGTTGATTCATCGCTGAAGTATGTCGACAGGGTCGGCCCGGTGCATTTCGGTGCCGAGTACAAGTTCAACAGCGCCAGCGGCAATGCCAATACGCTCTACCAGTTCACGGTGGGCGGGGAGTACCTGGGCGCATCGGTCGATGCCTATTACGCCAAGGCCTACGATGCCATTGCGGCCGCAGCGCTGAGCGCTGCCCAGGTTGCCGGCCTGCCGGCACTGGGCTTGTCCTCGGCCAACTCCCTGGCGGCAACGGTGTCTGACAACACCACCTTCGCCATCATGGGAATGTACAACTTCGGTGCGCCGAAGATCTTTGCGGGCTACGAGCACATCCAGTTCGCCAACCCCTCGACGCCGCTGCCGGCCGGTTTTGATGACATCGGCGGCTACAAGCTGGCCTTCGTCAACAATGCGGCCTTCCCGAACGACAAGATCCTGCAGGTGTTCTGGGCCGGCGTGAAGTACACCGTGCTCTCGAAGCTGGACCTGGTGGGCTCCTACTACGGCTACAAGCAGAACAGCTACGGCGTCGGCGCCAATGCCGGCTGCTCGAGCAAGGTCGCGGGCACCTGCAGCGGCACCGAGACCGCGGTCTCGTTCTCCGCCGATTACAGGTTCAGCAAGCGTTTCGACCTCTACGGCGGCCTGATGTACACCGGTGTGTCCGATGGCCTGGCCAACGGCTACATCTTCAACACCTCCATTGTCGATCCCACCATCGGTTTCCGGTTCAAGTTCTGATCCGGGCGCCGGTGCGCGGTCTCACGGCCTCCCTCGGGGGTCATGAGACCGGGGCTGGTAAGCCCAAAGACATCGGTATAAATTGCGTCCAATGCACTGTGCCCGGGCCGCGAGGTCCGGGCGCCTAAGCGGCGTGGCGGTCAATTCCGGGGGACACTGGCAATGAACGGTGCGCAAGGCAATCGCAGCTGGAGCTGGTGGTACCTGCTCTTCGTCGTGCAGTTCGTCGCGGTGCTGTGGCCGCCGTTCTATAACAAGGCCGAACCTTCCTGGATCGGGGTGCCGTTCTTCTACTGGTATCAGATGCTATGGGTGATCATCAGTGCCGTCATGACGGCCTTCATCTACCTGATCACCGAAAATCGAGCTCGCGACTGAGAACAACGACCCGCGGCTACGAACAACTGGGGGACTGTCGTGCAGGACGTGAACTGGATTGCGCTGACGATCTTCGTGCTGCTGTTCGTGTTCATTGCGTGGCTCGGCTTCGCCGCCGCGCACTGGCGCAAGGGCGATCTGGACCAGTTGCACGAGTGGGGACTGGGCGGCAGGCGCTTCGGCACCGTAGTCACCTGGTTCCTGGTCGGCGGTGACCTCTACACCGCCTACACCTTCATCGCGGTGCCCGCGCTCGCTTTCGGCGCCGGCGCGGTGGCTTTCTTCGCCGTGCCGTACACCATCGTGCTCTACCCGGTCCTGTTCCTGGTGTTTCCACGTCTCTGGTACGTGTGCCACAAGCGCGGCTACATCACCGCGGGAGACTTCGTTCGCGGCCGGTTCGGCAACCGCTGGCTGGCGCTGGCCATTACCGTCACCGGCATCGTCGCCACCATGCCTTACATCGCCCTGCAACTCGTGGGCATCCAGGTCGTGGTGGGCGGCCTCGGCATTTCCGGCTCCGGGCTGGCATCCGATCTGCCGCTGATCATCGCCTTCCTGGTACTGGCGGCGTTCACCTATTCGAGCGGCCTGCGCGCGCCGGCCTCCATCGCCATCGTCAAGGACATCCTGATCTACATCACGGCCTTTGCGGCCGTCATCATCATCCCGATCGAGATGGGCGGCTTTGGCAAGATCTTTGCCGCCGTGCCGGCCAAGAAGCTCCTGCTGGCTATGCCCGGACCGCACACTGCCGGCGCCTACGGCGCCTACGCGACACTCGCGCTGGGCTCGGCGTTGGCGCTGTTGCTGTATCCGCACTCCATGACCGGGATACTGAGCGCCAACAGCGGCAAGGCCATCCGCCGCAATGCCGCCCTGCTGCCGAGCTATTCATTCATGCTGGGTCTGCTGGCCCTGTTTGGTTTCTTCGCCATCGCCGCCGGCGTCAACCAGCTGCCCGAATTTGCAAACGGCTTCAAGCAGTTCGGCAACAGCTTTGCGGTGCCCGCGCTTCTGCTCCACACCTTCCCGTCGTGGTTCGTCGGCGTCGCCTTCGCCGCCATCGGCATCGGTGCGCTGGTGCCCGCCGCGATCATGTCGATCGCCGCGGCCAATCTCTACACACGCAACATCCACCGCGAATTCATCAACCGCAATCCCACCGAGAAGCAGGAAGCGCAGATGGCGAAGTGGGTGTCGCTGATCGTCAAGCTCGGCGCGCTGGTGTTCATCCTCTTCGTGCCGACGCACTACGCCATCGAGCTGCAGCTGCTGGGCGGTGTCTGGATCATTCAGACCCTGCCGGCGGTCATGATCGGGGCCTACACCCGCTGGTTCAACAGCTGGGCGCTACTGCTGGGCTGGGCCGCGGGCACGCTTGCCGGAACGATGATGGCGGTCGCGGTGCATCTCACGCCGACCTATCCGCTCTCGCTTGGTGGCTATACCTTCCCCGGTTATACGGCCTTCTACACGCTGCTGTTGAACCTGCTCGTGGCCATCGTGCTCACACCGGTAT
>DATDHV010000125.1:0-31616 GCA_036521395.1 Steroidobacteraceae bacterium | reverse complement strand
CAGCTTCATCCTCAACTGCCGCTCGGTATTCGATCGCCACCAGGTCCCGACCCGCAATTTCGAGCTCGAGATCACCGAGACCACGCTCATGGCCGATCCCCGGCGCACGGTGCAGATGCTCAACCAGCTCCACGACATGGGGCTGCACCTGTCGATCGATGACTTCGGTACCGGCTACTCCTCGCTCTCGGCCCTGCAGCAGTTCCCGATTGGCACGCTCAAGATCGACCAGTCCTTCGTGCGCGATTCCGCCGATGATCCGGCGGATGCGGTGCTGGTGCGTACGATCATCGACATGGGACACAGCCTCGGAATGGAAGTGGTCGCCGAAGGGGTGGAGTCGGTGCGCCAGCTCGAGTTCCTGTCCCACAGCCGCTGCAATCTGGGTCAGGGTCAACTGTTCGGCGAGGCGCGCAGCATCGACGAGCTGCTGCAGCTGCTGCTCACGCAGCAGGGTGGCCGCGCCGCGTTCGCGAACCTGCTGCCAGTCGCGCCGGTCACGCTGCGGCCCGTATCGGCCTGAAGGAGCCGTTGGCCGAGCAGTCCGACGACGCACCCGTCCGTATGGCCGGTGTGCTGCGTCGGCTGCTGCGGCTGCTGCGGCTGCTGCCGGTGTTGCTGCTGCTCGGCTGGCTGCTCGGCGCGCTCTGGCTCACCTTCAGGGGCCTGCCGCCGGGGGTCCACATCGCCGGCCAGTGGCAGGCACTCCCGCCTCAAGCGCCCCGCTTTCTGCACGACCTGAGCGCCGCCGATGCCAACGGCGCGCCGCTGATCGAACGCCAGATCGACGCCCAGCTGCTCGAGATGATTGGACACGCGCGGCAGATGATCCTGCTCGATACGGGGCTGTTCGGCGACCTGCCGGCCGCCGGGCCCGGAGCGTCCCGGCTGGGCGCTGCGCCGCCGGCCGCCGCCGGCATCGTCGATGCGCTGCTGCGCGCCAAAGCGCAGTATCCCGAGCTGTCGGTGCTGCTGCTGACCGATCCGGCGACGCAACGCCTGGCAAGCCCGCGGCGCCTGCTCGCGCCCCTGGCCGCCGCCGGCATCGAAGTACTGCCGGTGGACGACGGTCGGCTGCGTGCGCCAGACGCCGCATTCGCGGCCTTCTGGGACATTTGCTGCCGGTGGTGGAGCCGCGCGATGCCGTGGCCGGAGTGGCCCAATCCGCTCGGCGTGGGGCCGCCCGCGGTGTCGATGCGTCTCTGGGGCGAGCTGCCGGGCTATCAGCGCAGCCATCGCCAGTTGCTGATCACCGATGACGGGGGCGGCGGCGTTCAGGCGCTGGTGTTCTCCCGGCCGCTCATCGCCGAGGCCGCGCTGCACTCCGCGACCGCGCTCCGGATCTCGGGTGGCGCCCTCGAGCCGCTGCTCGAATCGGAGTTCGCGCTGGCGCAATTCTCGGGCTGGAGCGACGGCGGGGCGATGCAGGCGCGCGCGCAGCGTCTGCTCGAGCAGCAGCGGCGCGCGGCCCCGCCCGTCGTCCATGCCAGCGCCCGTGCCTGCGTCGTCACGGAGGGCGCCATTGCCGCGGCGCTGGTGAAGCGCATCGAGGCCACTGGCAGCGGCGATCGTATCCAGATTGCGGCACTGTATCTCTCGCAACGCGCGCTGGTGGGTGCCTTGCTCGATGCGGCCCGGCGCGGCGCGAGCGTGCGCGTGCTGCTCGACCCGGGCAAGGACGGCTACGGTTACGATCGCTCCGGCATTCCCAATCGCGAAGTGGCCTCGGAGCTGGTCGCGACCAGCGACGGCGCGGTGCGCGTGCGCTGGTATCGCACCCACGGCGAGCAGTTCAGCCCGGGATTCGTGCTGGTGCAGAGCGGCGCGAACGCCTGGCTCATGGTCGGCACGGCCGTCCTGAGTCGGCGCGACCTCGACGACTTCAATCTGGCTGCGGCGTTCGTCGTCGAGCTGCCCGCCGATGCTCCGGCCGCCGCCGAGGCGCTGAGCTGGTTCGACACGCTGTGGTACAACCGCGTCTCCGGCGGCACCGAATTCACCGCGGACGCGGATGTCTACACCGAGGCCTCGGAGCTGCGTTACTGGCAGTACCGGCTGTTCGAAGCCCTCGGCATCGCCTTCGACTGAGGTCGGACGGCCGGCAATTCCACAATGGCGCGTTTTGTGCTCTGATCGGTCCGGGGCCACCGCGCCGGCTCGATCGTGCCGCGGCGATCGCCTTTTTCCCCACGACTGGTGGTCGCAGGGACGCCTGCGATTGGAGAGCGCGTGAAAATTGGAATGATCGGACTCGGCCGCATGGGCTCGAATATGGTGCGGCGCCTGGCACGTGCCGGGCACCACTGCGTGGTGTATGATAACAACGCCGCCGCCGGGCGCGCGCTGGCCGAAGTCGGGGCGGTCGCGGCCGGCTCGGCCGCGGACGTGCTCGCGAAGCTGCCCGCGCCGCGCATCCTTTGGATCATGATTCCCGCCGGCGCGGTCGATGCGCTGCTCGCGACGCTGCAAGCGCAGCTGCGTGCCGGTGACATCGTCATCGACGGGGGCAATTCTCACTACGTCGATGACATCCGCCGGGCGCAACAGCTTGCCGCGCGCGGGGTGCGCTACGTCGATGTGGGCACCAGCGGCGGCCTGTGGGGGCTCGAGCGCGGCTACTGCCTCATGGTTGGCGGGGATACGGCGGCGGTGACGGAGCTCGAGCCCGTGCTGGCAGCGCTGGCATCCGATCGCAGCGCGAGCAGCAGCGCCCGCAGTGACGGCAGCGCTCGGGGAACCGCTCCCGCCGGCACTGCTACGCAGGGGTATCTGCACGTCGGTCCCAGCGGCGCGGGTCACTTCGTCAAGATGATCCACAACGGCATCGAGTACGGCCTCATGGCGGCCTACGCCGAAGGCTTCAACATCCTGCATCGCATCAGCGTTGCCGCCGATGCGCCGGTCATCGACGCCGAAACGGCACCGGTGCAGAAGCAGACGCACGGATTTGATTTCAAGCTCGACCAGATTGCCGAGCTCTGGCGTCACGGCAGTGTCGTGAGCTCCTGGCTGCTCGATCTGCTGGCCGGACAGCTCGCCTCCAACGCCTCGCTCGAGCAGTTTGCCGGCCACGTGGCCGACTCGGGCGAGGGCCGCTGGACGGTGCAGACGGCGGTCGATGCCGGCGTGCCGGTGCCGGTGCTCGCCACGGCGCTGTTCGGTCGCTTCAGCTCGCGCGGTGAGGCCGAATTCGCCAACCGCATGCTCTCGGCCATGCGCCTGGGGTTCGGCGGCCACGAGGAGCGCGCCGTCCCCGCCGCTCGCTGAGTGCGTCCGTGGAAAACCATCTGTCCGACGCCTTCGTGTTCTTCGGCGCCACCGGGGATCTCGCCTACAAGCAGATCTTCCCGGCGCTGCAGGCGCTGGTGCGCCGCGGTCATCTGGACGCGCCGATCGTCGGGGTCGGCCGCTCGGGCTGGGGGCGGGAGAAACTGATCGAGCGCGCTCGCGCGTCCATCAAGCAGCACGGGGTGTATGAGGACGGTGCCTTCGAGAAGCTCGCCGCCCTTTTGCAGTACGTCGATGGCGACTATCGCGATGCGGCGACTTTCACCCGTCTGCGCACCGCGCTGGGGGGCGCCGGCGCCCCGCTGCACTACCTGGCGATTCCGCCGAGCGTATTCGCCACCGTGATCGGCGGTCTGGCCGAGGCCGGCTGCGCCAACAACGCACGGGTGGTGCTGGAGAAGCCCTTCGGCCGCGATCTCAAGTCCGCGCGCGAGCTCAATGCCATCCTGTGGCGGCATTTTCCCGAGGAGTCGATCTTCCGTATCGATCATTACCTGGGCAAGGAGCCGGTGCAGAACATCCTCTACACGCGCTTCAGCAACGCCTTCCTCGAGCCGATCTGGAATCGCACCTACATCCGCAGCGTACAGATCACGATGGCGGAGGATTTCGACGTGCTCGGCCGCGGCGCCTTCTACGAGGAGGCCGGCGCGATACGCGATGTGATCCAGAACCACCTGCTGCAGGTACTGAGCAATCTGATCATGGACGCGCCGCTGCGCGGCCTCTCTGGCGCCCTGCGCGACGAGAAGTCGCGCGTGCTGCGCGCGATCCGGCCGCTGGATGCGCAGAGTGTGGTGCGGGGCCAGTACCACGGCTACCGCAATGCGCCGGGCGTTGCCGACAATTCCTCGGTCGAGACCTACGCCGCCGTACGCCTGTACGTCGATAGCTGGCGGTGGGCGGACGTGCCGTTCTACATCCGCGCCGGCAAATGCATGCCCGTCACCTCCACCGAGGTGGTGGTCGAGTTTCGCCGCCCGCCGCGCGAGGTGTTCGGTGAGCTGGTGCCGAGCCTGTCGAGCCATCTGCGGCTGCGGCTCAGTCCCGATGTGGTCATCGGTTTAGGGATGCGCGTCAAGGTCGCCGGCGAGCGCATGGCGGGCGAGGACGTCGAACTCATCGTCACGCGCCAGCCCGGCGAGGCCATGACGCCCTATGAACGGCTGCTCGGCGACGCGTTGCGCGGAGATCCCGGACTGTTCGGCCGCCAGGATGCGATCGAGGCGCAATGGGCCATCGTCGATCCGGTGCTCGGTGACAGCACGCCGGTGTACGAATATCCCTGCGGCACCTGGGGCCCGCGCGAAGCCGCTCGACTGGTCGAGGGCGATGACGGCTGGATCGATCCGCGGCACTAGCGCTGCTGCTCGTATGGCGGCGGCGGGGACTCGCCACGCTTTCCCTGTGTCTGTGTCTTGGGCTGCGTTTTCGGCTGCGCCCGCGGCTGCGCCTGCGGCTCGGGCTGTGAGGGCGCCGCGACCGGGTGCTGCGGTTCCTGCCGCCGCATTTCCGGCTCGCGTTGCAGGAGCGGCGGCTGGCGCTGCTGCTGCTGCAGTTGCGTCTGCCGGCGCTGCTGTTGCTGCTGCTGCCTGTGCAATTGCGCATCGCGCTGCTCACGCAGCTGTGCCTCGTGCTGTTGGCGCAGTTCCTCGTCGCGCCGCTTGAACACGTTCGGCTCGGCCGCCGGTGACGGGACCTCGGGATGCGCTGCGCGCGCCGGAACGGTGGCGCCCCGCGGCTCAAAGCTCGTGGCCGCCGGCGGTTGGCGATGGACCACCGTCGGGCGGGCCATGATGGCCGGCGGCGGGTGCGCGACGTGTGTGAGCGCCACCGGACCGAGCACGCTCTCGCGCCCGTGAACGATACTGGGCGCGCGCGCGGCGGGTACGGCCGCGACAAATTGCGGCGGCGGGGCGATGGCATGATGCGCCACGGGCTGTCCGGCGGCGAAGTTGCTCTGCGCCATCACCGTCATGGCCCGCGGTATCGCATGATTGGCGTAGCGGGTCTGCAGCGCGGGATTGCGCCCCACGCTGGCGACATAGGCGGCGTTGAGGCCGCCGGCATTGC
Organism: Steroidobacteraceae bacterium; assembly: GCA_036521395.1. Classification (GTDB taxonomy): domain Bacteria; phylum Pseudomonadota; class Gammaproteobacteria; order Steroidobacterales; family Steroidobacteraceae; genus FEN-1191. The sequence continues at coordinate 26,255 of DATDHV010000125.1, read as the reverse complement.
TCAGGTTCACGTTGAGCAGGTAGCGTGGACTGGCCCGGTAGGACGGGACGTAGACCTCCCCCGGCGCCAGCGCCAGCCAGCCGACGGCGGCCCCGCCGCCCAGCGATACGGCCGAGCCACCCACCCAGGCCACCAGGGCCGGCGCGTATACCGCATGATGGCGTGGCGGCGCGGGTACCCAGGCCCAGCGCGGGCCGATGTGGGCCCAGCGCCCGTAGTGAAACGGCGCGAACCCCCACGGCGCGTCATCGACCCAGTTCCATCCCCAGGGTGCCACCCACACCCAATGGCCGCTGCTGTAGGGGACCCAGTCGGCGGCGACCCGGCTTGGAAACCAGACATAGCCGTACTCGGGCTCTGCTTGCCATTCACCGTAGTCGGCGAGGTCCTCGTAACCGACGGCATCGCTCGAGACGTACTGCGCCACGGCCTGCTCCTGCGTCCAGTGGGCCTGTCGACGTGCGCACCAGAGATCGAAATCATCCGGCGCTCCGGCCGGCGCCACGGCGTAGGAGCCATCGGCACCAAACAGTCCACGCTGTCCGGTCACGAGATTGGTGGTCTGCTGCTCGCCGCTGATCACCTGCGCCTGTCCGGTGCGTATGGCGACGCTGGTGTTGCCGTCGTCATCGACGCTCAGGCGGTATTCGCCGGGGTGCAGCAGCGCCACTGCGGCGTTGGGCGCGTCGATTTCGTAGACCTCGCCGGCAGCGAGGCTCGCGACATCGATCTCCATGGCGCCGCCGTTGAGGCGCCACTGCACGCCCGTGTCGCTCAGATCCACGAGATTGACGCTGCTGCGCTCATCGAGGCGCACGAGCCCCGAACCCAGATCCACCTCGGCGCGCGCCCCGGAATCGCTCCAGAGCGCATCGCCCGCCGTCAGCGGTTGATTCAACGGTGCCGTGGTCCAGTCCTCGACCCCGGCCGGTTGCAGCGACACGGCGCCCTCGACGTAGCCCAGCCGCGCCGCGCGCGTGGGCGGATCGCCGCCGGGCACCGCGGCATCGTCCTGGCCCTGCGCTGGCGCTACGGCCGCCACGAGCGCGACGGCGAGGATGGCGAGCAGGCTCGACAGAGTGCGATGCGCATCCATGGCCATACCTCTCATGAGTCTCACGCTGTGCCCGGCCCCATGAACCGCCGCTGAACCTACAGCGGCGGGGAGTCATCGTGCAGCAGCGCCCGGCGCACGATCTTTATCGGCGGCCAGCCCTGCTGCATGAAATCATCGTGGAAGCGCTCGAGATCGAAGGCATTGCCCTCACGCGCCTGCAGGTCGGCGCGCAGCTTGAGAATCTCCAGCTTGCCGAGCGTGTAGTACAGGTAGGTCGGATCCGAGGTACCGCGCTTGGTTTCGACCTCGCCGACTTCGCGCGACTGGTAGCCTTCGGTGACGAAGAAATCGATGGCCTGGTCGAGACTCATGCGACCGGTGTGCATGCTGATGCCGACGATGTAGCGCGCATCGCGCAGCAGTGCGTCCTGGAGCTGACCCAGGCGCAGCATCCTCGCTCCGCGCTCGTCGGCGGCGCCGGCACCGGGCTGACCATAACCCTCGTCGAGCATCATCTGCTCGCAATAGTGTGCCCAACCCTCGGCATTCGAGTAGGCGCCGATGAGCGCCCGCACGCGATCGTGGATGCGGTGCATCCACAGGAACTGGATGTAGTGGCCGGGATAGGCCTCGTGAACCGCCGTATCGCTGATCACGGGATAGTTGAACTGGGCCATGAAACCTTCGACGTGCTGCGGATCCCAGGCCGGATCCGGCAGGGTCACGAAGAAGAACGCCTGCGTTGCGGTGCGCTCGAACGGGCCCGGCGTATCCATGGAAGCCCACGTGGTCGCGCGCATGAATGGCGGGGTCTCCTGCAGCGTCGGCCGCACGCTCGATGGAATCGTGATGATGGGATGTGAATCGAGGAAACTCACCAGTCCGTCGAAGGTGGCGCGAAAGCTCGACAGCAGCGCCTGCGGCGCAGGATGGTCGGCCGCCAGCTCCGCGAGCACCGCGCGCGCGCTCTTGTCGGGTGCGAGTTCGTGCGCTACGCGCGCGAACTCGGCCTGATTGCGCCGCAGATCGGCGCTGCCGATCTCCAGCAGCCGCTCCAATGGCACATCGACCATCTCGTCATCGCGCAGCTTGGCGCTGAAAGTGGCCGCGCCGAGGCGAAAGTCTCCATGTGAGCGCGCCAGCTCGCTGTTCTGCAGCCACAGCTGGTAGCTGCGCAGCGCGGCGATGACCCGACCGTTGACGGCGGTGAAGCGTGCCAGGGTCGCAGGCCGGGCGTCCGCAAATGCCGCCGGCAGATCGGTCGCGAACAGATGAATGATGCCAGGCAACTGCTCGAGCGCTGTGCGGGTGTAGATCGCGGGCGGATTGCGCAGGTTCGCGCGCGCGGCCCGGAGCGCCGCCGGCATGGCCTGCTCGCGCGCGATCACGCACTGCAAGCGCTCGTCGGCGGGAGCGAAGGGGCGTTGCATGAGTACGAACGCGGCATTGCTGATGCCCGAGGAGTAGGTATCGGGATTCTTCTGCCAGGGCCGGATGGTTTCGAGTGTCAGCAGCTGGCTGCGCACGCTCGAGAGCAGCAGCTCGAGATCACCGCGCGCCCATTCGGACAGGCGCGAGCTATCGATGGCCGCGAATCGCTGCTCGTAGCCGCGCAGCGTCCGGACCCGGCGGTCCACACCGGCACGGCTGTAATCCTTGAGCCGTCGGTCGTAGCGATGCACGCCGGCCTCGGTCGCCGCGGTGGGGTTGGCCGGGAAGTAATACGCATCGAGATACTCATCCGCGAGCCTCTTGAGCGCCGCGTCGCCCGCCGCGTCGCCCGCCGCGGCGCCGGCGCCGGCGCTGCCGGTTGCCGCCCATGCCGATGCCCCCGCAGCCAGGGCCAGCAGCGCGAGGCTGGCCAGCGCGAAGCGGGCCGCCGCGCTCGCAAGCGCCATGCGCGCGCTCATGCCGCAGCCGGGGGCGCCGGGGCGCTCAGCGCCGCGAGCACGGCGGAGGTATCCGGCCGCACGCCGCGCCAGAGCAGGAAGGATTCGGCGGCCTGCTCGACCAGCATGCCGGCACCGCCGAAGCAGCCGGCGACGCCGCACTCGCGCGCCCAGCGCAGGAACGCAGTGCCGCCCGGCGCGTACATCAGGTCGTAGCAGATGCGCGCGGCGCGCAGCACCTCGACCGGCAGCGGCGGCAGCTCGCCGTGGAGGCTGGCCGCGGTGGCGTTGATGATGAGCTCAAAGGGGGTGTCCGGGGGCCGCTCAAAGCCGCCGCCCTGGACCGGCCCGTAGCGGCCAAATTTTCGCGCCAGCTCGAGTGCGCGCTCGGCCGTCCGGTTCGCGATCACGACCACTGCCGGCTCGAGCGCCAGCAGCGGCGCCAGCAGTCCGCGCGCGGCGCCGCCGGCGCCCAGCAGCAGCACGCGCCGTCCGGCCACAGGCAGGTGAAGGTTGCGCGTGAGATCGCGCACCAGGCCCGCGCCATCGGTGTTGTCGCCGAGCAGCGCTCCGCCGCTCTCGCGCACGATGGTATTGACCGCACCGGCGATTCGCGCTCGCTCGCTCAGGCCGCCGAGCAGCTCGAGCACGGCCTGCTTGTGGGGTATGGTGACGTTGAGGCCGCGGCCGCCCTGCGCAAAGAAATCCCGCAAGCGCGCCGCCAGCTCCGCCGGCGCGACATCGAGCGCCGAGTACTCCATATCCTGGCCGGTCTGACGCGCGAACTGCGCGTGAATCCACGGTGAGCGGCTGTGCGCGATCGGATGGCCAATCACGGCATAGCGGTCAGGCCCCGTCATGCACGTCCTCCTCGCCCGTGAGGATGCGCGTGGAGCTGCCGCCGCGTTCGCTGCGGTCGAGCACGCGCCGCAGCTCTTCCTGCCAGAGTGCCGCACGCGCCTCGAACTGATAGGGAGGATTGACCAGCAGCAGTCCCGAGCCGTTCAGCCCGACACGCGAATCGCGCGGGTAGATCCAGAGCTCCAGGCTGATGCTGGGGGCGCGCAGCTCGCGCTCGACCCGTGCCAGCCAGGGCACCAGCGTGCGCTCGTCCTTGACCGGGTACCACAGCGCCACCACGGCGTTCGACATGCGTTCCAGGATGAGATGGATGGCCTGCAGCGCGCGCTCGAGCTCGGCGTCCGGATCCTCGTAGGGCGGATCGATCAGTACCAGGCAGCGCCGCTCCCGCGGGGGCAGCGCGGCGCGCAGCTGCTCATAGCCATCACCGCATTCCACGTGCATGCGCCGCAGGCCGCCGAGCGCGCGTTCGAGCGCGCGGCATTCGGCTGGCAGCATCTCGCAGCACAGGCCGCGATCCTGGGGGCGCAGGAGCTGCGCGGCCAGCCATGGCGAGCCCGGGCAGGCATGGGCGCTGTCGAGGCCGGCCCGCAGCGCCGTGACGGCCTCGCAGTAGGCGTGCAGTTCCTCGGCCTCGAGCTGTGCCGCCGCGGCCATCAGCGCCGTCACGCCGTGGCGGGCCTCGGCGCCATGGTGGCTGTCCGGACCGGCGAGATCGTAGCGCCCCGCGCCGGCATGCGTGTCGAGATAGAAGAATCCCTTGTCCTTGCGCTGCAGGGCGCGCAGCAGCGCGCCCAGCGCCACGTGCTTGTGCACGTCGGCGAAGTTCCCGGCATGAAAGCTGTGGCGATACTTCATCGGGGATTGCGGCGTGGCGCCGATCCTGTGCAGCTGCGGTCCAGCTGCGGTCCTAATCCGCGCCGACCGCCTTCTTGGCTGCCGGCCGCGCTGCCGCGGCGGCCTTGCGCGATGCCGCGGCCTTGCGCGTGCCCTTCGCCGCCCTGATGGCGCGCGATGCAGGCGCCGCGCTGGATTTGCCGGCCGCGCGCTTGGGTGCATGGTGGGCCGCCGCCGCGCGATCACCCGTCACGCCTCTGATCTTGAGCGGTGTGCTGAGCTTGGCGGCGAGCGCAGCGGTGTCCGAGCGCGTCGGTCGCCGCCCCGGCGCCGTGGCCGGCTTCGTGATCGGCTTCGGCGTGGCCGGTGCGGCGGTGGCACCGGCAGCTGCGGCAGTGCGCGCCGCCGCCGCCGCGCCCGCGGTGCCGGCCTTCTTCGCACCGAAGCGGCCGCGCCCGCGCAGCGGTCTTGCCGGCGCCGCCTCGAGCAGCGCGCGGCATTCCTCGAGCGTCAGCAGTTTGGGGTCGCGCCCCTTGGGCGCGCGTGCATTCTTCTCGCCGTTACTGATATAGGGACCATAGCGGCCGTTGAGCACCTGTATGCCATCGGCGCTGAAGTCCTGGATGATTCGGTTGGCGTCGGCTTCGCGCTTGGCGCGAATGCACTCGAGCGCGCGCTCGAGCGTCACGGTATAGGGATCGTCCTTGAGCGAGACGTATTTGGCGCCGTACTTGATGTAGGGGCCAAAGCGACCGACGCTGGCGATGACGGGCTCGCCCTCCTCCGTGGCGCCGAGGGTGCGCGGCAGCTTGAACAGCTCGAGCGCCTCCTCGCGCGTGATCGCATCCATCTTCTGGCCGGGGCGCAGTCCGGCGAAGCGCGGCTTTTCCTCATCATCCTTGGTGCCGATCTGCACGAACGGGCCGAAGCGGCCCATGCGCACGCTCATGGGCTTGCCGCTGACCGGATCCTTGCCGAGCTCGCGTGCCTGTGCCACCTGCTCGCGAGTGACGTTCTTCTCGACGTCCTCCACCCGGCGGATGAACGGCCGCCAGAATTTCGCCAGCGGTGTGGTCCAGGCTTCCTCCCCGCGCGAGACCGCATCGAGCTCATCCTCCATCGCAGCGGTGAAACCGTATTCGACGTAGGTATGGAAGTGATCGGTCAGGAAGCGGCACACGATCTTGCCGATGTCGGTGGCCGTGAAGCGCCGGTTCTCGATCTCGGCGTACTCGCGGTCGCGCAGCGTCGAGATGATGGACGCATAGGTTGAGGGGCGGCCGATGCCGTACTCCTCGAGTGCCTTGACCAGCGAGGCCTCGGTGTAGCGCGGCGGTGGTTCGGTGAAATGCTGCTGCGGCGTGATCTCGCGCAGCCGCACGATGTCGCCCTCGTGCATGGGCGGCAGCACCTGATCGCTGTCGTCATCGGCGCTGTCGTCGCGGCCTTCCTGGTAGACCGCGATGTAGCCCGGCGTGAGCAGCGTCGAGCCGTTGGCGCGCAGCAGGTGGCGCTCGGGACCGTCCGGTCCCGCGAGCATGTCCACCGCCACCGTGTCGAACACGGCAGGCGCCATCTGGCAGGCCACGGCGCGTTTCCAGATCAGCGCATAGAGCTTGAACTGGTCGGCGTCGAGGTAGCGCTCGATGTCCACCGGTACGATGGCCGCCGAGGTCGGACGGATGGCTTCGTGCGCTTCCTGCGCGTTCTTCGACTTGGTGCGATACACGCGCACTTCCTCGGCCACCGCCTGCGGGCCGTACAGGCGCGCGATCACGGCGCGGATCTCCTCGACCGCTTCGGCCGCGAGCGACACCGAATCGGTTCGCATGTAGGTGATCAGGCCGACGCTGCCCTCGCCGATGTCGATGCCTTCGTAGAGCTGCTGCGCCAGCCGCATCGTGCGCTGGGCCGAGAAGCCGAGCTTGCGCGAGGCTTCCTGCTGCAGCGTCGAGGTGGTGAAGGGCGGCGCCGGATTGCGCCGTCGCTGCTTGCGCTCGACGGCGAGCACCTGCAGCGTCGGGTCCGCATCGTCGGTGCGGGCGGCCGCCTCGAGCGCGCGCTGCGCCGCGCTCGCGCCCGCCTCGTCGGTAAAGCTGAACTGCTCGACCTTGCCGCCGCGATATTCAGTGAGCTTGAGCGGAAAGGCCTGGCCCGAATGCTCCCCGAGCGCGTCGATGGTCCAGTACTCGCGCGGCACGAAGGCCGCGATCTCGGCCTCGCGCTCGCAGATCATACGCAGCGCCGGGCTTTGCACGCGGCCGGCCGAGAGTCCGCGCCGGACCTTCTTCCACAGCAGCGGCGAGAGATTGAAGCCCACCAGGTAGTCCAGCGCGCGGCGCGCCTGCTGGGCGTTGACCAGGTCGAGCGACAGCTCGCGCGGCGCGTCCACTGCAGCGCGAATGGCATTGCGCGTGATCTCGTGGAACACCACGCGATGCACCTGCTTGCGCTGCAGCTCGCCGCGCTGCTTGAGGATCTCGAGCAAATGCCAGGCGATGGCCTCACCCTCGCGATCCGGATCGGTGGCCAGATAGAGCGCCTGGGCCTTCTGCAGCGCCTTGGAAATGGCCTCGACGTGCTTGAGATTGCGCTCGATGAGCTGGTAGTTCATCGCGAAGTCATTATCCGGATCGACCGCGCCCTCCTTGGGGACCAGGTCGCGCACGTGGCCGTAGGAGGCCAGGACCTCGAAGCCCTTGCCCAGATACTTCTTGATCGTGCGCGCCTTGGCCGGCGATTCGACGATGACCAGATTCTCAGCCATGTTGCTGCTGCAATAGGGAGCCTAAAATGAAAAACCGCGGACGAGCCGCGGGTGAGTGCCTCGACCTTGCGGCCGGCTCAGTGCGGATCGCGATTGGGAACATCGAATACCAGGTCTTCCATGCGCGCGTAGGCCAGCTCCTGACCCGGTTGGCTCGACAGGACCATGAGCACCACCCATTTGACCTGCTCCAGGTCCAGCTCCTCGGTATCGAGCGCCAGCAGTCGATCGATGACGATCTCCCGCTGCCGCGGCGAGAGTATGCCGCCCGCCTCCAGCGAGGTGAGCAGACCGCGGCACTGCGCATCCAGACGCACCAGCTCCTCGGGCGCATAGATGCGGAAGGCGCCATTGCCGCGCAGGTCCGGTCGTTCGCGCTCTTCGGCCAGGTCGGCCAGCCAGTCGAGCGCACGTTCCACATTGGCCTCGCCGAAGCCCGCGCTCTCGAGGTCGCGCGCGAGCGTCTCCCGCTCGGCGCTTGCCGGCAGCTCTTCGAGCATGTAACGGTCGAAGACGTAGATGAGGATGTCGAATACGGTGTTGTCCATCATTAGATTCGGTAACACGATGCCGGTCGGTGCCGGCGGAAGAGCTCGCCTCACAGGCGCACGTAATGGCCCCCAGCCTGAGATCCGACCGCGCCCACCAGCTCGAGAATCAGCAACATGGACGCAACGGATTGGGTTGGAATGCCGGTTCGCTCGACCAGCGTATTGACGCTTGCCGATTCAAACCCCAAGGCATCTAACAGGATTTTGCTCCCCTTGTCCAACTGACGCGCCGCCGCCGTGACGCGATCGGCGTCGCCACCGCCGCTACTACACCCTTGTTTGCCAACGGAAATAGCGATCTCGTCAAAAATATCCGCAGTGGTCTCGACCAACCTGGCACCCGAGCGGATCAAGGCGTGACAGCCACGCGCGAGCGGATTGTGGATGGAGCCGGGGATGGCGAACACGCGGCGTCCCTGCTCGAGCGCCAGACGTGCGGTGATCAACGAGCCGCTGTGGTGAGCGGCTTCCACGACCAGCGTGCCCAGGCTCAGGCCGCTGATGATGCGATTGCGGCGCGGAAAATTCGCCGAGCGCGGCCTCGAGTCGCGCGGAAACTCGCTCACGAGCGCGCCCTGCGCCGCAATGCGCGCGGCGAGCGGCGCGTGCTCCGGAGGATAGATCCGGTCCAGTCCTGCGCCGAGCACGGCGATGGTGGCGCCGCCGGCGCTCAGCGCGCCCTCGTGGCCCGCAGCGTCGATGCCGCGCGCGAGGCCGCTCGTGATCGCAAGCCCCGCGTGCGCGAGACTCATGGCGAATTCCATGGCCGTGTATCGGCCCGGAACGGTGGGGTTGCGCGTACCGACGATGGCCAGCTGCGGGCGCGACAGGCACGCGGCCTCACCCTGCACGTACAGCAGTGCCGGCGCGCCCTCCAGCTGCGACAACTGCGGCGGATAGAGCGCACCCAGCGCGTCGAGCAGCTCGATGCCCTCACGCTCCGCCCAGCGCCGGTCGGCCTCGAGCAGCGCAGCATCGGGGGCGCGCAGCCACGCGCTGGTCCGCGCCGCCAGGCCCAGCGAGCGCAGCAGCGGCGGCCGCTCACCGACCAGGGCCGCCAGGCCCATGACGCCCTCTGCGAGCGCGCCGGCCCGGTCGAGCACCGTGCGCAGCAGCGGCGCGCTCAGACCCGGGGTGCGGCCGAGAAGCAGTTGGAGGGCGACCGCGTCCATGGGCAGAGCATAGAGCGCGCGCGCCGCCTGCCGGCGCGGCGTTCATGCCGCAAACGAGTGGAAATCAGGGATTGCGGACGCGGTCGAAGGTGTGGATCAGCGCCGTATCGTTGAGGATCAGGGCGTAGCTCATGTACTCATAGGTCTTGAACACCAGCAGCGTGCCCGAGACTTCGGTGGGCAGCGTCTCGCTCGAATGGGACAGGCAGGTGCTGCGATCCTCGATGCGCGCGCACAGGTCATCGGCGCGTGCCGGCACTTCGTCCACGGTCAGCACGTTGCCGCGCTCGAGGCCGTCGCCGGTACCGCGGTTGATCGCCACCACATCGTATTGCCCGGCCACGTCCTCGCCCTCGACCACGGCAATGATTTCACCCGACACGGGACGCGCGGGCGGGTGCGGCTTGAAATCGCTGGTCGGGGTGTTGTCTTCGGAGATCAGCAGGTCCCCCTGCAGGGTCTCACGCTGCGAGTCGGTCAGCCGCGCCTTGGCAATGCGCCCGGGACGCACGAGCTGGGCAGTACCGGTATAGACGGCCAGGTACCCGAGCTGTCGCCCGCCCTCCGGATCCTGCAGCGCCTGGTCGACATGCATGACGCTGTAGCGCGCGCCGGCCTGACCGTCGAGCTTCTTGACATAGAGCTCATCGCCCGCGCCGGCTATGTCGTGCTCACCGCGCAGCGCCAGGATGTAGGGCGCCGTCTTGACCTCTTCGCGCGACAGCACGCCCGGCCGTTCGAGGAAGGCCGCAATCATGGAGTAGGGGATGGTCGGAATGGCGCTTTCCAGCGGCGAGCTGCGCAGCAGGGGCTCGAGCCGGCTGCCCGGCAGACCGCCGCCGTGCACCACCTGCAGGGCCGTGCGGCCATCGCTCGCGAGCGCCAGATGAATGCTATCCCCCGGGTAGATCAGGTGGGGGTTGTGGATATCCGGGTTCACGTACCAGATCTCGGGCCACAGCCAGGGGTCGCGCAGGAACATATTGGCGATGCCCCAGAGCGTATCTCCGCGCCGTACCACATAATTTCGCGGGGCACCGGGCTTGAGCTCTGGTCCCGCGTCGGGCATGACCGTGGTCGTGCCGGCATCCTCGGGGAGCTCCCCGAGGGCTTCGGTATCGGTCTGCGGCCCGGCCTCGGCCGTGCTTTCAACTGCGGTCGGGGAGGCCGCGGTCGTGTCGGTCTCGTGGGTGTTGACGGTGCTCGTCGAGCAGCCGCCCAGGACCAGCAGCGCCGCCAGGCTGGCGCAGCCGAGAATCAGTCGGCTGACGCCGGATACTTGGTTCAAAAACATCCCTGCTACCTCTTGGGCCGGGTAGGGCATTGGGCCCGGCTGTTATAAACTCAACCGCGTACAAACGCACACCGTTCATTGCGAAGTTTGTGCACTGGGTCACGTGGCGGAGCATTCAAGCCCTGGTCCTTGAAATATTGGCACATTTCCCCACGTTTAAGTACCGGAGCGTATCCATGGCTCATCTGCCCATACTCGAGTTCCCCGACCCCCGGCTGCGCACGCGCGCGGCGCCGGTGCGCGCCTTCGACGCCGCGCTCAAGCGGCTGATCGCCGATATGTTCGAGACCATGTACGCCGCCCCCGGCATCGGGCTCGCCGCCACGCAGGTCAACGTGCACCGGGCCCTGCTGGTCATGGATGCCAGCCAGGAGCGCAATTGCCCACAGGTGTTCATCAATCCGGAGCTGCTGTCCTCGGACGGCGCCGAGGTGTCGGAAGAGGGATGCCTGTCCGTACCCAACGTGTTCGAGCAAGTGCAGCGCGCTGCGCGGGTGCGCGTCCGGGCGCAGGACGCGACGGGTGCCTCGTCCGAGCGTGAGCTCGAGGGGCTCGAGGCGGTGTGCCTGCAGCACGAGATGGATCATCTGGCGGGCAAGCTGTTCGTGGACTATCTCTCCAGCCTCAAGCGCGAGCGCATTCGCCGCAAGCTCGAGAAAGAGCGCCGCGAGCGCCCCAACGGCGTTTCGCCGGCGGCGCCGCGCGCCGCTGCGCGCGTCATATGACGCATGCTGCGCGTCGCTTTTGCCGGTACGCCGGAATTCGCGGTGCCGGCGCTGCGCGCGCTGGCCGCATCGCCCCACGAGCTCGTCGGGGTGCTGACGCAGCCTGACCGGCCGGCCGGACGTGGCCGCGAGCTCAAGGCCAGCCCTGTCAAAGCCCTCGCCCGGGAACTCGGGCTGCCGATCGCGCAGCCGGCGGGACTGCAGAGCGAGAGCGCGCGCGCAGCGCTGCATGGCTGGGCAAGCGAGGTGCTCGTGGTCGTGGCGTACGGGATGCTCCTGCCGCCCGCCGTGCTCGGGCTGCCGCGGCTGGGTTGCCTCAACATCCACGCCTCGCTGCTGCCGCGCTGGCGCGGCGCGGCGCCGATCCAGCGTGCCATCCTGGCCGGCGATGCCGACACCGGCGTGAGCATCATGCAGATGGATTCGGGGCTCGACACCGGCGCGGTGCTGGCACAGCGGCGCGTGCCCATGCCGCCCGAGGCCGACGCCGGACAGCTCGGGGCGAGGCTCTCGACGCTCGGGGCCGCGATGCTGCTCGAGACACTCGAGGCGCTGGAGGCCGGCCGCGCGCGGCCCGAGCCCCAGAGCGCCGAGGGCGTGACTTACGCGGGCAAGATCAGCAAGTCCGAGGCCCACATCGACTGGCGGCGCAGCGCCGAGCACATCGCGCGGCAGGTGCGGGCCTTCAATCCGTGGCCCGTGGCCGAGACCGCCTGGCGCGGGCAGCAGCTTCGCATCTGGAGCGCGCGCGTGGCGGCGAGCGATCCATGCCGCGCCGGCGAGCCCGAGCCGGGAGCCGTGCTGGGACTGCACGGGGAGGAACTGCGGGTGGCCTGTGGCGAGGGGGTGCTCGCGCTGACACGACTGCAGCTTGCCGGCCGCCGCGCGCTGCCGGCCGCCGAGTTCGCGGGCGGGACACTGCTGCGCGGCGCGCGTTTCGTTTGAGCCCGTCGCCGCCAGGCGGGGCTGCGGCGGTGCTGGCTTGCGCGGCGCGCGGAATCGCAGCGGTGGCCTTCGGCGGGCGCTCGTCCGAGGAAGCGCTCGCCCACGCAACCGACCGCGCCTTCGCCGCGCCACCGGCGGCGGTTCGCGCCGTCACGCTGGGAAGCCTGCGCTGGTATCTGCAGCTCGAACCCGTCACCGCGCGGCTGCTGCAGAACAGAGCGCTGGTGCCGGTGTTGCGCGCGCTGCTGGTCGCGGCGCTGCACCAGCTCGAGCATTCGCGCAACCCGGTCGAGACCACCGTGTCATGCGCGGTCGACGCCGTGCGACTGCTCGAGCAGCCCCGCGCCGCGGGCATGATCAATGCCCTGCTGCGCCGTTATCTGCGCGAGCGCGACGCGCTGCTCGCCGTGACAGGCGATGGCGGCGCTGCATACGCGCATCCGGCCTGGCTGCTCGAGGCCCTGCAGGCATCCTATCCGCTGCAGTGGCTGCAGATCGTGGAGGCTGACAACGCACATCCGCCCATGGCGCTGCGGCTGGACCTCTCGCGCACCACGCGCGCGGCCTACCTCGAGCGGTTGCGGCAGTCCGGGCTCTGCGGCCACGCCGTGCCCTGGCTCGAGACGGCGCTCGTGCTCGAGGCGCCGGTACCGGTCGCGGGGCTGCCGGGCTTCGGCGAGGGCCTGGTGTCGGTGCAGGACGCCGGCGCGCAGCTCGCGGCCGCGCTGCTCGCGCCCCGGAGCGGCGAGCGCGTGCTCGACGCCTGCGCCGCGCCGGGCGGCAAGAGCGGCGCGTTGCTGGAGGCCGCGAACGGGCCGCTCGAGCTCACGGCCGTGGACATCGATGCGGCGCGCGTGGAGCGCATCGCGCAGAACCTGCGGCGGCTGCGGCGCAGCGCGCGACTCATTGCCGCCGATCTGGTATCGGATCAGTCGTGGTGGGATGGCGTGCGCTTCGACCGCATCCTGCTCGATGCCCCCTGCTCGGGCACGGGAGTGATCCGCCGGCACCCGGACATCAAGCTGCTGCGCCGACCGGGGGACGTGGGCGGTTTCGCGGCAACGCAGCGCGCCCTGCTCGAGCGCTGCCTGGGACTGCTTCGGCCCGGCGGCCGGCTGCTGTATTCCACCTGCTCGCTGCTGCCGGCTGAGAATGAGCAGGTAATCGATGCGGTGCTGCGGGCGCAGCCGCAGGCGCGGTCCGTGGCGCTTCGGAGCGAGGGCGTGCCGTGGCTCGAGCGGTCCGTCGGCATGCAGTTGCTTCCGGGCCCGGAAGCGCAGACCGACGGCTTCTATTATGCTTGCCTGAGCGTATCTTAAGCGCAACATAGGGCGCCATGCGACAGGCACTTCCCAGGCTCATCCTCGGCGCAGCGCTCGGCTTGCTGTGCGGCCTGGCGGTGCCCGTGGCCGCAGGCGCGGCCGGTCCGTTCGATGGGGATTTCGAGATCCGCTCGGCCTTCGTCGTGGTCGATCGCGGCGTGCTGCAGCTCAACGTGCACGTGCAGTATCCAATCAACGATCGTATCCGCAGCGCGCTTCAGGACGGGGTCACACTGGCGTTCGACGTGCAATTGAGCATTACGCGCCACCGTCGCTTCTGGTTCAATGCCAGCGTGCTCGATCTGACGCTGCGCCGGGAGCTCACCTACCACGCCGTGACCGACCGCTACGTGCTGCGCGACGAGCAGGGGGTCGAACAGGAGAGCTTCCCCACGCTCGAGGAGGCCATCGACAAGCTCGGCCGTATCGAGGACCTGCCGGTGCTGGTGGAGTCGCAGTTGCGCGGCGGCGGCCCGTGGCAGGTGGCCGTGCGCGCCGGGGTGCGGCGCGGCCGCATGTCGGACGCGATGCGCGCGCTGGTGTTCTGGAGCGATGCCTGGCATCGCAACAGCGACTGGTACACATGGACTCTCACGCTCTAAGACTGCTCGGCGTGCGCGTGCTGACCGCGGTGGCGGTCGCCGCCGGCGTGGCCACCCTGGTGCTGCTCGGGGCCAGTGTCGAGAACTCGACACTGTTCTCGCAGTGGCAGCCCTGGATCCTGCTGCTCAACATTTGCGGCGTGATCGCGCTGATGGTGCTGCTCACGCGCAAGCTCTGGCAGCTCTACAGCGATTTCCGCGCCCACAAACCCGGTTCACGCCTGACCGTGCGCACGGTGGTGATGTTCGGCGGCCTGGTGATCGCGCCGCTGATCATCGTCTATCTGTTCTCGCTCGACTTCATCAATCGCGGCATCGATAGCTGGTTCCGCGTCGAGATCAAGCAGGGGCTGAACGATGCGCTGGTGCTGTCGCGCTCGGCCCTGGATCTGCGCCTGCGCGAGCAGGCGCGGCGCACCGAAGTATTCGCGCGCTCGCTGCGCGAGCTGCGTGGCCCGGAGCTGCTGCAGCGGCTCGACGAGGAGCGGCGCGCCACCGAGGCCAAGGAGATCGTGGTGTACGACGCGAGCGGCCGGGCCTCGGCGGTCAGCAGCGACAGCCCCATGGGCGAGCAGCCCGCTCCGGCGCCCCCGGACGTGGCGCTGCAGGTGGCCAACGGCCGCAGCTACGTGAGTCTCAACCCGCAGCCCGACGGCCAGTACACCATCGCCACCGCGGCGCCGATCGCCGATGCGGTGTCGGCGCGCGCCATGCGCCGCTACGTGCTGATCGACTACGAGGTGCCCAGGGAGCTCTCGGCGCTGGCCGAGGCCGTGCAGCACACCTCCTCCCAGTACGGGGATCTCTCGGCGGTGCGCGAGCCGCTAAAGATCAGCTTCCGGCTGACCCTCACCCTGGTGGTGATGCTGACGCTGCTGGCGGCGATATATGGCGCCATATTCTCTGCCCAGCGCCTGACGCGGCCGGTGCAGGACCTGATCGCCGGCACCCGGGCGGTGGGCAAGGGCGATTTCGGCACCCGTCTACCGTTGCCCTCGCGCGATGAGATGGGCTTCCTGGTGCACTCCTTCAACGACATGACCAAGCGGCTACGGCGCGCGAGCGAGGAAGCCAAGCGCAGCCGCCAGGCGGTGGAGCGCGAGCGCGAGCGGCTCTCGATCATCCTCTCGCGCCTGTCCACCGGGGTCATCGTCACCGACCGGGAGCTGCACCTGCACAGTGCCAATCAGTCGGCCGCGACCATCCTGGGCGGGGACTTCGGCGTGCCGCAGTCGGGCCAGAGCCTGGCGCAGCTCGCGGGCGGCAACAAGCGCTTTGCAACCTTCCTCGAGGAGCTGCGCGCGCGGCTGCGCTCGGGCCAGGACGAGTGGCGCGAGCAGCTCACCCTTCCCGGGGAGAGCGGCCAGCGCGTGCTGCTATGGGCGTGCACGCCGCTGCCCGATGAGCGTGAGCAGGGCGGAGTCGTGATCGTGTTCGACGACATCACGGCGCTGCTGGCGGCGCAGCGCGACGCAGCCTGGGGCGAGGTGGCGCGGCGCCTGGCGCACGAGATCAAGAATCCGCTGACCCCGATCCAGCTCTCCGCCGAGCGGCTGCGGCGCAAGCTGCTCGGCGGCATGAACGCCGAGGACGCGCTGCTGCTCGAGCGTGCGACACATACCATCGTGCAGCAGGTCGATGCCATGAAGCAGATGGTCAATGCGTTCTCCGAATATGCGCGCGCGCCTGACATGCGGCTCGCGCATTTCAGCCTCAACCAGCTCGTCACCGAGGTGGCCGAGCTCTACCGCCTGCAGGATCCGGCCGCCGAGATCCGCCTCGACCTCGATCCGACGCTGCCCGAAATCGAAGCCGACCGCGGCCGCATGCGCCAGCTGCTGTCCAATCTGATCACCAATGGCATCGAGGCGCTCGCCGGGGTGTCCGACGGCTGCGTCGAGCTGAGCACGCGACAACAGCGTGCAGAGGGGGCGGTCGCCGCTGTAATCTGTGTGACAGATAACGGCCCAGGGTTCAGGAAAGAGATCCTCGGACGCCTGTTCGATCCGTACGTCACGGGCAAGCCGCGCGGCACCGGGCTGGGGCTGGCCATCGTGAAGCGGATCGTCGAAGAGCATGGCGGTCGAATCGAGGCGGAGAACCGACCCGAGGGGGGCGCGAAAATTCTGGTCTTATTGCCAGTCAGCGACCAGGATCGGGAGCTGTTCGCCGGCGGGGAGCGACGCGTGGAGCTGCGGAGGGAACGCGCATGAGTGCCAGCAAGATTCTGGTGGTGGATGACGAGTCCGACATCCGGCGGCTGCTGCAGGAGATCCTGACCGAGGAGGGCTACGAGGTCGAAGTCGCGGCCGATGCCAGCCAGGCGCGGGCGGCGCGGGCGCGCCAGGCGCCCGACCTGGTGCTGCTCGATATCTGGATGCCCGACACCGATGGCATCACCCTGCTGCGCGAATGGTCGAGCGAGCCGGCCGACGGCTGCCCGGTGGTCATGATGTCCGGGCACGGCACGGTCGAGACCGCGGTCGAGGCCACGCGCCTCGGCGCCTACGATTTCGTCGAGAAGCCGCTATCGCTGGCCAAGTTGCTGCGCACGGTCGAGCGCGCGCTCGATGCGCGCTCGCGCCGGCCGAGCGGCAAGTTCGTCAGCGCCACGGCGGTGGCGGGGAGCGCGCCCGTGGGCCGCAGCCGTACGATCGCGCAGCTTCGCAGCGAGCTCACGCGGCTGGCCGCCTACAGCGCCCCGCTGCTGCTGCTCGGGGAATCGGGCACCGAGCGCGAGACTCTCGCGCGCTTCGTGCACCAGTCCGGCTCGGCGGCCGCCGGGCCGTTCGTGGCGCTCGACAGCCGCACGCTGCGCGAGGAGAGCGCGGCCTCGATCCTGCTGGGCAGCGGCGCGGCCGGTGCGCCCCCCGGGCTGCTGGCGCAGGCCGCCAGGGGTTCCCTCTTTCTCGGTGACATCGAGGACCTGCCGCCCTCGACGCAACGGCTGCTCAGCGGCGTGCTCGAGAGCGGCCGCTTCGCGCCTGCCGGCGACGGCGAGTCGCTGCCGCTCGAGGCGCGCATCGTGGCGTCGGCGCGCCCGGGCATCGTCAGCCGCGTGCTGTCCGAGGAGTTCCGGCGCGATCTGTACGCGCAGCTCTCGGTGCTGCTGGTGCGCGTGCCGGCACTGCGCGACTACGCCGAAGACGTCCCCGAGCTGCTGCGCCACTACGTCGATGCCCTGACCGAGACCGAGGGCCTGCGTTTCCGGCGCTTCAGCGTGGCCGCGCAGAACCGGCTGCGCAACTATCCGTGGCCTGACAACGTGCGCGAGCTGCGCAACCTGACGCGCCGCTTCCTGCTCAATGCCGGCCCGGAGGAGATCGCACTCGATGAGGTGGAGCGGGAGCTGTCGGCACAGACCCCGGCGGATGAGCCGCTGGTCAAGCACGACCTGCTGGCGCTACCGCTGCGCGAGGCGCGCGAGCACTTCGAGCGCGCCTATCTGCAGCAGCAACTCATGCTCTGCAATGGCAAGGTCGGGCTTCTGGCCAAGCGGGTCGATATGGAGCGCACGCACCTGTACCGCAAACTGCGCTCGCTGGGTATCGAGATCGGTCATGGCGTCGAGGAATGAGCCGGAGCGCACGTGCTCCTGATCGGCATGTACGACTCGCCGTACGTGCGCCGCGTGGCCATCAGCATGCAGATGTGCGGCATCGCCTTCCAGCACGCCGGCTGGTCGGTAGGCGCGGACTTCGAGCGCATCCGCCAATACAACCCGCTGGGGCGCGTGCCGACGCTGGTGCTCGATGACGGCGAGGTGCTGTTCGACTCGGCCGTGCTGCTGGAATATCTCGATGAGCTGGTCGGCCCGCAGAGCGCGCTGCTGCCGCGGGTCGGGCGCGAGCGCCGCAGCGCCCTGAAGCTCATGGCCGCCGCCGTCGGCGTGGCCGACAAGGCGCGCGAGCAGGTCTATGAGCGCGCCTTCCGGCCGCCCGAGCGGCGCCACGAACCCTGGCTCGCGCGCTGCCGCACGCAAATGCACGGCGCGCTGTCCGAGCTCGAGCGGCACGCCGGCGAGCGCGGCGCGGGCCGCTGGCTGGTGGGCGAGCGCCTGACGCAGGCCGACATCACGGTGGTGTGCGCGTTCACCTTCGCGCTCGAGGCGCTGACCTTGAGCAACCACACGGCGCCGTATCCGGCGCTGCGCGCGCTCGCCGCGCGCTGCGAGGCGCTGCCCGAGTTTCAGGCCACCCGGCTCGAGTTCGTGGCGCCCCAGGCGTAAGGCGTGGAGTCCAGAGAGGACAGCCGCCCGCTGCCGCTGGCGCAACTCTCGCTGCTGGCGCTGGGTCTGGGGGTGATCACGGGCCTCGGGGCCGTGCTATTCCGGGACCTGATCGGTCTCATCCACAACCTGCTGTTCCTCGGGCAGGCGGTGGTGCGCTACGACGCTAACCTCTTCACGCCCCCGGCACCGTGGGGGCCGCTCGTGATCCTGGTGCCGGTGGCGGGCGCGATCGCTGTGACCTTCCTCGTCACCCGATTTGCACCCGAAGCTAAGGGCCACGGTGTGCCCGAGGTCATGCACGCAATCTTCTACGAGGGCGGCCAGATCCGCCCGGTCGTGGCGGTGGTGAAGTCACTGGCCTCCGCGATTGCGATCGGTAGCGGCGCCTCGGTGGGGCGGGAGGGGCCCATCATCCAGATCGGATCCGCGCTCGGCTCGACGCTGGGGCAGATCGTGCGCTTGCCGGCGGGTCAGCGCATCGCACTGGTCGCGGCGGGCGCTGGCGCCGGCATTGCGGCTACCTTCAACACGCCCATCGGCGGGGTGATGTTCGCCATCGAGCTCATGCTGCCCGAGGTTAGCGTCGAGACCTTCCTGCCGGTTGCGATCGCCACGGGCACAGCGACGTTCGTGGGACGATGGTTCTTCGGCGATACACCGGCCTTTCAGGTCCCGCAGCTCCAGGCCATGGCAGTGAATTCGAGTGCGCTGCTGGTGCTGGCGCTGTGCGCCGTACTCGGCGCGCTCACCGGCGTGGCGGCGGCAGCGTTCATGCGCGCCCTGCATTGGGCCGAGGACCTGTTCGATCGTATTAGGGGCCGCTACTTACGGCACATGCTGGGCATGCTGATGGTCGGCGTGCTCATGTACGTGCTGCTGCGTGCCTTCGGGCAGTATTACGTCGACGGCGTGGGCTATGCCACCGTGCAGGCGGTGCTGGCCGGGCAGCTCTCGACCTTCTGGCTGCTCGGGTTGCTGTGGGTGTGCAAGG
The DNA here is from genome assembly GCA_036521395.1 of Steroidobacteraceae bacterium. Lineage (GTDB taxonomy): Bacteria > Pseudomonadota > Gammaproteobacteria > Steroidobacterales > Steroidobacteraceae > FEN-1191. Next base: position 7,011 of record DATDHV010000125.1, on the reverse strand, counting down.
TGATCGCCACCTCGCTCAGTCTCGGCTCGGGCTCATCCGGCGGCATTTTCTCACCGTCGTTGTTCATGGGCGCGACGCTGGGTGGCGGCTTCGCGGCCCTGCTCAATGCTGTGGGTCTGCCGGTGCCGCTCAGCGTCCCGGTCTTCGCCATGGTGGGCATGGGAGCGATGGTGGGCGGCGGCACCGGCGCGGTCATGACGGCCGTGGCCATGATCTTCGAGATGACGCTCGACTACAGCATTGTGATGCCCCTGATCGTGGCTGTGGCCATGAGCATCGGTATGCGTCGCATGCTCTCGCGTGAGACCATCTACACGCTGAAGCTCGTGCGCCGCGGCCATGCTATCCCCAAGACTCGGCACGCCAACATGTTCCTGGTGCGGCCCGCGTGCCACGTCATGGATGCCGACATCCAGGTGTTGCCTGCCGATGCGAGCTTCGACGAGTACCTGCGCCAGCCCGAACATGCTGGCCGCCTGCGCCACGTCGTGGTCACCAACGGCGGGCGCATCTACGGCGTGATCCGCGTCAACACGGGCATTCGACGCGGCCTGGGGGGCGCCCACACCGGCGTACGCCTCCGCGATGTGGCCAGCCGTAATTTCACCGTGGTGGGTGAGAACGAGACCGCCTTCGATGTTATCCGCCGCATGTGGCGTCGGGGTGCCATCATGGCGGTGGTGGTGCGCGGGCGCGGCATCCCACGCGGCACCGACGTGGCGGGGGTCATCACCAAGGAGCACGTCGCCGACTCCGTGGCCGACAGTATCCGGGCCTACCCGCGGTAGCGCCCCGGTCTCCGACAGCGCGCTCAGTCGTCGACCCGTATCACCAGCGCATCCAGATCGGCCTCGCGTAGCTGCGCGCGCAGCCGGTTGAGCTTGCCCAGATCGCGGATGGGGCCGATGCGCACGCGGTGCCAGACGTCGGTGTCCACCGCCACGCGCTGCACCGTGGCCTCGATGCCGAGCTTGCCGAGCTGGGCGCGAATACGCTCGGCGACGTTGTTGTCGCGGTAGGAGCCGGCCTGCAGGAAGTACACCCCGGGCCGGTCGATCTGGGCCGCGGGCGCGACGCGCGTGCCGCGCTCCTTCTCGGGCACCACCACCTCGAACTTCGGCAGCATCTGGTAGAAATCGTACTTGCCCTCGGCAGGAGTACCGGCGCCCGCGCCCGCACCTTCGGCATCGACATCGGCATCGGCGGCTGCACCGGCCGTGTTGGCCGCGACCGGCCCGGCGTGGCGCGGCACCGGCCGCTCGGCGGGCGCTGCGTCGCTCGCGCGGTGATCGGCCACGTACACCATGCCGGCCACGCACAGGCCCGCCGCCAGCCCGATGCCGAGTTCGCGCCAGCGCGCCAGTTCGAGCCCGAACTGGCCGCGACGCGGGCGCTTGTAATCGCGCGAAGTCAGGCGCTTGTCGCTCACATGCTCTCCGGTGCCGCGACCCCGAGCAGGCCGAGGCCATTGCGCAGCACCTGCTGCACGCCGTAGCACAGCGCCAGGCGCGCGTTGCGCAGCGCCGCCTCCTCGAGGATGAAGGTAGCGGCGTTGTACCAGCCGTGAAAGGCGGTGGCGAGCTCGCGCAGATGGTGCACCAAGGCGTGTGGCGCGCGCGCTGCCGCGGCCTGCAGCAGCACCTCGGGGTAGCGTGCCAGCGCCGCCAGCACGGCCTGCTCGTGAGGGCTGCCCAGCAGGTGCAGGCTCTGCAGCGCCAGCGCCGCGTCGTACGCGAGTCCCCGTGCCGCGAGCTGCCGCCGCACGCTCGCCACACGTGCATGTGCGTACTGCAGGTAATACACCGGATTTTCATTGGTGCGCGACTTGGCCAGCTCGAGATCGAAGTCGAGTGGCTGATCGTGGCTGCGCATGAGGTAGAACAGCCGGCAGGCATCGTTGCCGACTTCCTCGCGAAGCTGCCGCAGTGTCACGAACTGCGCCTCGCGCTTGCCCATGGGAATCTTCTCGCCGCCGCGAAACAGGCTCACGAACTGGATCAGGCAGGCCTCGAGGCACTCGCCCGGCTCGCCCATGGCCATGAGCGCGCCGCGCACGCGCGCCACATAGCCGTGATGGTCCGCGCCGAGCACGTCGATCAGGCGCGCGAAGCCGCGCTCGCGCTTGTGCAGGTGATAGGCGATGTCGGGAGCGAAATAGGTGTGCTGGCCGTTGGCACGCACCAGCACGCGGTCCTCGTCGTCGCCGAAGCGGCTGGCCCGGAACCACAGCGCACCGTCCTTGCGATAGAGCTGGCCCTGGGCGCCGAGCTTCTCGAGCGCGTGCTCGACCGCGCCGCTGCGCACCAGCTCGCGCTCGGAGAACCAGCGCTCGAATTCCACGCCGAAGGCCGCCAGGTCCTCGCGGATGTCGGCCAGCATGGTGGTGAGCGCTAGTTCGAGCACGGCATCGAAGCCGGCCGGTGCGAGCAGCGTGCGCATGCGCTCGATCAGGGCGTCGATGTACTGCTCCTTGTCGCCGGCCGGAGCGTCGAGCGGCAACTGCGCGAACACGGCCGCGCGCTCCCGGTACAGCTCGCGGCCGTACCGCTCATACAGCCGCGCAGCGATTGCGTGCACGTAGTCGCCGCGATAGCCGTTGGCCGGAAACTCGAGCCGCTCGCCGCAGCGCTCCAGGTAGCGCAGCCAGGTGCTGAGCGTGAGGATGTCCATCTGCCGGCCGCCGTCGTTGATATAGTACTCGCGCTCGACCGGATGGCCGACGGCGCGCAGCAGGTTCGCGAGCGTCGCGCCGTAGGCGGCCTGACGGCCGTGGCCCACGTGCAGCGGGCCGGTGGGATTGGCCGAGACGAACTCGAGCACGATGCTCTCGCCGGCGCCGGCCTCGCTGCAGCCGTAGCGATCGCCCAGCTCGAGCACGCGCACCAGCACCGCGCCGTGCGCACCGCCGGCCAGGCGGAAGTTGATGAAGCCGGCGCCAGCGACCTCGGCGCGCGCCAGGGCCACGCTCGCGGGCAGTGCCGCGACAATGGCCTGGGCGATCTCGGCGGCCGGCTTGCCGGCGCTGCGCGCGAGCCGCAGCGCGATGTTGGTGGCGTAATCGCCGTGGCTCGCGTCGCGCGTGCGCTCGACACTGATGAGCGCGCCGTCGACGTTCTGCGGCAGCACCGTGCCGGCAAGTTTCTGCAGTGCAGCCGCGATCAACTGCTCGAGCTCGGCTTTCAAACCTCGGGTCCTCGGGTGCAGGGAGGCCGGCGAGTCTACCGCAGTTGCCGCGCGCGCCCGCTCACTGGATGTCGATGGGATCGATATCGAGCACGTGGCGTACGCGCCGCGCCTGCGGCAGCGCGGCCACCGCGGGCAACCACTGATCGAGCAGGCGATGCAGCGCGCCGCGCTCGCGGCTCTCGAGCAGCAGCTGCGCGTAGTAGCGTCCGGCGCGCCGCGCCATCACGGCGGCGACCGGCCCCAGCAGCCGTACCTCGGCGGTGACGGGGGCGATGGCGCGGGCAGCGGCCAGGAATTCGAGCGCGGCCGCGGCGTGGGGCGCCGAGGCGCGCAGCAGCGCCAGGCGGCCGAATGGCGGCCAGTGCGCGGCCGCGCGTTCGCGCAGCGCCGCAGCGGCGAAGCCCTCGTAACCGCCCGTCAGCAGGCTCTGCAGCAGCGGATGCTCGGGATACTCGGTCTGGATCAGCACCTCGCCCCGGCTGCGCTCGCGGCCGGCGCGTCCGGCCACCTGCACGATGGTCTGCGCGAGGCGCTCGGCGGCACGAAAATCCATGCTGAAGAGACCCTGGTCGGCATTGAGCACCACGACCAGGGAGATGCCCGGAAAGTGGTGGCCCTTGGTCACGATCTGCGTGCCCACCAGGATGCGCGCCGCCCCCGAGCGCACCGCGTGCATGAGTGTATCGAGCTCGGCGGGGCTCGAGGCCGTGTCGCGATCGAGTCGCAGCGGCGTCTCGCCGGGGAACAGCCCGGCCAGCGTCTCCTCGACGCGCTCGGTGCCCTGTCCCACCGGCTTGACCGTGAAGCCGCAGCGCAGGCAGCGCTGCGGCAGCACCTCGACCGCCCCGCAGTGGTGGCAGCGCAGTTGCGCGGCCGCGCGGTGCACCGTCAGGCGCGCATCGCACGCGCTGCACGGAGCGATCCAGCCGCACGCCGTGCACAGCAGTGTCGGGGCGTAGCCGCGCCGGTTGATGAACACCAGCACCTGCCCGCCTGCGGCCAGGTGCGCCCGCATGGCATCGAGCACCGGAGTGGACAGCCCCTGCGTCACGGCGTGGGCGCGCAGATCGATCAGCGCCAGCCGCGGTGCCTCGGGCTGATCGGGCCGGCGTGGCAGCACGAGCCGCCGGTAGCGAGCGCTGGCGAGGTTGTGCAGCGTCTCGAACGAGGGCGTAGCCGAGCCGAGCACGATGGGAATCTGCGACTGCCCGGCGCGCACGACTGCCAGGTCGCGTGCCGAGTAGCGGCAGCCGCTGTCGTGCTGCTTGTAGGAGCTGTCGTGCTCCTCATCGACGACGATGAGCCCCAGATGCGGCATGGGTGCGAACACGGCCGAGCGCGTGCCGAGCACGATCCGCGCGCCGTGCGAGCGCGCCGACCGCCAGGCCGCGAGCCGCTCGGCATCGCTCAGCGCCGAGTGCATGACCGCCAGGGGGGCGGCCAGACGGGCGCGAAAGCGCCCGATGAGCTGCGGCGTGAGCGCGATCTCGGGCACCAGCACCAGTACGCTTTGCCCGCGGTCGAGCACGCGCGCCGCGCATTGGAGGTAGACCTCGCTCTTGCCGCTGCCCGTCGCCCCCTGCAGCACGAAAGCGGCGAACGAACCGGCAGCCGCCTCGATGCTCGCGACGGCCTCGGTCTGCGCGCTCGATAGCGCGGGCGCCGCATCGAGGCTCGCCGACACGGGGAGCGCCGCGGGGCAGCCGACCTCCGGCGGAGCCTCGGCGTCGAGCCGCTCGAGATAGCCGCGTGACTGCAGTGCCCGGGCAGCCTCGCGCCAGGAGGGCAAGCTCGCGGCGAGCCGGTCCGATGACAGGCCCGCAGGCTGGGCGGCCAGCAGCTCGAACAGCTCGCGCTGGCGGGGAGCGCGCTGCAGGGCGGTGCGCGCGCTGGGGGTCAGGCCAGCCGCCGTCACGCGCCACAGCTCGATCCGCGCCGCGGCCGGCAATCCCTCGCGCAGCGCCCTGGGCAGCGCCGCGGCGATGACCTCGCCCGCCGGATGGTGGTAGTACTGGGCAGTCCAACGCAGCAGGCGCATCAGCGGCGCGTCGAACAGCGGCTCGGCGTCGATGAGGGCGTGCGCGCGCCTGAGCGAGCCGGCGCTGATCGAGGCGCGTCCCCCGTGCTCCATCACGAGCCCGATGCACTCGCGTGTGCCCATGGGCACGCGCACGCGTGTGCCGAGCGGGACATCGAGCACGTCGAAACCGGGGGGTGCCAAATACTCGAACAGGGTGGGTCGCGGCATGTCGATCGCGACGCGCAGCACCGCAGGCGCCGGGGCGATGTTGTCCACAGTCGCTGTGGGTAAGTCTGTGGACATCTCGCTCTGCAAACGCAAAGTTACCGCTGTGCCGCGGTCCCGGCGCAAGTTGACGAATTAATGACCAATCAGCATTCCCCTTCAGGATCAACGCCTTGGATCCTCGCGTGGGCGCCTTTGGCGGGTTTCGCCCGACCCGTCTTCACAAATCCTACATCTGCATGGAATAAGTGAATGATTTTCGTGGCGTTCCGCCCGTGGCCGCAGGTGTCAACCGAATCGAATTGTGCGCCGTTGTTGGGTGTGAGCCAGCTCCGATCACCGTGTGAGTGCCCGCCGCATGCCCGCCTTTGCTACTCTCGCTTCACAGACAACTGATCTGCTCCCGGCCGGGAAAGTACATTTGCGTGAAACGACCCAGGATGGCACGCGCGCCCTCGACACCTTTCTGGCCGAGGTCGAGCGGAAGGCCTTCAGGATCGCACAGATTGCGCTGCGTCATGAGGCCGATGCCCTCGATGTCGTTCAGGACGCGATGATGCAACTGGCGCACCGCTATGCGACGCGTCCGAGCGCGGAATGGAAGCCGCTCTTCTACCGCATCCTCGAGAACCGGATCCGCGACATGCAGCGCCGGCGCATAGTCCGGCAGCGCGTCATGAGCTGGATGCCCTGGCGCGGTGCGGAGGAGGAAGAGGCCCCTGACCCCATTGCGCTGGCGGCCGACCCGGGCCCACAGCCCCCGGCGCAGCTCGAATCGGACCAGATGATGGCGGCACTCGAGCAGGCGCTGACGGAGCTGCCGCCTCGACAGCGCCAGGCGTTCTTGCTGCGCAATATTGAGGGGCTGGACGTCGCCGCTACCGCGGCGGCCATGAAATGCTCGCAGGGAAGCGTCAAGACACATTATTTTCGCGCGCTGCAGGCACTGCGCGCCAAGCTGGGAGAATTGGAGACATGAGTTCCGTAGAAGACGCCGAGTCCGAGGCATTCGAGCGCCGTGCGCGGCTGCTGTTGATGGAGAGCGTCGAGCGGCTGCCTGCCGGCATCCGCTCGCGCCTCACGCAGGCGCGCTACCGCGCGCTCGACTCGCGCCGCTCGTGGTCGCGCACGATCCTGCGCCGCTGGGCGCCGGCCGGTGCGGCGGTCGCGGCGGTTGGGTTTGCGTTGTTGATCGGCGTCGGTCCCCACATGGGAAAGTCCGCACTCAATCCGTCCGGCCCGTTTGCGAACGCGGCGCCAGAGGACCTGGAAATGCTCGCCGACAGCGATGGGGTACAGCTCAACGCCGATCAGGACGTGGATTACGACTTCTACGAATGGGCCGTGAGCGAAGCAAACAACGCGGGCGCATCGGTCGGGACGTGAGGCCCGGTTCCCGGCTGGCAGCAGTGCTATGGAGTGGCGCGGTGCTCGTTACCGCAGCATGGCCCGGCGCACCGCCGGCCGAGTCGCCCGATGACGGGCTGCTGGAATTTCTGGGCTCGGTGGATTCCGAGGACAAGGACTGGCATGACTACCTGGCGCGCACAGATATCGACCAGGTCGCGCGGCACGCCGGC
>DATDHV010000124.1:0-11019 GCA_036521395.1 Steroidobacteraceae bacterium | reverse complement strand
CACGCTGCTGGCGCGGCTCGCGCTTCATTTCGCGCATCGCCGAAGCCCGGCGCGAATGCTGTTCTCCGACCTCTGGCTGCTGCCGCTGCGTGATCTGCTGCTCTGCTGGGCATGGTACCGGAGCTTTTTCACCTCTCGCATTACGTGGCGGGGTAGCGAGTTCGACGTCGACAGTGACGGCGTCATGCACCGACCGTCCTGAGAGCGCCGGTTGAAGCTCGCCTGGTACATTGGCGGCCTGCTGGGCCTCGCGTTGCTGATCATTCTCGTCGTGCGCGCCGATTTCGGCGCCATGGTGCAGACCCTGGCGGTGGCCGGTTGGGCGATGCTGTGGCTGGTGCCCTATCGCACGCTGTATTTCCTGCTGTACGCCATCGGTTGGCTCAATCTCCTTCGCCCCTACGACTCGAAGCGGCGCGCCGGTCTCGGCTATCTGCTCTGGGTCACGAGCGTGCGCGAGGCCATAGACCGCCTGCTGCCCGTGGCCAGCGTCGGCGGCGGTGTAGCGGGCGTGCGCCTGCTGCGCTGGCGCGGTCTTGCGGTAGCGCCCGTGGGCGCCAGCGTCATCGTCGAGATTCTGGTGACGTTGATCGTGCTGTACGTGTTCACCGCCGTGGGTCTGTTGCTGCTCATCGATATCAACGCCACCGATCACGAGGTGCGCCGCCTGCTGCTGGCGTTCCTGTGCAGCCTGCCGGTACCCGCCGCGCTGGCGCTGCTGCTGCGCTACGGCTCGATTTTTGCGCGCCTGCAGAAGCTGTTGCGCCCCCTGGTCGGCGGCAGCGCCACCAGCGAAGGTGCGGCGGCGCTGGATCTGGAGGTGCGCGCCATTCTGCACCGTGGCTGGACGCTGCTTGGCGTGGGCGCCATGCAGCTCGTCGCCTGGATGTCGGGGGCGTTCGAAGTATGGTTCGTGCTGCGCCTGTGCGGCCATCCGGTCGGTATTGGCGCCGCGCTGATCATGGAGAGCATGACGCAGGCCATGCGTCACATTGCCTTCGTGGTGCCGGCGGGCCTGGGCGTCCAGGAGGCGGGTCTGGTACTGTTCGGCCATCTGTTGGGCGTCAGCGGCGAACTGGCGCTGGCCGTCTCGATGGCCAAGCGCGTGCGCGAAGTACTCTGCGGATTGCCACCGCTGCTGTCCTGGCAGTGGTTCGAGGGGCGGCGGCTGCTCGGCGCGACGCGTTAATCGGCGACGGTTTCGGGGCACGTTGTGGGGGCACGCTGTCGGCCGCGCGATCGTCGGCGCCCGCTGACGGCGGCCGCCCATATTGAATTGGCCCGTGACCGGCATTACATTCATGCGCCCGGCGCGAGCACTCCCCGGCACGAGGACATCTATGACAGCCGACGAAAAACAGCGCGACGGCGATGCACGCGGCAGCGCTTCGCCGGACGATCGCTCGCGGCGCGACTTCGTCGCCAAGTCCGCGGCGTTCGGCATGGCCGCCTCCACGGCATCCATTCCGGCGGCCGGATTGGACGTGCTGGAGAAAAATGTCGAAATCATCACGCGTGACGGCTCGTGCGATGCCGTATTCATCCATCCGGCCACCGGCGCGTATCCAGGCGTGCTGATCTGGACCGACATATTCGGCCTGCGCCCTGCATTCCGCGCCATGGGCAGGAGGCTGGCCACCGCCGGGTATGCGGTACTCGTGCCGAATCCCTTCTATCGCACGGCCCGGGCGCCGATATTCGACAACGCATCGTCGTTCAATTTCCAGAGCGAATCGGACCGCGCGAAACTGCCGCCGCTGACGGGACCCCTGGCCGTCCCCGGGGCTACGGAATCCGACGCTCAGGCGTATATCGGCTTCCTCGACCGCCAGCCGCAGGTGAATACGAAGAAGAAGATGGGCACCCAGGGCTATTGCTGGGGCGGGCCGCAAATGCTCAGAACCGCGGCCGCCGTGCCCGACAGGATAGGCGCAGGCGCTTCGTTCCACGGCGGCGGCCTCGTGACCGACAAGCCGGACAGCCCACATCTTCTGGCGCCGAAGATCAGAGCCCGAATGTATTTCGCCATCGCCTCGAACGACGACCAGCGTCAGCCGGAAGCCAAGGACAAGCTGCGCGAAGCGTTCGCCGCGGCGAAGGTGCCCGCGGAGATCGAGGTCTATGCCGGCGCCCAGCACGGCTGGTGTGTACCGGATATGCCGGAACACGACGGCAAGCCCCTGTACGACAAACCGGCCGCGGAGCGTGCATGGAGCAAACTGCTGGCACTGTACCGCGTCGCTCTCGCCTGAGATTCGCAGCCCATAGGCAGTAATGCGGCACCGTGCTCGGCGCCGCATATCGTAGTGCGATATATTTACCGCTCCCCGAACCCTTGGACTTCATGAGCAATTCATCACAATCCGACGCGGCCACACCCGCAGCCTTGGCCCCGAGCGATGGCGAGCCCGACCGGTTGCGCGATTTCAGCGCCGATCGCCGTCTGCTGGTAATGGCGGCGATGGCGCTGATCGTGGGTACCGCCGGCGCTGCGGCGGCCTGGGCGCTGTTCCACCTGATCAATCTGGTGACCAATCTCGCCTATTTCGGCCGTCTTTCCTCCGCCGCCGTATCCATTGGCGACACACGGCTGGGACTTGTATCGGTGTTGATTCCCGTGGGTGGTTGCCTGGTAGTCGGGCTCATGGCCCGCTTCGGCTCCGAGAAGATCCGCGGCCACGGCATCCCTGAGGCCATCGAGGCCATCCTGATCGGCCGCAGCCGGATCCAGGCGCGCGTGGCGCTGCTCAAGCCCCTGTCGTCCGCCGTCTCCATCGGCACCGGCGGCCCATTCGGTGCGGAAGGCCCGATCATCATGACCGGGGGCGCCATGGGCTCGCTTTTCGCGCAGCTCTTTCATCTCTCGAGCGCGGAGCGCAGGACCTTGCTGGTCGCGGGCGCGGCCGCCGGCATGAGTGCGACCTTCGGCACTCCGGTCGCGGCCATACTGCTGGCCGTGGAGCTGCTGCTGTTCGAGTGGAAGCCACGCAGCTTCGTGCCCGTCGCGGTTGCAGCCATCGTGGCTGCGGCGTGGCGCGCGTGGCTGCTCGGCAGTGCGCCATTGTTCCCGCTTTCGATGAATGCGGCACTCCCGCCGATCGATCTGCTGTTGTGCCTCGCACTGGGTGTCCTGGCGGGTCTCGCCTCGGGACTTCTGACCGCCATGGTCTATGGCAGCGAGGATCTGTTCGAGCGGCTGCCCATTCACTGGATGTGGTGGCCGGCCCTGGGCGGCGTTGCCATTGGCATTGGCGGCCTGATCGATCCCCACGCCCTGGGCATTGGCTACGACAGCATCGCAGCGCTGCTGCGCGGTGACCTGGCGCATGGACCGGCGCTGCGACTGCTGGTGGTGAAGGCCGTGATCTGGTCGATCGCGTTGGGATCGGGCACTTCCGGCGGCGTACTGGCGCCCCTACTGATCATGGGCGGAGTGATCGGCGCCGTATTCGGCGGCTGGGTGGCTCCGGGCGATACCGGGGTGTGGGCGCTCGTCGGCATGTCCGCCATGCTGGGCGGCACGATGCGCGCGCCCTTGACGGCCATGATGTTCGGCCTCGAGCTCACCCACAGCATACATGCCTTGCTGCCGCTGGCCACGGCCTGTGCCGCTGCTCACGCGACTACGGTGCTGATGCTCAAGCGATCGATCCTGACCGAACGAATCGCGCGCCGCGGCCATCACATCGTGCGCGAATACAGCGTCGATCCCTTCGAGTCGGTACGCGTGGCCGACGTCATGGCGCATCCGGTGCATACACTCGCCGCCGGCATGTCGGTGGATGAGGTCATCGATTTCTTCACCGCGCCGGATGCGCCGCGGCGACACAAGAGCTATCCGGTGCTCGACCCTGCGGGCCGACTGCACGGCATCGTCTCGCGGGCCGACGTGCTGACATGGATGATCACCGACGACGTACGCACGAAACCGCTGACCGAACTGCTCGCCGGCCAGGAGCTCATCGTCGGGTACGAGGACGAGCTCGTGGGCCCGGTGGCCGATCGCATGGCTGAGGCCGGCCGCGGCCGCGTTCCCATCTTGCGCCGCGCCGACGGCTCACTGGTCGGGCTGGTGGCGCGACGCGACCTATTGCGCGTGCGTGCGCGAGTCGTCAAGCATGAGCGCGAGCGCGAAGCTCTCATTCGATTCGGCCCCACGACGCCCGCCGAGAGTGATGCGAGCCTCCTGCCGTGAGTGTGCGAGTCACTGCCCCGGTGCGCCGTGCCGCCGTCAGACGCCAGCGCCTGGGTACGACTGTGATCAAGGGCAACGGCAAGTTGAAGGCCAACGTGAAGGCCAAAGGTATGACGAAAGCGACCACCGCCGCGCCGGGGCGCCGAGCGCCCGCCGAATTCAGCTCGCCCGCGTGCCTGCTGCATGAGTTCGAAGGTGCGCTCGAAAGTGCGGCGGCGCCGGACGTGCGCATCAAGCGCATTAACGACAAGCCGGCTCCCGAAGACGGCTTTCGCACGCTCGTCGATCGCCTGTGGCCCCGCGGGATGACCAGGCACGATGCGGCTCTCGATGCCTGGGCGCGAGAGCTGGCGCCGAGCACACCGTTGCGTCGATGGTTTAACCACGATCCGGATCGCTGGATTGCATTTCGCTCACGCTATCGCAACGAGCTGCGCGTGCATGCGAGCGAGTTGGAGGCGCTGCGACGGCGCGCCGGGCGCGAGCGCGTGACCCTGCTATACGCCGCGCGCGACGCCAAACATAACAATGCCGTCGTGATCATGGGCCTGCTGCGGCGTCGCTGACCGGCGGTACTGCCACGCCTCGGATCGGTGCGATCGGAGCCGGCTCTGCTCCGCGATGGATCACCAATTCTCCTCTCGCGCTCGCCGCCGGAGCGCTAAGCCCTTGAACCTGCGTGGCTGACGCTGCTGCGCCGCGCTGGCATGCAGCTTGCTCAGTTCAGCGTAAAGGCATGGCCGCCGCTCCCACTCGAGTCACACGCGCCAGGTGACCGGCGGATCGCGGCCTTCTTTCGGTCAGCAGAGGTGGCGCATGGAAGATCGGGCAAGTCGCATCGAGCTGTTCAAGCTGGGCAGCATTCAAATGCGCGTGTTTCATCTGGCATGGCTGGCGTTCTTCGTCTGCTTCTTTGCTTGGTTCGCCGTCGCGCCACTTATGCCCGTGATTCGCAAGGACCTGGGCCTCACCGGCGCACAGATCGCCAACATCAACATTGCCGCCGTGTTCGCCACGATTCTCGTCCGCCTGCTGATCGGGCCGCTGTGCGACCGATTCGGCGCGCGCCGTACTTACACCTGGCTGCTCACGCTCGGCGCCGTACCAGTCATCGGTATCGGCCTGTGTCACAGCTACCTCGCGTTCCTGTGCTGCCGCCTGTGCGTGGGGGCCATTGGTGCCTCGTTCGTGATCACTCAGTTCCACACCACTCTCATGTTTGCGCCCAACGTCGTGGGCACGGCCAACGCCGCCGCGGCAGGTTGGGGCAATTCCGGTGGCGGCGCGACCCAGGCCCTCATGCCCCTGATTCTTGCGGTCATCGTCGGCTTGGGTGTCTCGCAGTCGCTGAGCTGGCGGCTGGCCATGATCGTCCCCGGCGCCATGATGCTGTTGATGGCGTTCCTGTATTACCGCTATGCCAGGGATACACCGCGCGGCAACCTGAGCGAGCCGCGAAACACGCGGCGCAGCGGCTGGCGCAGCTTCCAGGAGGCGGCCGGCAATTATCGCGTCTGGATGCTGTTCATCGCCTACGGCGCCTGCTTCGGCATCGAACTCACGATCCACAACTTCGCGGCCACCTATTACGTTGACCGGTTTTCACTGGACGTGCGCGCCGCCGGGCTCTACGCCGGCAGCTTCGGGCTGCTGGCGCTGTTCGCCCGGGCACTGGGCGGTTTTCTGAGCGACCGTACCGCGCATCGCCACGGCCTCGATGGGCGCGTGCGGCTGCTATTCTTCTTCATCGTGGCAGAAGGACTGGGGCTGGCCACGTTCTCCCGCATGGACGCGGCTCAGACCGCGCTGGTGGCCATGCTGGCGTTTGGGTTGTTCACGCACATGGCCTGCGGGGCCACCTACAGTCTGACGCCGTTCGTCCATCGCGGTGCTTTTGGGGGCGTGGCCGGTATCATTGGCGCCGGCGGCAACGCGGGAGCGGTCGCGGCCGGCTTTCTCCTCAAATCCGCCAGCGGCCTGCAGCACGGCCTGCTGCTCCTGGGACTCGCCGTCACGGGCAGCGCATTGTGCGTCGCGGCCGTGCGCTTCAGCCCCGACTACAAGCTGGTCGAACGACAGGCCTATGCGCAGGCGCTCGACGCGCGCCGAGACGCCGACGCCATGGCGGCGGATGCGGTATCGTCCTGATGGCAGGCGAGTTTGCGATAAAATCCCGACTGCTGGTCATCGGCAACGGCATGGTGGGGCAGCGGCTGCTCGAGATTCTGATCGCCGAAGCGCCGGAGCGCTTCGCCATCGAAGTGCTGTGCGAGGAGCCGCGCGCCGCGTACGACCGCGTGCAGCTTACATCCTTTTTCTCTGGCAGGAGCGCCGAAGATCTCTCGCTCGTGAGCCCGGATTTCTTCGCGATCAACGGCATCGCGCTGCACGTCAACGATCGTGCGCTGCATATCGATCGCGCCGCCAAACGAGTGCGCTCTGCCGGTCGCGAGCTTGCCTACGACAAGCTGGTGCTCGCCACCGGTTCGTATCCGTTCGTGCCTTCGCTGCCCGGCCGCGATCGGCCACTGTGCTTCGTCTACCGCACCATCGAGGATCTCGAGGCCATACGTGCCGGCGCCGTCCCCGGGAAGCGTGGCATCGTGATCGGTGGCGGCCTGCTGGGACTCGAAGCTGCGAAGGCATTGAAGGACTTGGGCATGGAAACCCACATAGTCGAGTTCGCACCACGCCTCATGGCCGTGCAGCTCGATGATTGCGGCGGACGCATACTGCGTCAGCGCATCGAGGACCTGGGGGTGCGGGTACATACTGATAAGCGCCTGGTGGAGATCGGCGTCGGCAATGAGACGCTGCACGGCCTGAAGTTCGCCGACGGCAGCACTCTGCCCGCCGATTTGATCGTATTTTCAGCCGGCATACGTGCGCGCGATGAGCTGGCGCGTGCCTGCGGCCTCGAGATCGCCGAGCGCGGCGGCGTGGTCATCGACGACCGCTGCTGTAGCTCCGACGCGGATGTGCTCGCTATCGGCGAGTGTGCGTCATGGCAGGGCCGCACCTTCGGCCTGGTCGCACCCGGCTACCAGATGGCGCAGGTCGCCGCGGCACAGTTGCGCGGCGATGCTGCGGTCACCTTCACCGGCGCGGACATGAGCACCAAGCTCAAGCTCATGGGCGTGGAAGTCGCCTCCATCGGCGATGCTCTCGCCCACCCGAGTGCCGCGCGCGCCTATTCGTTCGTGGACGAGCGCAAGCAGCTATACAAGAAGCTCGTCGTCAGCGAGGACGGCACGCGGCTGCTGGGCGGCATTCTGGTCGGCGACGCCGGCAACTTCGGCGCCTGGCTGCAGGCCATGCTCAACGAGCTGCCGTTGCCGGAGCGCCCGGAGGAGATGATCCTGCCGCCGCTCATGGAGAGCCGCAAGTCGGGGGCGTCCGGCGTATCGGCGCTGCCGGACTCAGCGCAGATCTGCTCCTGCAACAACGTGACCAAGGGTGCCATCTGCGCCGCAGTCGAGGCCGGCTGTACCACCCTTGGGGCGCTCAAGAAGACCACCCGCGCCGCCAGTACCTGCGGCGGCTGCGGCCCGCTGGTAATGCAGATACTCAAGGCCGAGCTCGCGCGCCAGGGGGTCGCCGTCGACAACCACCTGTGCGAGCATTTCGCGTATTCGCGCCAGCAACTCTTTCACCTGGTGCGTGTCGGGGAGATCAGGAGCTTCGAGGCGCTCCGGGCCAAACACGGCAGGGGGCGCGGCTGCGACATCTGCAAGCCCGCGGTGGCCTCCATTCTCGCCTCCTGCTGGAACGAGTTCGTGCTGCAGCCCAGACAGGCGCCGCTGCAGGACACCAACGACTACTTCCTGGCCAATATTCAGAAGGATGGCACCTACTCGGTGATTCCGCGCATCCCGGGCGGGGAGATCACGCCCGAGAAGCTCATCGCCGTTGGCGAGATCGCGCGGCAGTTCCGCCTGTATACCAAGATCACCGGCGCGCAGCGCATCGATCTGCTGGGCGCCCAGGTCCATCAGTTACCCTTGATCTGGAAGGCACTCATCGACGCCGGCTTCGAGTCCGGCCATGCGTACGGCAAGGCCATGCGCACGGTCAAATCCTGCGTCGGATCCACCTGGTGCCGCTATGGCGTGCAGGACAGTGTCGGCCTCGCCATCACGCTCGAGAATCGCTACAAAGGACTGCGTGCGCCGCACAAGATCAAACTGGCCGTCTCGGGCTGCACGCGTGAGTGTGCCGAGGCACAGGGCAAGGACGTGGGCATCATTGCCACCGAAAAGGGCTGGGCGCTGTACGTTTGCGGCAACGGCGGCATGAAGCCGCGCCATGCCGAGCTGCTCGCCTCCGATCTCGATCAGGCGACGCTCATGCGCTACATCGACCGCTTTCTGATGTTCTACATCCGCACTGCCGACCGGCTGCAGCGCACCGCACCCTGGTTGGACAATCTCGAGGGCGGACTGGATTATCTCAAGCAGGTGGTCTGTGAGGACCGTCTCGGTATCGCGGCCGAGCTCGAGGCCGATATGGCGCGGGTGGTGGAAAATTACCAGTGCGAGTGGAACACGGCGCTCAACGAGCCGGCGACGCTGAAGCGATTCCGGCATTTCGTCAACAGCGATCGCAGCGATGACAACGTCATCTTCGTGCAGGAGCGTGGCCAGATTCGGCCCGCCACCGCCCAGGAGCGCCGTGAGCGCCGAATGAGCACGGTCGGAGAGAGCGCATGAGCGCGCGGACGACGTGGAGCTTCGTGTGCGAGCTCGACGACTGCCTTCCAGACACGGGCGTCTGCGTCGACCTCGATGGCAGGCAGATCGCCGTATTCCGGGTCGACGGCCACGTCTACGCGCTCGACAATCGCGACCCGGCGAGCGGCGCCAACGTGCTTGCGCGCGGCATCGTCGGCGATATCGGCGGGGAGATGGTCATCGCCTCGCCGATCTATAAGCACCACTTCAATCTCGCCACCGGTCGCTGCCTCGAGGATCCCCGCCATTCGGTGGCCACTTATCCGACCCGCGTGATCGAGGGCCGCGTCTGGTTGCGGCCGGACCCGTACAAACCGCAGCGTTCCACCGCCAAGCGCCGCCTGGTGGTGATCGGCAATGGCATGGCGGGCATGCGCACGGTGGAGCAGCTCCTGCACGTCGCCCCGGAGGCCTACCAGATCGACGTATTCGGCGCTGAGCCACACGGCAATTACAACCGCATTATGCTCTCGCCCGTGCTGGCCGGCGAGAAGCGGGTCGATGAGATCATCCTCCATGCGCCGGAGTGGTATCGCGAGCACGGTGTGGAACTGCATGCCGGCGACCCCATCGTGTCGGTGCAGCGGCGGCAGCGGCGCGTGAGTTCACGCGCCGGTGTCGAGCTCGACTACGACCGCCTGCTGCTCGCCACCGGCTCCGCGCCCATCGTCCTGCCCGTGCCGGGGTGCGAACTGCCGGGTATCGTGACCTTCCGCGATCTGGGCGACGTCGATGTCATGCTCGAGGCCGCACGACGCGCCCGACGGGCGGTGGTCATCGGCGGCGGCTTGCTCGGGCTCGAGGCGGCCAACGGGCTGCTGCGCAGGGGCATGGACGTGACGGTGGTGCATCTGCCCGAGACGCTCATGGAGTGCCAGCTCGATCCGCCTGCGGCACGGCTGCTGCAGGCCGAGCTGGAAAGGCGCGGACTCAAATTTCGGATGTCGGCGAAAACCAATGCCATCACCGGCGATGCACGGGTACAGGCTGTCGAGCTGGCCGACGGCACGCAGATCGCGGCGGACCTCGTGGTCATGGCCGTGGGCGTGCGGCCCAACATCGAGCTCGCGCAGAGCATGGGCCTGCGCTGCGAGCGCGGCGTGCTCGTGGATGACACCATGCTCACCTACGACCCGAGCATCTACGCAGTCGGGGAGTGCGTGCAGCACCGCGACAGTACCTTCGGCCTCGTCGCCCCGCTGTACGAACAAGCCTGGGTCTGCGCCCGCCACCTAGCCGAAGTCGGCCTGGCCCGCTACAAAGGTTCGCTGTACTCGACCCAGCTACGGGTGACGGGAATCAACGTCTTCTCCGCCGGCGATTTCCGCGACACGCCGCATAGTGAATCACTGATCTTCACCGATTCCAGGCGTGGCGTGTACAAGCGTCTCGTGATCGAGAACGATCAGGTCTGCGGCGCGGTGCTCTATGGCGATACCCGGGACGCCCCGTGGTACATCGAGCTGATGTCCGAGCGGCGCAACATCGGCGCGCTGCGCGACCGACTGCTGTTCGGCGCGCCGGCCGCGCGGCAATGAGCGCCGCGGTCCGCACCACCTGTCCGTACTGTGGGGTGGGATGCGGCGTCATTGCCGCAATGACCGCCGCCGGGCCCGAGCTGAGCGGCGACCCGGAGCATCCCGCCAACTTCGGTCGCCTCTGCTCCAAGGGCGCTGCGCTCGGCGAGACCCTGAATCTCGACGGCCGGCTGCTCACCCCGCGCCTCCACGGCCGGGACGTCACTTGGGACGAGGCGCTGGATCACGTGGCCGGGCGATTCAGTGCCGTGATCCGGGAACACGGGCCCGATGCGGTGGCCTTCTACGTCTCCGGGCAGCTCCTGACCGAAGACTATTACGTGGCCAACAAGCTCATGAAGGGCTTCATCGGCTCGGCCAATATCGATACCAACTCCCGTCTGTGCATGTCTTCGGCCGTGGCCGCACACCAGCGCGCTTTCGGCGAAGACATCGTACCGGTGCAGTATCAGGATCTCGAGCTGGCCGATCTGGTCGTGCTCGTGGGTTCCAATACCGCCTGGTGTCACCCGATTCTCTACCAGCGCATCTTGCGCGCCCGCGAGCAGCGTCCCGA
>DATDHV010000123.1:0-10124 GCA_036521395.1 Steroidobacteraceae bacterium | reverse complement strand
TGCGCGCCGTGCACGCGCAATTGCGCGACGAGGTCGGACGGCGTGCTCCACTTCTGGGGCGCGACCGCGATCCATTTGATGCTGCCGCCGTTGGCGAACAGTGCCACAGCCACGGCGATCAGGCCCAGCCCGATCCATATGGCCCACCAATCCTCGCGGCGTATCACCCCGCTCCAACGGGAACTGCCGACCGCCGGATCAGGGGCCGATTCTTGTTCGACGATTTCGTTCATATTCACTCCCTGCGCCGTGCGTAAGCCCGGCACTGGAAAGTAAACGAGTGGCGAGGCGGAATCGAATAGCAATTCGACATGGTTAAATTCGCACCCGCCATGTGCCCGGAATGTCACCTCGGCCCATGTGTCGGACGGCGCCGACAGGCGCGGCGCAGCGGTGCAAGGGCGCGTCAACCGGCCGGCCGCAGGCACGTTCCCAGGAACTGCGCCGCCGGCCGTGTGGTCTGTACGTTAACCTGTGAGGTGAGTTGCCGTGAAAACGATATTGGCGTGGATGGCACTGGGTGTATCGGCGCTCTTGTCCGGCACCGCCATGGCCCAGGGATATGGCACGGTGCCGGGCCCGATCGATGAGGGCCTTTACATCGGCGCCAGCGCCGGCGGGGCCTTCTACAATGAGGACGGTATCCCGCAATTGACTCCGACGGTGGCCATGTTCCGCATCGGCCAGCAGTTCAATCCCTATCTGGCCATCGAGGGACGCATAGGTACGAGCGTCAATGGCGGCCGCGCGGACGGCTTTCACGCCGACCTGAATGCGCTGTACGCCGGATACGTCAAGGGCATGCTGCCCATCAGTCCGTGGTTCTCCGGCTACGCCATCGCAGGCCTGGGAGGCGCGCAGATTCATCGCAACTATCCCGATTTCAATACCAATGACGCCGGTCTTTCGTATGGCGTCGGTACGCAGTTCAACATGGGTGGCGGCGCCTCGCTGAACGTGGAGTGGACGCGCCTGATCAACAACGGCAGTAACGACGGCTTCGGTTACACCACCGACTTGCTGACCTTCGGTGTGAACTGGCATCCCTACTTCTGGTAAGTCGCACCGACCCGTACAGGGGTTTTGGCAATGCCTCTCGCCTTCATCCCCATGGGATGTGATCATGGCGCCATTGGCGCTGGGCGCCCTCGTAATCGAGAACTATCCGATGATGAGCGGCTACGTGGTCCCGTTCGCGCAGCTCGGCCGGGGGGACGTGGAGCTGGTGGGGGGAAAGAACGCCTCCCTGGGCGAGATGTTGCGCGCTCTGTCGAGCTTGGGTGTGACGGTTCCCGACGGCTTTGCCACTACCGCGCAGGCGTATCGTGATTTCCTGTCACAGGATGAACTCGCGGCGCGCATCGGCGCTGCCCTCTCGCGCCTGGACGTCGAGAATCTGCCCGAGCTCGCGCGCACCGGCGCGCAGATCCGGCAATGGATACTGGAGACCCCTTTTCCGGAGCGTCTGCAGCGGGAAGTAGTGTCCGCCTGGCGGGCGATGGACGGGGGACGCGACATCGCGGTCGCGGTGCGTTCCTCGGCCACGGCCGAGGATCTTCCCGAAGCCTCATTTGCCGGCCAGCAGGAAACCTTCCTGAACGTGCGCGGCGAGCGCGCGCTGCTGCAGGCCATGCACGCCGTGTTCGCCTCGCTGTTCAACGATCGCGCGGTGGCCTACCGCATTCACCAGGGCTTCGAGCACGCGCTGGTGGCACTGTCGGTGGGCGTGCAACACATGGTGCGCAGTGATCTCGGAACCAGCGGTGTCATGTTCACCCTCGACACCGAGTCCGGCTTTCGCGAGCTGGTTTTCATCACCGGCTCCTACGGCCTTGGCGAAACCGTGGTGCAGGGCGCCGTGAATCCTGACGAATTCTATGTCTACAAGCCTGCCCTGCGGGCCGGCCGCACGGCCATCCTGCGGCGCAACCTCGGCAGCAAGGCCGTCAAGATGGTGTACGCGCCGCCTGAATCGACCGCGCGCGTCGTCACCGTGGAGGTACCGGCACAGGATCGCAACCGCTTCTGCCTGCAGGACCGCGAGGTCGAGGAGCTGGCGCGCCAGGCGTTGACCATCGAGCAGCACTACGGCTGCCCCATGGACATCGAATGGGCCAAGGACGGAGAAACCGGCAAGCTGTTCATCGTGCAGGCGCGGCCGGAGACCGTGCAGAGCCGCGCCGGCCGCAGCATCCAGCGCTTCAGCCTCAAGTCCCGTTCGCGGGTGCTGGTGGAGGGGCGCAGCATCGGCCAGCGCATCGGTGCCGGTCGCGCGCGCGTGATCCGGGGGCCCGCGGAGATGGAGCGCGTACGGCCCGGCGACGTGCTCGTTGCCGAGATGACCGACCCGGATTGGGAGCCAATCATGAAACGGGCGGCCGCCATCGTCACCAACCGCGGCGGCCGCACCTGTCATGCCGCCATCATCGCGCGCGAGCTCGGCATCCCGGCGGTGGTCGGCTGCCGCGAGGCGACCACCGCGATCCGCGACGGCGAGGACGTTACCGTCTCGTGCGCCGAGGGCGACACCGGCTACGTGTTCGAGGGCCTGCTCGGCATCGAGGAGCGCCAGATCGAGCTCGATGCCATGCCGCCCGCTCCCGTGCGGATCATGATGAACGTCGGCAATCCCGACCGCGCTTTCGCCTTCGCCGCCCTGCCGCACCATGGCGTCGGACTGGCACGGCTGGAATTCATCATCAATCGCATGATCGGCGTGCACCCGCGGGCGCTGCTCGACTTCGACCGGCTCGATGTGGAGCTGCAGGCGCAGATCCGCACGCAGATGGCAGGCTACGCCGACCCGACCGGGTTCTTCATCGACAAGCTGTCCGAAGGAGTGGCGCAGATCGCCGCGGCGTTCGCGCCGCAGCCGGTGATCGTGCGACTGTCGGACTTCAAGTCCAACGAGTACGCCAATCTGATCGGCGGCCGCGCCTACGAGCCCCACGAGGAGAATCCCATGCTGGGGTTCCGCGGCGCGGCGCGTTACGTCGATGAGCTCTTCCGCCCGTGCTTCGAGCTCGAGTGCCGGGCGCTGCGCCGGGTGCGCGAGGACATGGGCCTAACGAACGTGCAGGTCATGGTGCCGTTCGTGCGCACCCTGGGCGAGGCACGCAAAGTGACCGAGCTGCTCGCCGCCAACGGCCTGGAGCGGGGCGTCAATGACCTCAAGCTCGTCATGATGTGCGAGCTGCCCACCAACGCGGTGCTGGCCGAGCGCTATCTGGAGTTCTTCGATGGCATGTCGATAGGCTCGAACGACATGACACAGCTCACGCTTGGTGTCGATCGCGACTCGGCGGTGGTCGCCGCGCTGTTCGATGAGCGCGATGATGCCGTCAAGGCCATGCTGAGCCTGGCCATCAGCGCCTGCCGCCGCGCCGGCAAGTACGTGGGCATCTGCGGCCAGGGACCCTCGGACCATCCCGAACTCGCGCGCTGGCTGGTCGAGCAGGGCATCGACAGCCTCTCGCTGAATCCCGACACGGTCGTGGAAACCTGGCTGTTCCTGGCCGGCCTCAAGTCCTGAGGCGCAGCATGCGCACGGTCTGCTTCGTATCCGATCGCACCGGTGTAACCGCCGAGACCATGGGGCACAGCCTGCTGTCGCAATTCGAGGGACTGCAGTTCCGCACCGTGACCATGCCGTTCGTCTCGAGCGTCGAGCAGGCCCGCGGCGTCGTGGGCCGCATCAATGCCATCGCGCGCGAGGAGCAGGCGCGGCCGATCGTGTTTTGCACCCTGGTGGATGAGCGGGTGCGCGCCACGGTCAAGCAGGCCGACGGCCTGTTCCTGGATTTCTTTGCCGCCTTCCTCGGGCCCATGGAGAGCGAGCTGAAGATGGCTTCCGCGCACGCCAGCGGGCGGGCGCTGCACGGCGCGAGCAGCGATCCGACCTACACGGCCCGCATCAACGCGGTCAATTTCGCGCTCGCCAACGACGACGGCGCGGGCGCACGCAACTATCGCAGTGCCGACGTGGTGCTGATCGGGGTGTCGCGCTCGAGCAAGACGCCGACCTCGCTGTACATGGCGCTGCAGTACGGCATCTTTGCCGCCAACTATCCGCTGGCGGAGGAAGACCTGGAGTCCGGCGGCCTGCCCCCCGTACTGCTGCCCTACAAATCGAAGCTCTACGGCCTGACCATCAAGCCCGAGCGGCTGCAGCAGATCCGCACCGAGCGCCGGCCGGGCAGCCGTTATGCCTCCGCGCAGCAGGTGCAGTACGAGGTGCGCACGGCACAGAGCCTGTTCGTGCGGCTCAGCGTGCCCCATCTGGACGTGACCGATACCAGCATCGAGGAGATCGCCAGCCGCATCCTGGATCACATGGGGTTGGTGCGGCACGCGCGCATGTAGGCGCGCGTCACAATTTCGCTCGCGCTGGCTCAAGATTCGCGGGCCGCCGCCGTAATGGCGCACATGCGGCATTCCCGAGAAGACCGGATCGTGGTCGGCAAGCCGCTGCCCTTCTCCGTGTTCGGCCCCGACGGCCAGCTTCTGCTCGCCGAGGGCAGCGTGGTCGAGAGCGACCGTACCCGGCAGATGCTGCTGCATCAGGGCCTGTACCGCGACTCGGCGACCAGGGAGATGGTCCGCGCAGGCGCCGCCGGCAGTCCCGGTGCCGGGCCGGATCGGGAGCCTTTGGCCGCCCTGCTGCAGGACTATGGCCCGGCCAGCGCCGGCCACCGTTTCGCATTGAGCATCGCTTTCGACGACTCCGACGAGTCGTACAGTACCTGGGTCATCGGCGCGCACGATCGCAGCATTATCCTGACCGCACCGCGGCGCGCCAACGGCTCACTCGCCGGGGTGACGGTGGGCCAGAACTGGCTGTGCCGCGCGTTCCAGATGACCTCGGCCTTCCGCTTCCGCAGCGCCGTACTCAAGGTCGTGTTCGAGCCCTTTCCGCACGTGCACATCGAGGCGCCACGGCACGTCGAGCGCCGGACGGTGCGCGGCCAGCCACGCGCCGCGGTCTTCCTCCAGGTTCGGCTCGAGGCAGCGCCCGGGCTCGAGGCACCGCGGGGGGCGGCGGTCATGGTGGATCTGAGCCTGAGTGGCGGGCGCATCGCGGTCGCGAACGGGCTGAAGCTCGAGCGCGGCCAGGCGCTTCGCATCGCCATGAAGCTCGAACTGATCGGTTCCCAGTACGATCTCGCCCTCGACTCCCAGGTGATCGCGCAATTCGGCCCCAGCGACGGCCGCCACCCCCGGGTGAGCTTCTACGGCATTCGATTCACGGCGCTCACCGAGGTCGAGAAACTGGTACTGCACAGCTTTGTGAGCGGACAGCTCGCAATGGAGCTGAACTCACTCTGGCAGATGCTCTCGACTGCCGTGCCCAGCGAGCCCGCCGCCGCGACTCTCACTGCTCCCTGAGCCGGCCCTTCCGGGCCGCCGCATCCCGAGGCCACTCAGTCACTTGGCGTGCATGCAGGGCGCGCTCGCGGGGCTTGCGGGCTTTGTCCATAATGAGATCGTCCGCGCCATTGCGGCGGCCTACCTAAGCACCGCGGCATGAGAGACTCGCTCGCCATCGATCCGCAGGTCCAGCGCCAGGTCGTGACCTCGCTGCGCGCAGCGCTGCCCGACCAGTGCGTGCTGTACCGTGAGGAGGATACGCGGCCCTACGAATGCGACGGCCTGACGCTGTACCGGCAGCTTCCCATGGTCGTGGCCATGCCCGAAACCGAAGCGCAGGTGGTGCAGGTGCTGCGAGCCTGCCACGCGCTCGGAGTGCCCGTCGTGCCGCGCGGCGCGGGCACCGGACTCTCGGGCAGCGCCCTGCCTCATGCCGGCGGTGTGTTGCTGTCGATGGCGAAATTCAATCGGATTCTCGACATCGATCCGCAGACCCGGACCGCCACCGTGCAGCCCGGCGTGCGCAATCTGGCGATCTCGGAGGCTGCGGGGCCGCACCGCCTCTATTACGCGCCCGACCCCTCGAGCCAGATTGCCTGCACCATCGGCGGCAACGTTGCCGAGAACTCCGGCGGCGTACATTGCCTCAAGTACGGCCTGACCGTTCACAACGTGCTGCGCGTGCGCGCCCTGACCGCAACCGGCGAGTCAGTCGAATTCGGCGGCCGCTCGCTCGACTCGCCCGGATTGGATCTGCTGGCCGTCCTGATCGGCTCCGAGGGCATGCTGGCGGTCACCACCGAGGTCACCGTGCGGCTGGTGCCCGTGCCGCAGCTGGCCCGCTGCATCATGGCGAGCTTCGCACAGGTGACTCATGCATGCGGGGCCGTGGCCGCGCTGATCGCAGCGGGGATCATCCCGGCGGGCCTGGAAATGCTCGACCAGGCGGCCGCGCGGCTGGTCGAGCCCTTCGCCCATGCCGGCTATGATCTGGAGGCCGCGGCCGTGCTGCTGTGCGAATCCGACGGCACGCCAGAGGAGGTCGCCGAGGAGATCGAGCACATGAGCGCGGTACTGCGCGCGGCCCACGCCACGAGCGTGCAGGTCTCGCGCGACGAACACGAGCGGCTGCGCTTCTGGGCGGGGCGCAAGAACGCCTTTCCCGCTGCCGGGCGCGCCTCGCCGGCTTACTACTGCATGGACGGCACCATTCCGCGCCGGCATCTGGCGCAGATGCTGCTGGCCATCCAGGACATGGAGCGCAAGTATGGGCTGCAATGCCCCAATGTGTTCCATGCCGGGGACGGCAACCTGCACCCGCTGATCCTGTTCGACGACAGCGATCCGGACTCGGTCGCGCGCGCCGAGGCTTTCGGGGCCGATATCCTGGAGAAGACCGTGGAGCTGGGCGGCACGATCAGCGGCGAGCACGGCGTGGGGGTGGAGAAGCTGGACCAGATGTGCCTGCAGTTCGACCGCGCCACGCTCGATGCCTTCGGCGGCGTGAAACGGGCGTTCGATCCGGACGGGCTGCTCAACCCGGGCAAGGTCGTGCCGACGCTGCATCGCTGCGCCGAGTTCGGCCGCATGAAGGTGCATGGCGGGGCCACGGCGTTCGCCGACCTGCCGCGCTTCTGATGAGCGATGCCATCGCAGACCTGCGCGAGCGGATCCGCGCGGCCGCGGCCGATCACACGCCGCTGCGCATACGCGCCGGCGGCAGCAAGGACTTCTATGGCAATACCCCGTGCGGCGCCGTGCTCGATCCGCGCGGCGTGAGCGGCATGGTCAGCTACGAGCCCAGCGAGCTCGCCCTGGCGGTGCGCTGCGGTACCCTGCTGACGGAGATCGAGGCAACCTTGACTGTGCACGGACAGATGCTCGCATTCGAGCCGCCGCATTTCGGCGCGGCGGCCACGATCGGGGGCTGCATCGCCAGCGGCATGGCCGGCCCGCGGCGCGCCTCGGTGGGCTACACGCACGGCGGCGTGCGTGATTTCGTGCTCGGCGCCCGGCTGCTGGATGGACGCGCTCAGCTGCTGTCGTTCGGCGGCATGGTCATGAAGAACGTCGCCGGCTACGACGTGGCTCGCCTGCTCGCCGGCTCGCTCGGCACCCTGGGCGTGATCGTCGAGGTCTCGCTCAAGGTCGTGCCGCGGCCGCGCACCGAGACCACACTGCGATTCCGGATCGATGAGCGCGAGGCGCTGGTGCAGCTCAACGCCTGGGCTGGCCGGCCATTGCCGATTTCCGCCTCGGCCTGGCAGTCCGGCACGCTGCACGCGCGTCTCGCGGGATCCGCCGCGGCAGTGGCGGCGGCGCAGGCCAAGCTCGGCGGCGAGGCGCTCGATGAGCCCGCCGCGGAGCGCTTATGGCTCGAGCTGCGCGAGCACACCGACGCCTTCTTCGGCGGCGAGGCGCCGCTGTGGCGGCTGTCCCTGCCACCGAATGCCGCGCCTCTGGAGCTGGAGGCCGCACAGCTCATCGAGTGGGGCGGAGCGTTGCGCTGGCTGCGCTCGCGACGCCCGGCCACGCAGATTCGCGCGCGAGCGCAGGCCCTGGGCGGTCACGCCACACTGTTTCGCGATCCTGCCCGCGCGCCCGGCGCACGCGTCACCGACGCCTTCACGCCGCTGCCGCCGGCCGTCCTCGCCATTCACGAGCGGCTGCGCGCCCAGTTCGATCCGGCCGGCATCTTCGATGCCGGGCGCATGTACGGGGCGCCGCGCCATGCAGATCAAGCTCGCTGATTTCATCAGCGGTACGGCGGAGGGCGCCCAGGCCGAAGCCATCCTGCGCAAGTGCGTGCACTGCGGATTCTGCACCGCGACCTGTCCGACCTATCAGCTCCTCGGCGATGAGCTGGACGGACCGCGCGGGCGCATCTACCTGATCAAACAGGTACTCGAAGGGGTCGAGCCCACGACGAGCACGCAGCGCCATCTGGACCGCTGCCTGACGTGCCTGAACTGCGAGACCACCTGCCCCTCGGGCGTACAATTCGGGCGCCTGATCGACATCGGCCGGCACATCGTCGACGACAGGGTTGCGCGCCCGGCGGCGCAGCGACTTTGGCGCACACTGGTGAAGGAGCTGTGTGCCGGCCCGTGGTTTGCCCCTGCCCTGCGCCTGGCTCGCACGCTGCGGCCGTGGCTGCCGGCCGGGTTGCGGGACAAGGTGCCGCCGCGGCAGGCCGTACGCGCGTGGCCCCGCGGGCAGCACGCGCGCCGGATGCTGCTGCTCGCGGGCTGCGTACAGCCGAGCCTGTCGCCGAACATCAATGCCGCCACCGCGCGCGTGCTCGATGCGCTCGGCATCGAGCTGATCGTGCCCGAGGCCGCGGGTTGCTGCGGCGCCCTGCGCCACCACATGACCGATCAGGCGGCCGCGCTGCGCGATGCGAGACGCAACATCGACGCCTGGTGGCCCCACATCGAAGCCGGCGCCGAGGCCCTCGTCATGAACGCCTCGGGCTGCGGCGCCATGGTGCGCGAATACGGATATCTGTTGCGGCTCGATGCCGGCTACGCCGTCAAGGCAGCGCGCGTCAGTGAACTGACCCGCGATCTCGCCGAACTGTTGCCGCCCCTGCTCGCGCCTCACTTCGGGGCCATGGCTGCCTGCGCGCGCGAGCGCATCGTATTCCATCCGCCCTGCACCCTGCAGCATGCGCAGCAGATACGCGGTGTGGTCGAGTCGATGCTGGCCGCCTGCGGCGCCCAGGTGCTGCCGTTCAGGGACGCGCACCTGTGCTGCGGCTCGGCCGGAACCTATTCGCTGCTGCAACCGCAACTCGCCGGCGCGCTGCGCGAGCGCAAGCTCGAGGCGCTCATGGCGCCGCAACCCGATGCGATCCTGTCGGCCAACGTCGGCTGCATCACTCACCTCGCCGCGACCGCGCCGGTAGCGGTTCGCCACTGGATCGAATGGGTGGACGAGCGCCTGAGCGCTACCTGAGCCGGCGCCGGCGCGGGGATGCACTTTGGTACAATCCCGAGGCCAATGAGCACGGTAGATATCCCCAAGGACGCCGCCGCCGCGGCCCTCCAGGCCCAGGCGCAGGATGCCGTGGCGGCGCCGCTGTTCAGCGAAGTGCGCGTGCAGCGCTGGATCGAGGGCCGCATCGAGCAGACCGTCGACCGGGTCGCCGAGGAGGAGCCGGTCGCCCTGACCTACCAGCGCACGCCGCACGTGGTCATGCTCGCCACCCCCGCACACCTCGAGGACCTGGGTGTGGGCTTCACGCTCAGCGAGGCGGTGGTGCAGCGGAGCGATGAAATCCGATCGGTAGAGCTGATCAAGGATGCCGGCAGTCTCGAGGTCCGCATTGCGATCGCCGGCGAGCGCTTCGCGGAGCTGCTGCACCGGCAGCGCAACCTGAGCGGGCGCACCGGCTGCGGATTGTGCGGCGCCGAGACCATCGAGCAGGCGATTCGCCACCCGGCACCGGTGGGCAGGGGAGCGGCGGTCACGCTGTCCGAACTCCACGAGGCCCTGGCCGCCCTGCACTCGCATCAGACGCTCAACGCCAAGACCGGCAGCGTCCACGCCGCCGCCTGGGCCCTGCCCGGCCGCGGGATTCAACTGGTGCGCGAGGACGTCGGACGGCACAACGCGCTCGACAAGGTCATCGGCTCGCTGGTCCGCACCGGCGTGGATTGCAGCACCGGCTACGTCGTCATCACGAGCCGCGCGAGCTACGAGATGGTGCAGAAGGCTGCCACGGTGGGTATCACGCTGCTGGCCGCGGTGTCCGC
>DATDHV010000122.1:0-10885 GCA_036521395.1 Steroidobacteraceae bacterium | reverse complement strand
TAGTGGGCGACGTTGACCTCGTACTCGGCCAGTCGGTTGCGTAGATAGATCAGCCGCCGCAGCGAGTCGTGCGCATAGTCGCTCTTGGGAAACTGCGTGACCACGGTATTGAAGGCTGCGATGGACTTGAGCGCCGAGCTCGGCGGCCGGCGCGCCATGTCGACCCCGAACCAGCGCTCGATGGCGAAGGGGGTGCGCTCGAAATCGATCAGGCCCTTCATGTACCAGGCGTAGTCGATGCGCGGGTGGGTCGGATTCTCGCGCAGGAACTGGTCGGCGGCATCGGTGGCGTTGTCCTTGTCGCCCTTGCGGTAGTAGACGTAAATCATGTCCAGGCGCGCCTGGCGGGCCTGGTCGGTGAACGGAAAGCGCGCGGTCAATGCCTCGTATTGCTTGATGGCATACTCGAAGTCATTGGCGTTCATCGCCTTGTGGGCGTTGGCGTACAGCGAGGCGGCCGTGGCCTTCTTGAGGTTGCGGCTCTGGCGGCTGTGGCAGCCGGACAGCAGTGCGAGCGTGGCCAGCAGCAGGGCGCCCATGAGGCGGGCGCGGTTCGATGAGAGGCGCGCGGAGCAGGGACGCGCGGGAAGGGCATATGAGATCAAGTCGGGACCTTGCAGCGATTGCGAGCCGGTGATGATCGATACTGTGGGAGACGGGCGCAGCGCGCGCAAGTATAGCTGACCAATAAGATGCCCTCCGAGTTCCAAACGCACGTGCTGGCGCTGCCGTCTTCGGCGGCCGGCCAGCGCCTGGATCAGGCGCTGGCCGCTGCGCTGCCGCAGTACTCGCGCGCAAGCCTGCAGCGCTGGATCCGCGCCGGCGCCGTGCGCGCGGCGGGCCGCCCGGTGCGGGCACGCGACCGTGTGCAGGGCGGGGAGGAGCTGGTGGTAGAGGCGCGATTTGCGGCCGATACCACCATCGGCCCGGAGGCGCTGCCGCTCGAGATCGTGCATGAGGATGAGGCGCTGATCGTGCTCAACAAGCCGGCCGGCCTCGTGGTGCATCCCGGCGCGGGCAACCGCGCACACACGCTGCAGAATGCGCTGCTGGCGCACGACCCGCAGCTCGCGCGCGTGCCGCGCGCCGGCATCGTGCACCGGTTGGATAAGGACACCAGCGGCCTGCTCGTGATTGCGCGCACCCCCGAGGCCCACACGCGCCTGGTCGCAGCGCTGGCCGCCCGCGCCATCGGCCGGGAATACCTGGCGCTGTGCGTGGGCCAGCCCACCGGCGGAGCGCGCATCGACCGGCCCATCGGCCGCCATCGCAGCGCGCGCACCCGCATGGCGGTGCGCGGTGATGGCCGCGAGGCGGTCACGCACTATCGCATCGAGGAGCGCTTCCGTGCGCACACGCTGCTGCGCGTGCGGCTCGAGACCGGCCGCACGCATCAGATCCGGGTCCACCTGGCACATGAGGGGTTCCCGGTGGTGGGCGATCCGGTGTACGGTGGCCGCCGGCGCCTCCTGGCCGGCGCCGGCGCGGCACTGAACGCCGTGCTGCAGGGCTTGCGGCGCCAGGCGCTGCATGCCCAGCGCCTGCAGCTCGCGCATCCCTCGAGCGGCCGGGCGCTGACCTTCGAGGCGCCGGTGCCGGCGGACCTGGAGGCGCTGCTGCGGCTGCTGCGTGCCGATGCTCATGAGCACTGAATATCTGCATCCGCAATGGCCGGCGCCCGCGCGCGTGGGCGCGGCCTTCACCGGGCGCAGCGGCGGGGTGAGCCGGGCACCGTACAATGCGTTCAACCTCGGCGCGCACGTCGGCGATGAAGCCGCGGCGGTGGCATGGAACCGCGCTCTGCTGCGCCGGGAGCTCTCGCTGCCGTCCGAGCCCTTGTGGCTCGAGCAGGTCCACGGCATCGAAGTGCTCGATGCCGACCGGCTCGAGGCCCCCGGCCCGGTGCGTGCCGATGCGGCGCTCACGCGCCGCCCCGGGGTGGTGCTGGCGGTACTGGTCGCGGACTGTCTGCCGGTGCTGTTCGCTGCGCGGGATGGCAGCGC
Organism: Steroidobacteraceae bacterium; assembly: GCA_036521395.1. Lineage (GTDB taxonomy): Bacteria > Pseudomonadota > Gammaproteobacteria > Steroidobacterales > Steroidobacteraceae > FEN-1191. The sequence continues at coordinate 8,882 of DATDHV010000122.1, read as the reverse complement.
GGTGGCCGTGGCGCATGCGGGCTGGCGCGGCCTGGCGGCCGGAGTGCTCGAGGCCACGGTAACGGCGCTGGCCGGGAGCGGGCCGCTGCTGGCCTGGCTCGGCCCGGCCATCGGAGCGCCTCATTTTGAAGTCGGGGCCGAGGTGCGCACGGCCTTCCTGGGGCGCCCCGATGCGCACGCCCCGGAGACGGCTGCGGCCTTTACCCCCAACACGCGTGGCCGCTGGCAATGCGATCTGCGCGCCCTGGCGCGCGTGCGGCTGCTCGCGCTGGGCATCAATGCGGTATACGCGGATGCGAGCTGCAGCTACGGCGAGCCGCAGCGTTTCTATTCCCACCGGCGCGACGGACAGACGGGGCGCATGGCCGCCCTGATCTGGCTGCACGCGGCTTGATGCTAGAGTCGGCCATGACCCTGGCGTGGATTTTCTCGGCGACCTTTCTCGGCGGCGCACTCAGCGCAGCACTCGCGAGCGTGTTTCTATTGCTGCCGGCGGCGCGGCGCTCGCGGCTGCTGCCGCACCTGATCAGCTTTGCCACCGGGGCCATGCTGGCTGCGGCACTGATCGGCCTGCTGCCCGAGGCCATCGCGAGCGTGGGGCCGCGGGGCGTCCAGGGCATCGGCGCCGCGGTGCTGGCCGGCATTGCGCTGTTCTTCGTGCTCGAGAAATTCGTGCTGTGGCGTCATTGCCACGCGCAATCCTGCGAGACCCACTCGCCGCACGAAAGCGATCGCGACCGGGCCGCGGGCTGGATCGTGCTGTTTGGTGACGGCGTGCACAATGCCTTCGATGGGGTGCTGATCGCGGCCGCCTTCCTGACCGACGTGAAGCTCGGGGTGGTCACCACGCTGGCGATCACCGCGCACGAGATACCGCAGGAGCTCGGCGACCTGGCGGTGCTGCTGCACGCACGCATGAGCGCCGTACGGGCGCTGTGGTTCAACGCCGCGAGCAGCCTGACCTCCATCCTGGGCGGCCTGCTCGGCTACTTCGCCCTGCGGCGCACGCTCGATGCGCTGCCCTACGCCATCTCGGTGGCGGCGGCCTCGTTGATCTACGTGGCCGTGGCCGATCTGATCCCGAGCCTGCACCGGCGGGTGGATGCCCGCGCCGGCATCACGCAGGTGCTGCTGATCGGCTGCGGGGTGGCGGTGATCGCGGTGGCGGAGAGCGCGCTGGGCTAAAGCCTCGCGGCTTGATTTCGTCCCGTTGCACCCCCACGAATCCGGGTGCAAGGTATACACAGGCGAACCCCCATGCGCATGGATAAACTCACGAGTCGCTTCCAGTCGGCACTGGCCGACGCGCAGTCGCTGGCCGTCGGCCGCGACCATCAGTTCATCGAACCTGCGCACCTGCTGCTGGCCATGCTCGACGCCCAGGGCGGCGGGGTGCGGCCGCTGCTGATCAAGGCGGGGGTCGACGTTGCGCGCCTGCGCACGCAACTCAACGCCATTCTGGACGGCCTGGCGAAGGTCGAGGGCACGGCCGGGGACGTACAGGTCTCCAACGATCTGGGCCGGCTGCTGAACGTGACCGACCGACTGGCGCAGAAGCGCGGCGATCAGTACATCTCGAGCGAGCTGTTCGTGCTGGCTGCTTTCGAGGACCGCGGCGCGCTCGGCAGGGCCCTCAAGGACAGCCGCGCGACGCGCGCTGCGGTCGAGAAGGCCATCGATGAGGTGCGCGGGGGCGAGCAGGTGGATGATCCGGCGGCCGAGGAAAAGCGCCAGGCGTTGGAGAAATACACCGTCGACCTGACCGCCCGGGCCCGCAGCGGCAAGCTCGATCCGGTCATCGGCCGGGACGATGAGATCCGCCGCACGGTGCAGGTGCTGCAGCGGCGCACCAAGAACAACCCGGTGCTGATCGGCGATCCGGGCGTGGGCAAGACCGCGATCGTCGAGGGCCTCGCTCTTCGCATCGTCAACGGCGAGGTGCCCGAGGGTCTCAAGAGCAAGCGCATCCTGGCGCTCGACATGGGCGCGCTGATCGCGGGCGCGAAGTTCCGCGGCGAATTCGAGGAGCGCCTCAAGGCGGTGCTGAACGATCTGTCCAAGCAGGAAGGCCAGGTCATCCTGTTCATCGACGAGCTGCACACGGTGGTCGGCGCCGGCCGCGCGGAGGGGTCGATGGACGCCGGCAACATGCTCAAGCCCGCGCTCGCGCGCGGCGAGCTGCACTGTGTCGGGGCCACCACGCTGGATGAATACCGCAAGTACATCGAGAAGGACGCGGCGCTCGAGCGACGCTTCCAGACCGTGCTGGTCAATGAGCCCTCGGTGGAGGACACGATCGCGATCCTGCGCGGTCTCAAGGAACGCTACGAGGTGCACCACAAGGTCGAGATCACCGATCCGGCGATCGTCGCGGCCGCGACACTCTCGCATCGCTACATCACCAACCGCCAGTTGCCCGACAAGGCCATCGACCTCATCGATGAGGCGGCGGCGCGGATTCGCATGGAGATCGATTCCAAGCCCGAGGCGCTCGACCGCCTCGAGCGGCGCATCATTCAGCTCCGGATAGAGCAGGAGGCGCTCAAGAAGGAGGCGGATGAGGCCTCCAGGGGCCGCCTGTCCACGCTGCAGCAGACGCTCGCGGGGCTCGACAAGGAGTATGCCGACCTGGAGGAGATCTGGAAGGCGGAGAAAGCGGCGCTGCAGGGCGCGGCACAGATCAAGGAGGACCTCGAGCGCGCGCGGCTCGATCTCGAGCAGGCGCGACGCGCGAGCGATCTCGCCCGCATGGCCGAGCTGCAGTACGGGCGCATCCCCGAGCTCGAGAAGCGCCTCGCGCAGGCACAGCGTGCCGAGAGTAAGGCCCCGACGCTGGTGCGCAATAACGTCACCGAGGAGGAGATCGCGGAGGTCGTCTCGAAGTGGACCGGCATACCCGTGTCGCGCATGCTCGAGGGCGAAAAGGAGAAGCTGCTGCGCATGGAAGAGGCGCTCGGCAAGCGTGTGGTCGGACAGGAAGAGGCGGTACGCATCGTCTCGAACGCGATCCGCCGCGCGCGCGCCGGACTCGCCGATCCGCGCCGTCCCAACGGCTCGTTCCTGTTCTTAGGTCCCACCGGTGTCGGCAAGACCGAGCTCTGCAAGGCGCTGGCGGAGTTCCTGTTCGATACCGAAGAGGCCATGGTCCGCATCGACATGTCGGAGTTCATGGAGAAGCATTCGGTCGCGCGGCTGATCGGCGCGCCGCCCGGCTACGTGGGATACGAGGAGGGCGGTTACCTGACCGAGGCCATCCGCCGGCGCCCCTATGCCGTGGTGCTGCTCGATGAGATCGAGAAGGCGCACCAGGACGTGTTCAACGTGCTGCTGCAGGTGCTCGATGACGGCCGGCTCACCGATGGGCAGGGCCGCACCGTGGACTTCCGCAACACCGTGATCATCATGACCTCGAACCTCGGCTCGCAGGTCATCCAGGAGCTCGCGGGCGAGGGCAACTATCAGCGCATGAAGAGCGCGGTCATGGAGATCGTGCAGCAGCACTTCCGCCCCGAGTTCATCAACCGTGTCGATGATGTGGTGGTATTCCATCCGCTCGGCACCGAGCAGATCCGTGCCATCGTCGAGATCCAGCTCGGCTATCTGCGCCAACGGCTGCTCGAGCGCAACATGGAGCTCGAGCTGGACGACAAGGCGCGCGATCTGATCGGCGAGGCTGGCTTCGATCCGGTCTACGGCGCGCGGCCGCTCAAGCGCGCCATCCAGCAGCAGATCGAGAATCCGCTGGCGCAGCGCATCCTGCGCAATGAGCTGCTGCCCGGGGACCGCTTGCGCGTGAGCGTGCGTGGCTCCGAGCTGGTGTTCGACAAGAAAAGGCAGATGCGCGCGGTCGGCTCGTAAGCGGGCGCGGCTGGCGAGACGGCGGCTCGTAGCGAGCCGCCGCCGCGTAGCTTAAGCTTGCGGCGGAGGGACCATGCTCGATCTCAAACGCCACGTCGTCGATGTACCGGATTTTCCGCGCCCCGGCATCCTGTTTCGCGATATCACCCCGCTGCTGCGCATTCATTTTGCGGCCACGCTCGATGCGCTCGATGCGCTGTTCGACGCGCGCGAATGGGCTGCGGCGCAGGCCGTGGCCGGCATCGAGTCGCGCGGCTTCATCCTGGCGGCGGCCCTGGCGGCCCGACACGACAAGGGCTTCGTACCGGTGCGCAAGCAGGGCAAGCTGCCCCCGCCGGTCGAGGTGATGGCCTACGCGCTCGAGTACGGCACCGGCGTGCTGGAGATGCAGCGCGGCGGCGGCGCGCTGCTGCTGATCGACGATGTGGTCGCGACCGGAGGCACCATGGCGGCCGCGGCGCAGTTGTGCGCGCTCGCGGGCTATGAGGTGCACGGCCTCGCCGCACTCATCGATCTGCGCCTGTCGGGCGAATTCCAATGGGGCGAGCTGCCGCTGCGCTCGGTGCTGCGCTATGACTGAAGTCCGCCATGACTGAAGCCCGCCATGACTGAGCGGCCGGCGACGCTGGTCGTCATGGCGCTCGAGATGGAGGGGCAGGGGCTGTTCGAGCGCGCGGGCGTGCCGGTGCTGTACACGGGATTGGGCAAGGTCAATGCGGCACTGTCGCTGATGCGGGCGCTGCGCGAGCGTGAGCACGGCGGCCACGCGTCGCCCCTGGTGCTCAATTTCGGCACCGCGGGCAGCCACACCCTGCCGACCGGCGCGCTGGTGGCGTGTCAGCGCTTCGTGCAGCGGGACATGGACGTCAGCGGCATCGGTTTTCCGCTCGGGGTGACGCCCTTCGAGGACATACCCGCGCAATTGGAGTTTCCCGCCGTGTTCGAGGATCTGCCCGTGGCTCTGTGCGGCAGCGGCGATTCGTTCCAGACCGGCGTGGCAAAGCTGCATTGCGAGGTCATCGACATGGAGGCCTACGCGCTCGCCAAGGTGTGTCATCTCGAGGGAGTGCGCTTCGGCTGCGCCAAATACGTCTCCGACGGGGCCGACTCCTCGGCCGCCTCGGACTGGCAGCGCAGTCTGCCCCTGGCGGCGGATGCCTTTTGGCAACTGTACCGGCGCCACTGCCGTCTATAATTGCCCTTCACTCAATCCGCCGCAGCCCGCACCATGCCCTTCTACGAATATGAATGCAGCCATTGCCGCTACTACCTGGAGGTTATGCAGAAGATCAGCGACGCGCCGCTGAAGAAGTGCCCCTCCTGCGGCAAGAAAGGCCTGCGAAAGCTCATGTCTGCGCCAGTGTTCCGGCTCAAGGGCTCGGGCTGGTACGAAACCGACTTCAAGTCCGACCAGGAGCACAAGCGCAACCTGGCCGGCGGCGATAAGGATGAGCCGGCGGCGGTGCCGAAAGAGACCAAGGAGCCGGATGGCAAGGCCGCCGCGACCGAGTCGGCGGGCGCGGGCGAGACCAAGGGCGAGGCCGCGGCAGGGGGCAAGGCGGCGGAGAGCAAGGCCGCAGAGGGCAAGGCCGCAGAGGGCAAGGCCGCAGAGAGCAGGGCCGCAGAGGGCAAGGCGGCCAAGGGCGAGACCCGCGAACCCGCGGCGACGCCCGCAGCCGGCAGGGGACGGTCCCGGCCCAGCGCCCCGGCTACCACAGGACGTACTGCGCGCTCATCCCGTCCGGCCAAACCGGTCAAATCGACCAGGGTCGTCAAATCGACGCCCAGGCCCGCTTCGAGACGAACAAGGTCGGCCGGACGCCGGGGCCGGCGGTGACGCGCGATGTTCTCAAACTGGTCCTGCGCCGCTACCTGATCGCGGGGCTGCTGGTCTGGCTGCCCATCATTGCCACGGTGCTGGTGGTGCGGTTCATCCTTGACCTCATGGACCAGACGCTGCTGCTGCTGCCGCGCGGGCTGCGGCCGGAAGCGTGGCTGGGCGTGGACATTCCGGGGCTCGGGGCGCTGCTGGCGGTGCTGCTGCTGCTGGCGACCGGGCTGCTGGTCACCAACATCATCGGCCGCAACCTGGTGCGCGCGTGGGAGGATCTGCTCAACCGCATTCCCTTCGTGCGCGCCGTGTACGGCGGGGTCAAGAGCTTCTCGACCACCATACTGTCCAACTCGGGCAATTCCTTCAAGAAAGTGCTGCTGATCGAGTATCCGCGCGCGGGCATCTGGAGCATCGGATTCCAGACCGCATCGGATGTGCGGCTCTCGAGCGCCCAGGGTGATGAGCCGCAGGTGTGCGTGTTCGTGCCCACCACGCCCAATCCCACCTCGGGCTTCATCATGCTGTTGCCGCGCTCCCAGGTGGTCGAGCTCGATCTCAGTGTCGATGCGGCGATGAAGATGATCGTGACGCTGGGCGTGGTGGTGCCGCCCCCGCACGCGACGATCGCGCCGCAAGCGCCGGCAACCGCTTCCGCCGCGACCAGCCTGCCCGTCGCGCCCTCGCATTAGGCCCGCCATGCGCAGCCATTATTGCGGGCAGGTCAACGAGCAGCTTCTGGCGAGCCACGTGAGCGTCGCGGGCTGGGTGCACCGGCGGCGCGATCACGGCGGGGTGATCTTCGTCGACCTGCGCGACCGCGAAGGGCTGGTGCAGGTCGTGTTCCATCCCGAGCATCGCAGCGTGTTCGAGGTGGCCGAGAAACTGCGTCACGAGTTCGTGGTGCACGTGCGCGGCCTGGTGCGCGAACGCCCGGCCGGCACCGTCAATCCCAATCTGGCCTCGGGCGGGGTCGAGATCGTGGCGGCCGAACTCACGCTGCTCAACCGCTCCGATCCGCTGCCGTTCCAGCTCGATGAGACCGTCAATGAGGAGGTGCGGCTGCGCTATCGCTACATCGACCTGCGGCGCGAGGTCATGACCGGCCGGCTGCGGCAGCGCCACCGCATCACGCGCGCCATGCGCACCTTTCTGGATGGGCACGGATTCATCGACATCGAGACGCCCATGTTGACCAAGGCCACGCCCGAGGGCGCGCGCGACTACTTGGTGCCCAGCCGCACCCATCCGGGCAAGTTCTTCGCCCTGCCGCAGTCGCCGCAGCTTTTCAAGCAGCTCCTCATGATGGCGGGCATGGACCGTTACTATCAGATCGTGCGCTGCTTCCGCGACGAGGACCTGCGCGCCGACCGGCAGCCCGAATTCACCCAGCTCGACATCGAGACCTCGTTCCTGACGCAGGCGCAGATCATGCAGCTCATGGAGGAGCTGGTGCGCACGCTGTTCACCGAGGTGCTGGCGGTGGACTTACCCAGGCCCTTCCCCCGCATGAGCTACCAGGAGGCCATGCGTCGCTACGGCTCGGACAAGCCGGACCTGCGCGTGGGGCTCGAGCTCACCGACGTGGCGGATCTGGTGCGCGACTGCGATTTCAAGGTGTTCGCCGCGCCCGCCAAGGACCCGGGCGGCCGCGTCGCGGCGTTGCGCCTGCCGGGCGGCGGTGCGCTCACGCGCAAGGAGATCGATGAGTACACGGCCTACGTTGCTCGCTACGGCGCCCGCGGCCTGGCCTACGTCAAGGTCAATGAGCGTGCGCGGGGTCGCGAGGGCCTGCAGTCCCCGATCGTCAAGTTCCTGAGCGATGCGGCCCTCGAGGCGGTGCTCACGCGCTGCGGAGCGGCCGACGGTGACCTGGTGTTCTTCGGCGCCGACAGCGCCAAGGTCGTCAGCGATGCCCTCGGTGCCCTGCGGCTCAAGCTCGGGCAGGACCGCGGGCTGCTCACGCCGGGCTGGCAGCCGCTGTGGGTGGTCGATTTCCCCATGTTCGAATGGGATGCGCAGGCGCAGCGCTGGGCCGCCATGCATCACCCCTTCACCGCCCCGCAAAGCGAGGACCCGGCCGCGCTGCGGGAGGCGCCCGGTGCGGCCCTGGCCCAGGCTTACGACCTGGTGCTCAACGGCTCCGAGGTCGGCGGGGGCTCGGTGCGCATTTTCCGTGAGGACATGCAATCGGCCGTGTTCGCGCTGCTGGGCATCGCGCCTGAGGAAGCGCGCCTGAAGTTCGGCTTCCTGCTCGATGCACTTCGCTACGGTTGCCCGCCGCACGGCGGCATCGCCTTCGGCCTGGACCGTCTGAGCATGCTCATGGCGGGGGCCGAGAGCATCCGCGACGTCATTGCCTTTCCGAAGACGCAGACCGCCGCCGACCTGCTGACCGACGCGCCCACCGAGGTGGCCGAGGCGCAGCTCCGGGAGCTGCACATCCGGGTGCGCACGCCGGCCCCCGGCTAGGACGGGACTCTCCTGGGCAGCAGCGCCGCAGCGGTCGTGTACGTGCATGGCCTGTGGATGCCGGGCGTGGAATCGACACTGCTGGCGCGGCGGCTGGCCGCGGAGCGCGGCTACCTCCCGCTGGTGTTTCACTACCGCTCGGTGTCCGATTCCATGGACGCGGTCACCGCGGCGTTGCAGCGGATGCTCTCGCGCATCGAGGCCCCGCGCGTGCATCTGCTGGGGCACAGCCTAGGCGGGCTCCTCATTCTGCGCTGCCTGGAGCGCTACCCGATGGCGCAGCCGGGCCGCGTACTGTTCCTCGGCACGCCCTGCGGCGGCTCGGCCGCGGCCCGACGGTTCGGTGCCTGGCCCCTCGGTCGCCGCATGCTCGGCCGTGCCGTGAGCCAGGAGCTGCTGGGCGAGCGCCAGCGGCGCTGGGAGCTCGAGCGCGAGCTGGGCATCATCGCCGGAACGGCGCCGTGGGGTCTGGGGCGATTGCTGCTAAAATTCGCCGGCGCCAATGACGGTACCGTTGCGGTGTCCGAGACCGCCATACCGGGCGCCAAGAGCCGGCTGTGCCTGCCGGTGACGCACTCAAGCATGCTGCTGTCGACGCGTGTGGCGCGGGAAATCGGGAATTTCTTCGAACATGGATGCTTCGGACCCTGAACCGACCGGGCGCTCGAGTCGAGGATGGCTGCGCTCGCATCTCTGGCTGTTCGCCATCGTGGCGGCGGTG
>DATDHV010000121.1:0-26479 GCA_036521395.1 Steroidobacteraceae bacterium | reverse complement strand
GTGGGATCGAGCCGGTCGCGGCGACCGATCACGTTGATGCGGATCGACTGCTCGAGGCAGCGGCGCGTCTGCGTGAGCAGATGACGCCGCAGCAGCGTGAACAGCGCGCTGACCTCGGCTCCGGGTCGGTGCCAGTTGGCGGCCGAGAACGCGTACAGCGTCAGCGTGCCGATCCCGTGCCGCGCGGCCGCCTCGACCACGGTGCTGACGGCCTTCGCGCCGGCGCGATGCCCGGCGGAGCGGGGCAGGTGGCGCTGCGAGGCCCATCGACCGTTGCCGTCCATGATGATTGCAATGTGCATTGTAAAGTACTGTGCAGTGCAGAGGTTGAGAGCAAAAAAATCAGCCGCGCCGGGTGGCCTTGATGACGGCTTCGACGTGGTCGAGATAGCGGTTCAGTGCCGTGCGCCCGAGAGCGGTCAGCCGGTAGACCGAGCGGGGCCGGCGATCCTCGAAGGACTTCGTGCAAGTCAGGTATTTCGCCTCTTCCAGCTTGCGCGCGTGGGCGCCGAGGTTGCCGTCACTGACGTCGAATAGCGCCTTGAGTTCGTTGAACGTGAGTTCCTTGCGCACGGCCAGCGCGCTCATGATGCCGAGACGGACACGCTCGTACACCAGGCGGTCGAAGGTGCCGCCGGGGCTGTCGCGGGAGGGGGATTGCACGGCTGCCAACTTCGGCCCATTCGGCGCTGCCGCTTCGAGCGGCGCGCGGGCCCTAGACCTGGCGGACACTGCGGCCACGGCCCAGCGCAAGGCCGAATAGCAGGTGCAGACCGCCGAATCCGCTGCCAAGCATGAGGGGTTGCACGCTATCGGGCAGCAGCAGCGAGAGCAGTCCCAGAGCGGCGAACAGCGAACCCATCACTGCAATGGCGCGCAGTGTCGTCACGCTGGCGGCGATCAGGGCACAGCCGTACATGAGCAGCCAGGTGCCCGGGATGGCGTGCAGATTGCCGCAGCTCCAGAGCACGCCCGTCATGACCGCACCGCCGAACAGAGAGGGAAACAGGCACAGCGCGAAATTGCGGCCGGGCGCACTCGTGAGCGTGAGTGTCCGCAGGGATGAGGGGCGTGCCATCAGCACCGCCCCGACGGTGCCGGCCAGCGCGGCGGCAATCAGCCAGATGGCGAACCAATGATCTGCAAGACCGGGAGCCAGCGAGAGCGCCATGGCAAGCAATCCCACGCTACCCATGGCCATGCCGGCCGAGCCGGGCACGGCAACCGAGGCCGCGGCCTCCATGGACTCGCGTATGTAGTGCAGCGTCGCGGCGGCGTGAGAATCCATCTGGACGGTACGGGCGGACCGCATGCGGTTATCCGGGTGGCGAGATCTGGAGCGCAAGCTAGTCGAGCAGACTGTGCAGTGTCAAGTACTCTGCATTGTAGAGGAAATATGTCAATCGTGACCGCGACGGACGGCGAGCAGGCCGCAGGTGTCAGACTTGCAGCCGGTCGCCATCACGAGCGACGAGCGCATAGAGCGCCGGCATCAGGAAAATGCTGATCAGGAGCCGCGACAGCATGCCGCTGACGATGACCAGCGCGAACGGCCGCTGTGAATCGGTGCCGACCCCGGTGGCCAGGGCCGCGGGCAGCAGCCCCAGCGCCGCCACCAGTGCGGTCATCATGATGGGGCGCAGCCGCAGGATCGCGCCCTGGCGAATGGCCTCCGCGAGGGGCATCCCGGCGCCGCGCAGCTCGTTGACGTACGAGATGTAGACCACGGCCGTGAGCACCGAGACGCCGAACAGGGCCAGAAAGCCGATGCCGGATGACACCGAGAAGGGCGTGCCGGTGATCCATAGCGCGACGATGGCGCCCACCGGCGCCGACAGCACCACGCCGAGCACGGTGATGAACGGAAACTTCATATTGCTGTAGAGCGCGAACAGCAGCATGAAGATCAGCAGCAGCGTCAGCGGCAGGATGACGTCCAGTTGCTGGCGTGAAGCGGTGTATTCGGTGTATTCCCCGCCCCAGTCCAGCCGATAGCCGCGCGGCAGCGGGACTTTGGCGCCGACCTGCCGGATGGCATCGCCCACCGCGCCGGCCAGGTCGCGACCCACCACCGAGAACTGCACGCCGATGTAGCGCGAATTGTCCTCGCGGTAAATGAACGAGGCGCCGTTCGTGACCTGGACGTCGGCGAGCTCCTTGAGCGGAATCTGCTGCCCGGCGGGCGCGGCCACCAGGATATTGCCGATTTCCTCGGGGTTATCGCGGTACTGGCGCTCGAGGCGCACGATGAGATCGAACTGCTTCTCGCCCTGCACCACCTGCGTGGCCGCGTCCCCGCCGATGGCTGTCTGGATCAGCGCGTTGATGTCGGCCACGTTCAGGCCGTAGCGAGCGATGCGCGCACGGTCCACCTTGATGGTCAGGCTGGGTTGACCGAGCTCCTGCACCAGGGTGACGTCGGTGATGCCGCGTACGCGCTCGAGCACCTGCTTGATGGCCTTGCCCTTGTGCTCGAGCGTCTCGAGATCGGCGCCGAAGACCTTGACCGCCAGTGCGCTCTTGAGGCCCGTCTCCGCCTCGTCCACTGCGTCCTCCGCCGGCTGGGTGTAATTGAACACGATGCCGGGAAAGGCCTGGAGCTTTTGATTTATCGCCTCGATGAGCGCGGCCTTGTCGCGATGCGCCCCGTGCCACTGCGCATAGGGCTTGAGGCCGACGAAGAATTCGACATTGAAAAACCCGGTGGGGTCGGTGCCGTCGTCCGGGCGCCCGAGCTCCGAGGCGACGGTCGTGACCTCGGGAAAGGAGTGCAGTATCTCGCGTACCCTGGGCGCGATCTTCGCCGATTCGTCGAACGAGATCGTGTACGGCATGGTGGCGCGCACCCACAGCGCGCCCTCATCGAGTTGTGGCATGAATTCCGCGCCGATGAAGGGAATCAGTGCCAGTGAGCCGGCCAGCACCAGCCCCGAGATGAGCGTGATCCGCCACGGATGGTCCAGGCTGAAATCAAGACCCCGGGTGTACACCGACCTGATGGCATCGAACGCGGCGTTGCGCCGCTCGCGCACGTCACTGCGCATGAACCACGCGCACAGCACCGGCAGCAGGGTCAGTGTGACGATCAAGGAGCCGATCAGGGCGAAGATCATGGTGTCTGCCATGGGCTTGAACAGCGTGCCCGACGGCCCGGAGAGGACGTAGATCGGCAGAAAGCTCGCCACGATCACTGCGACCGCGTAGAAGAGCGGGCGGTCCACCTCCGCCGCGGCGGCCTTGATGACCTCGATCAGGTTGAAGGCGGTACCGCGGCGCGCCGCAATCTGGCGGAAAATGTTCTCCACCATGAAGATCGCGCCGTCCACGAGAATGCCGAAGTCCACGGCGCCGATGGACAGCAGGTTGGCCGAGGCGCCCTGCAGATCCAGACAGCAGAAGGCGAACAGCAGTGCCAGCGGGATGGTGACGGCGACGATCAGCCCGGCGCGAAAATCGTACAGAAAAAACACCAGCACCACGACCACCAGCAGCATGCCGCGCAGCAGGTTGCGCTCCACGGTGCGCGTGGTCTGCGCAATCAGATCGCTCAAGTCGTAGAAAGGATGAACCTTGACGTCCTTGGGCAGGATCAGCTCATTGAGCTCGCGCGTCTTGGCCTCGACCCGTTGCAGCACGTCCTGCGTCTTTTCACCCTTGAGCATCAGGATGACGCCTTCGACGGCATCGTCCTGCTTCTCGTAGCCGAACTCGCCCAGGCGCGGGGCGGTGCCGATGGCGACGCGGCCGACGTCCTTGAGCAGTACCGGCGTGCCGTCATGCACCGCCAGCACCACGTTGCCGATGTCCTGCAAAGTATCCAGGCGGCCCATGCCGCGCACGTAGTAGAACTGCCCCCCCTGCGAATAGAAGCCGCCGCCGGCATTGGCGTTGTTGGCCGCGAGCGCGGCCTCGACCTGCTGCACCGACAGGCCTACCGCCGCAATTCTGGCCGGATCGAGCAGCACCTGGTACTGCATGGTGCCGCCGCCGAAGCCGGAATCATCTGCCACGCCGGGAACGGACCGGTACTGCGGTTCGAGGGTCCAGTCCTCGAACGTCTTGAGTTCCATGGGCGAGCGGTCCGTGCTCTGCAGCACGTAGCGATAGATCAGACCCGATGGCGCGGACAGTGGCGAGAGCGACGGGCTCACGCCGCTCGGCAGATCAACGGTGCCGATGCGCTCGAATACCTGCTGGCGGGCGAAATAGTTGTCGGTGCCGCCGTGAAAGGTCAGGATCACGTCCGACAATCCGTACAGCGAGATCGAGCGTTTGGTGGTGGTCTGGGGGATGCCGTTCATCCCGAGCTCGATGGGCACCGTGATCAGCCGCTCGACTTCCTCGGCCGCATGCCCCGGCCACTGGGTGATGATCTCGACCATCGGCGGCGACAGGTCGGGATAGGCATCCATCGGCAATCGCTCGAGCGAGCGCAGCCCCGCGCCGATCAACAGCAGCGTCAGCAGCGCGATCAGCAGGCGCTGCTCGAGCGAGGAGGCCACGATCCGGTTCATGAACGACGCCGGTCGCGGCGCGGATCCGGTTGGGGGCAGCGGCTCGTTCATTGATTCTGCATGAACTGAACAAAGATGCCCCCTTCCACCACGATCTGGTCGCCGGCGTGCAGACCCGCGGCGATATCGTATTGATCCCCGGTACGGTAGCCCAGGGTCACGTGCCGTCGCTCGAAACTGCCGTCGGCCCTGGCGACATAGACGAACGGCAGATTCTCATCATCACGCAGGATGGCCGCCACCGGCACCAGCAGCCCGGCGCTCTGCTGGCGCGCCTGGATCAGCACGCGCACGTACATCTGCTTTCGCAGCACCCGGCCGGGGTTGTTGGCGACCACACGCACGGCCACCGCGCGCGTATCGGGGTCCACCAGTGCCGCGATGTTGTCCACCGTGCCGGTGAGGTGGGCAGCACCTGTATCGGTGATGATGTCCGCGGAATCCCCGACACTCACCGCCGCCAGATCCGAGCCGAAGAGCTGCGCCATGACCCAGACGCGCGAGAGATCGGCCACCGTGAAGCACGCCGTCGTGCCCGCCTGCAGCAGCTCGCCGGGCGTGATCAGCTTCTCCACGACGGTGCCGGTGATCGGCGAGCGAATCGTGCCCGCCTGGCTCGTGACCGGCTGTCCCGCCTCGATCTGCCTGATGGTCGTCGAGGGAACGTTGAGCGCGACGAGCGCCTGAAGGGCAGCATCGCGATCGGCTTCGGCGTTGACAGCATCGGTTTCCGCCTGCTCGGCTTCGCGCTCGGACACGCCGTGATGCTCACTGAGATCCTTTTCCAACGCCGCGAGCCGGCGATCGGTGCGCGCGGTGGCGAGCGCCTTGCGATAGGCGTCGATCGCGTTGGCAAAGTCGGGTGACTGCACCAGCGCCAGGGCGTCGCCCTGCTTGACCTGGGCGCCGAGGGATACCAGCAGTCGCGACACGGGGCCGGAAAAGGGCGCCAGCACGCTCGTGGCCTGATCATTGTCGAAGTCCACCGTGCCGCTGGTCTCGATGCTCTTGTGGAAGGTGGAAGGGGCAACGGGGTACAGGTGGATGGACTGTCGCTGGGCCGGCGTCAGCGTCACGTTGCCTGGCGTGGCATTGCCGGCGTCCGCGCCGGAGTGCGGATCACCGCCAGCGTGCGGGTCGCCGCCGGCCGCTTGCGTACAGCCGGTCAGGTAGGAGGCGGCGGCCAGCGCCGCGCACGCGGCGGCCACGCGCCTGAATCCGGCGCGAGGCGGCGCGCCAGCGCGCTGCGGGCTATTTCGCATGCGTGCCGTCGGCCAGATCGGCACGGTGCCACCAACCTCCGCCCAGGGATTGAAACAGCGCCGCGGTGTCGGCGTAACGCGCGGCCTGAGCCTGGACCAGGCCGATGCGGGCCTGTTGGTAACCCTGCTGCGCGGCCAGGAGTGCCAGGTAGCCGGCGTAGCCGGCCTGCCATTGGCGCTGCGCCAGATCCAGTGTCGTGTTGGCGGCATCGGCGGCGGCGGCGGCGGCCTTCAGGCCGTCTGCATCCTGCTCGAGCGCCGTGAGGGTGTCGGCCACGTTCTGAAAGGCCGTGAGTACCGTGCTGCGATACTGCTCCGATGCCTGGGCATAGGCAGCCTTGGCGGCGCGTTCCTGATGCAGCAGTGTCCCGCCCTGAAACAGCGGTGCCGTCGCCGCCACGCCCAGGCCCCACGACGCCGTGCCCGCCGTGAACAGCTCATTCATGGCCAGCGCCGTGCTGCCGAGGTTGGCAGTCAGCGTGATGTTGGGCAGGCGGTTGGCGATGGCGATACCAATCCTGGCGCTGGCGGCATGCAGATTGGCGTCGGCCTGGCGCACATCGGGACGCTGCGCGACGAGTTGGGACGGGAGGCTCACGGGCAGTTCCTGCGGCAGTTGCAGGCTCGAGAGCTGGAAGTTGTCGGCGCTCGCCTGACTCGGGAAACGGCCGGCCAGAGCCGCGAGCAGATCGCGAAGCTGCGCCTCCTGCTTCCGCAGTGGCGGCAGTGTCGCCGTGACCTGCGCGAGCTGTGATTCCTGAGCGGCCACATCGAGCTGGCCGACGTAGCCCTTGCTGAACTGGTATTGCAGGATGCGCAGCATGCCGGCATCGATGCCGACGAGCTCGCGGGTGGCGTCGATCTGCGCCTGCAGCGAGGCCTCCTGGATGACCGTGACCACGACGTTCGCTGTCAGGGTGGTATAGGTGGCCATCATCTGGAAGCGTGCGGCCTGCTCCTGCGCCGCCAGGGACTCCACGGTCCGCCGGTTCTGGCCGAATACATCGGGCACGAACGACACGCTGACCTGCGGCGTGAACAGATCGTACAGAAACAGGTTTGCGTTCGGCGCGGGGGCGATCTCCCCCGACTGCTGCTGCCTGCTGGCCGAAAAGCTCGCCGCGGCGCTGGGATAGTAGACGCCCCGTTGCGCGAGCACATTCTCCCTGGCCACCGACAATGCCGCCTGCGCGGCCGAGAGGTCGGGATTATTCGCCAGCGCGCGCTCGATCAGCTCGTTGAGCGGCGCGGAATGGAACAGCGTCCACCAGTCGGCGGCTATGTCCGCGCCCTTGACGAAGCGCTGCGCCTCCCCGCCAGACAGGTTTTGCGTGGCGGCGGTGGTCTCGAGCGGCTGGGTCGTGTAGCCGCTGACATCCGGCGCCGCGGGCCGCTTGAAGTCCGGCCCGACCGCGCAGCCTGCCATCAGCAGCAGGGCGCAGGCCACAACCAGCGGCGACAGACCCGATCGACAGGTGGGACCCGGGCGAATCATCGGCTACGGATCGCCGTGCAATTCAGTCAATCTCCGATTCACAAGTGCTTTCGATGCGCGCCGGTTCCCCGTGCTCGTGCACATGATTATACGTTGCACCCGCAGTGGTGCGTCTCGAGGGAGCGGGGCGATCCGGCGGGTGTGCCGGAGACTACGTACGCGCGAGGATGATCAGAACGGTGACTCGCCGCGTGGCCACCACAGGCCGCTTTTCCCAGCCGCTGGTGCAGGTTCCGCGTGGGGTTGATCGGCCAGCAGGTGCTGAAATGGCAGCGCCGGTGCGCGCGCGCCCCGCTCGGCAGCCACCCCGGGGCCGCCCCGCGGCACGCGCGTGTCGGCCCGGGATGCAGCCAGGGCGTTCAGCCGTTCGATCCCGAGTACGTGCCGCTCGATTTTGTGCCGCAGGGTGCGGCACAGCTCGGCGGATAACTTGCGACGGCGGTGAAACTGATCGAGCAGCGCCAGCACACCCCACGACCTGTCCGGCCTGGTTCGGCACAGCTCGAGCAGAGACTGCTCGAAGACGCTGGAGTCGATGGCGCCGCGCGCAAAATCGTCGAACTGTCGCCCGAGGTCGTCGATCATGGCGTCATCGCATCGGTGGCTGTCGAACACAGTGACTGCGGGCGCATGGATTTGGTTCCGCCGTGTCGGGGAAGTATAGAGAGATGGTGCGATGGGCAGTGGCGCCGCGAAGTCGGTCGCGACGGCCAATCGATCTAGGACTGCGCTGACTGAACCAATTATGTCAAGTTATTTCAGATACTTAGCCATGCGTGAACGGTGCCCGGGCCACGGGACGGCGCGTCAGTCGACGTGGCAGCTCGCCGCGGCGGCACCCGCCCGGCGGGTATTGCAGCACCGAATAGGCGCGCGACCGCTTGACCGTGGGGCACGCCGGCGCGCTAGTCTGGGCGTCTGGATAGCGACGGGGACACGCCGATGCCGGACGACAGCTCGAATCTGATCAGCATGCACCAGGCGAACTCGCCCAACGCCTTCGATCTGCGCCGCGTCGGCGCGCACCCCGATCATTGGTATCCCGTGGCCTGGTCGGATGAGCTCAAGCAGGGTTCCACCCTCGCTCGCCGCTTTGCCGGCGAACCCATCGTGCTCTTTCGCGGCAAGAGCGGACAGGCGTTTGCGCTCGAGGACCGGTGCGCACATCGCCAGGTGCCCCTGCACCTCGGCGTGGTGATCGGCGAGGAGCTCAAATGTCATTATCACGGCTGGACGTATGACTCCTGCGGCAGGTGCGTCGATGTGCCATATCTGGGCAAGGAGCGGCTGCCCAACGGCGTGAGGAGCTACCCCCTTCGCGAGATCGACGGCCTGGTCTTCGTCTTCCCCGGCGATCCGGCGCTGGCCGAGGGCCGCGTGCCAGCGACTTTGGGCGCCTCACAGCGCCGCGACTACAAGACCCGGCGGCTCAACCGCGAAGTGTCCTGTCACTACTCCTTCATGCACGAGAACCTCTTCGACATGAACCACCAGTTCATGCATCGCAAGCAGATGGGTTCGATCAGGGCCAAATGCATCGGGCGAGCGCATGGCGACAGCTGGGCGCAGGTGGAATACAGTTTCACGCGCACGGCGGGCAAAGCCACCGTGGGCGAGCAGGTCATCGTCGATCTGGTGCGCAAGCGCAGCGCCGACAAGAAGGGCTTTTCCGATCACATGCGCATTCGCACCGACTATCCGACCCAGAACCTGAAGGTCTGGATCGGACGCGACATACAGCAGAGCGATGATCCGGTGCTGGACGTCTGGCTGTCGTATACACCGCTCGATGCCGCCCAGCGCACCAATCGCACCTACGGGTATCTGTCGGTGAAGAAGCCGCCCGTACCCGGCCTGATTCACGCAGTGTGGCCGTTCGTGGTGTGGTTCACGGAGAACATTTTTCGCGAGGACAAGGATATCGTGGAGCACGAGCAGCGTGCTTACGATGCTCAGGGCGCGGACTGGAACAATGAGGTGTTTCCGGCGCTGCGCGACCTGCGCGGCGTGCTGGCGCGCTGCGGGCGTCCGATGGACGTGCCGCCATGACGGCCTGATTGGCCGGCAAGCGCCGGCGCGCCTCACCCGGGCGCAGTGAGCCGAAACTCCGGCACCGTGGTGGCGTCCATGAGCATCTGCAGAAGCTGTTCAATGCAGATGCGATCGGTCTCGTCGAAGCGGCCCGGTAGGGGGCTGTCGAGATCGAACACGCCGACGAGCCGGCCGTCCTTGAATACGGGCAGCACCATCTCCGACTGCGAGGCTTCATCGCAGACGATGTGGCCGGGAAATGCGTGCACGTCCGGTACCACCACCGCGGCGCGCTGCAACGCTGCCGCACCACACACACCATCGCCCACGGCAATGCACGAGCATGCCGGCTTGCCCTGGAACGGTCCCAACACCAGATCGGTACCGCGCAGCAGATAAAAGCCCGCCCAGTTCAGGCTCGGCAGCGTGGTGAACAGCAGCGCCGCGAAGTTCGAAATGTTGGCGAGAAAATCCGATTGACTGCGGATCATGGTCCGCAGACTGATCCGTAACGGCTCATAAGCCGCGGCTTTGGAGACCTGGTCGTTCATGAGCGCGCCCGCGTGCGAGATCGCGAATAGTCCGCGAGCTCGATTATGCCGGTTCGAAAGGCATCCGCGGGGCGTTTCAGCGTGCCCAGTGTCCCCGCTGCAGGCGCCAGCCGCCACCATACGCTACCCACCGGTGCGGCACCCAGTGATAGCCGGGGTGCGGGGGCATGGCCCAGCGGCCGGCGACCCAGACGTGGCGTCCGCCCACCCAGTTCCAGTAGCCTCCGATCCAGATGTAACCCGGCGCGGGGGCCGCGCCGACGACCTCGACGGGTGCCGGGGGCGGGGCGACCATGACCGTATCCTCACCGTAGTAGCGCGGCGCGGGCCTCACCACGCAGCCGGAGAGCGCCAGGCTCCCCAACGCCAGCACGGCCATGCCGATCTTGAATCCGCGAGCGGTGTTCATCGTATTCTCCGGGCTGCGTCGTCCAGTTAAGCCTAACAAACGCGGCACGGCGGCTTTGGATGACTGCGTCACGGAAGATGTCGGGCTAGTGTCAGCTTGCGATTCCTTACCACTTTGAGGTGCTCATGGGACTGGATCAGGTCACGGCAGGCAGCCAGGCGCCGGATATGTTCAATGTCATCATTGAAATTCCGATGAACGCCGATCCCATCAAATACGAGGTCGACAAGGACAGCGGGGCGATCTTCGTGGACCGTTTCATGGGGGCGGCCATGCGCTATCCCTGCAACTACGGCTATGTGCCGCAGACCGTGGCCGGCGATGGCGATCCGGTCGATGTGCTCGTGATCACGCCGTTTGCACTCATGCCCGGGGTGGTGGTGCGTTGCCGGCCGCTCGGCCTGCTGAAGATGGTCGATGAGAAGGGCGATGATGCCAAGGTGCTCGCGGTACCCGATGACAAGGTGCTGCCCATCTACAGTCACTGGCGCAAGCACGACGATATCAACACGCATCGGCTCCAGCAGATTCAGCACTTCTTCGAGCACTACAAGGATCTGGAGCCGGGCAAGTGGGTCAAGGTCGAAGGCTGGGGTGAAGTGGATGCGGCGAGGGCCGAGATAGCTGCCGGCATGCAGCGCTTCGGCACGCAACCGGCTCCGGGCGCCCGCCCGGGCCCGTCTAGTATTGACTAATATAATAACGAAAGTTATCGTATCCGTCGTGAGTTCTACGGCCGCGGGGCCTGGGCTGCGATGGCATGGACAAGCTACGAAATTTCGGTTTTCTGGTGCGGGATGTGTCCCGGCTATGTGCCAAGCGCTTCGAGCGCAACGCGCGCGGCCTGGAACTCACGTTGGCCCAGTGCAAGGTGCTCGCGCACCTCGCGCGCAACGAGGGTATCAGCCAGGCACGCCTGGCCGAGCTCACCGACACCGATCCGATGACGCTGGTGCGCACGCTCGACCGCATGCAGCAGGACGGATGGATCGAGCGCCGCGCCGACCCGATCGATCGACGGGCGCACTGCCTGTTCGTGCGCGATCCGGCCCGGCCGGTCATCGAGCGCATCTGGAAGATCGCCGAGCAGACGCGCAGTGAAGTCCTGGCCGGGCTGAATCCGGGGGAGCGCGAGCAACTGATCGTTCTGCTCGAGCGTGTGCACGACACCTTGCTGGCCCTCGAGGCGAGGTGAGTACCAACATGGATGCCGCGGTGCAGGAACCCTTGGATGGCGAGGCGGCGGAGCGGGCACGCGCAGCCGAGCGCGCGCGCGCCGCCCAGCGGCGGCGCGCACGCCTGCGCTGGCCGCTCATGCTCGGCGGGGTGGTGCTGGCGCTGGTCGGGGGTCTCTGGTACTACCTGACGTCGGGTCGCTACGTCTCGACCGACGATTCCTCGGTGCAGGCGGCGCGCACCTCGATCAGCACCAACGTGGCCGGGCGCGTGGTCGAGCTCGACGTGCACGACAACCAGCGCGTACATCGCGGGGATATCCTGTTCCGGCTCGATGAGCGTCCGTTCCGGATCGCGGTCGAGGATGCGCAGGCCAAGCTCGAGGCTGCGCGCATGCAGATCGGCGCCGCCAAGGCCAGCTACCGCCAGCAGCTCGCCAATGTGGCCGCGGCACGCGACACGCTCGCCTACCAGCAGCACGAGCTCGAGCGCCAGCAGCACCTGCTGCAGTCGGGCATCAGCTCGCGCGCACAGTTCGAGCAGACGCAGCACGCCGCGCAGCTGGCGCGCGCGCAGCTCACCTCGGCACAGCAGCAGGTCGGCAGCGTGCTGGCGCTGCTCGGCGGCAACCCCGAACTGCCGGTGTCGCGGCACCCGGTGGTTCAGGAAGCGCAGGCGGCTCTGGACCGCGCCAATCTCGATCTCTCTTATACCGTCGTCCGGGCGCCCGATGACGGCATCATGGCCAAGGTCGAGCAGCTCCAGGTCGGCGACTACATCACCGCGGCCACTCCCGTATTCAGTCTGATCTCCGACCGTGACGTGTGGATCGAGGCGAACTTCAAGGAAGACGACCTGACCTACGTGCGTCCAGGCCAGTCCGCCGAGGTTCGCATCGATGCCTATCCGGGACGGCGCTTCCGGGCGCGCGTGGCGAGCCTGAGCCCGGGCACGGGCGCGCAGTTCTCCCTGCTGCCGCCCGAGAATGCCACCGGCAACTGGGTGAAGGTGGTGCAGCGGGTGCCGGTGCGCCTGCAGCTCGATGATCCGACCGCCGACGGCGTGGTGTTGCACGCCGGCCTGAGCGTCGATGTCACGGTCGATACGCATCATCGCCGCCATCTGTTCGGTAGCGGCGCCGCCCCACTCGCGCAGCGCTGATGGCCGGCGCTCCCACTGCGTCCGCCGGCGTGCCGCTCCATCGCGGCATGATCACCGGCACCGTGATGGTGGCCTCGATCCTGCAGGCGCTGGACAACACCATCGCCAACGTAGCGCTGCCGCGCATGCAGGGCAGCCTGTCGGCCACGCAGGACCAGATGACCTGGGTCCTGACCTCCTATATCGTCGCGGCCGCGATCATGACGCCGCTGACCGGCTGGCTGGCCGATCGCTTCGGCCGCAAGCCGCTGTTCCTGTTCTCCATCATCGGCTTCACGCTGTCCTCGGCCCTGTGCGGCATGGCGCAGTCGCTCGAGCAGATCGTGATATTTCGGGTGCTGCAGGGCTTGTTCGGGGCGGCGCTGATCCCCATGTCGCAGGCCGTGCTGTTCGATGTCTACCCGCCCGCGCAGCACGGTCGCGCCATGGCGATCTGGGGCATCGGCGTGGTGCTCGGTCCGACGCTCGGCCCCATGCTCGGCGGCTGGCTCACCGACAACTACAGCTGGCGCTGGGTGTTCTACATCAACGTGCCCTTCGGCGTGCTCGCGGTGCTGGGCGTGCTGGCTTACTTCCCCGATACCAAGCACGAGCACAAGGGCTTCGACTTCTTCGGCTTCGCCGTGCTGAGCATTGCCGTCGGCACGCTGCAGGTGCTGCTCGACCGCGGGCCGATCCAGGACTGGTTCAGTTCCGGTGAGATCAAGATCGAGGCGGCGGTGTGCGCGCTGGCGTTCTATCTGTTCATCACCCACACGCTGACGGCGGAAAGACCCTTCATCCGCCTCGCGCTGTACAAGGACCGCAATTTCCTCACGGGCAACATACTGATCTTCCTCGTGGGCATCGTGCTGTTCGCGACGCTGGCGCTGCTGCCGCCGCTGCTGCAGGGGCTCATGGGCTATTCGGTGCTGCAGGCGGGCATTGCCACCGCGCCACGCGGCGCCGGCACGCTGCTGGCCATGCTCTTCATCGGACGCGCCGTGGGACGGTTCGACGTGCGGTTGATCATCGGCACCGGTTTCGCGCTCACCGCCGTATCGCTGTTCATGATGTCGCATTTCTCGATGCAGCTGTCGATGTCCTCGGTGGTCTGGTCGGGCGCGATCCAGGGGCTGGGCACCGGCATCGTCTACGTGCCCATGGCGGCGCTGACCTTCGCCACGCTGCCGGCGGCGATGCGCAATGAAGGCACGGCGCTGTTCAACCTGATCCGCAACATTGGCAGCAGCATCGGCATCTCCGCGGTGCAGGGGCTCATGGTCCGCAACACGCAGATCGTGCATTCTTCGCTGGCCGAGCACATCACCCCTTTCATGGCGGCCACGCACCGGCTCGGCGCGCTGACGGGGGCCGCGGCCACCGCCGCCCTCAACGAGCAGGTCACCGCGCAGGCGACCATGATCGCCTACCTCGATGATTTCTATCTGATGCTGGTGCTGACGCTGCTGGCGATGCCGTTGCTGCTGCTGGTGCGCACCCCGCGTGGCCCGAGCGCCGGAGTCAGGCATGTCGCCACGGAATAGAAGGACTGCCACAGCGGTAGCTGCCGTGGCCGCGGCCCTGGCCGGCGTGCTGTGCGGCTGCGTGGCCGGTCCGGATTTCGTGCCGCCCGCGCAGCACGCGTCCGAGCGCTACACGGCCGCGCCGCTGCCGCACGTGGAACTGGCCACGCAATCCGCGCCGGCGACATCGTCCTCGCCGTGGTGGGCCGCGCTCAACGACCCGCGCCTGGACGCGACGATTCGCGAGGCGCTCGAGCACAACCGCGACCTGGCCGCGGCGCGCGCCACGCTCGGGCAGATGCAGCAACTCGCCGCCGCCAGCGAGGGTGCGCGCTATCCGCAGGTCGATCTGGATGCGAGCACGGGGCGCCAGAAGTACGGCGCGGCCTTCCTCGGGCCCGAACGGCTACCGCCCTTCACCTTTTTCTCCGTCGGCGCCTCGGTCAGCTACATGTTCGATTTCGCGGGCGGCGTGCGCCGCACGGTCGAGCGCCAGCGGGCGCTGGCCGACTATCAGCAACACGAAGCCGATGCCGCGGCGCTGAGCCTGAGCGGCAATGTGGCCCTGCAGGCGATCGCCGCCGCTTCGGCCCGCGCGCAGATCGACAGCCTCGAGGCGCTGCTGCAGGACGATCGCACCGATCTGAAGCTGGTGCAGGATGCGTTCGCGGCCGGCAGCGCCAATCGCGTCGACGTGCTCAATGCCCAGAGCCAGCTCGCGAATGATCAGACGCTATTACCGCCGCTGCGGCGCGCGCTCAGCAGCGCCGACGATGCCCTCGCGGTGCTCGCCGGGCACGCCCCGGCCGAGTGGAGCGCGCCGGATTTCACGCTCGATGAATTCACGATGCCTGCACAGCTTCCGCGCACGCTGCCTGCCGAGCTCGCGCACCACCGGCCCGACATCCTGGCGTCCGAGGCGCAACTGCATGCGGCCACGGCGGCGGTGGGCATCGCGGCCGCCAACCTGTACCCCCAGATCAACCTGACGGCAACGGCGGGACTGCAGGCGACGGCGCTGCATGCGCTGTTCGATGCCGGCAGCGCTGCCGGCGGCCTTACCGGCGGCCTCACGCAGCCGCTGTTCAATCACGGTACGCTGCGCGCGCGCGCGCGCGCCGCCGACGATGCCATGCACGCCGCGCTCGCCAGCTACGAGCAGGTGGTGCTGCACTCCTTCGGACAGGTGGCCGACGCCCTCCAGGCGCTCGACCAGGATGCCGAGCTGCGCGCGAGCGAGCAGTCGGCCGTGTCGATCTCGAGCGAGAATCTGGCGCTGACACGCGAGAGCTACACCGCCGGCAATACCGGGGTACTGCAGGTGCTCGAGGCGCAGCGGCAGAGCCAGCAGGCGCGCCTGGGACTGGTGCGCGCGCAGGCGCAGCGCTACCAGGACACGGTGCAGTTGCTGCTGGCGCTGGGCGGGCGGGTGCCTGCCGGCTGACCGGCCCTCGGCCGAGCGGCCATTTGCGCTATCCTGCGCGGCAAAGCCGCCGGCACGGGGGGTGCCATGCAGAGGAAATTCCAGTTCAGCGCCGCGCTCGTCGGCTGCACGATCTCGGGCCTGCTCGCCGCCGCGATGCTGGTCTACATCCCGCAATACGTGACCTCGGCCGTGAACGACAGCAGCCGCCCGGACAGCGACCGGGAGCGGGACGCGATTCGCAAGCCGGCGCTCGTGATCGCTTTTGCCGGCATCAGGCCGGGACAGAAGATGGTGGAACTGATGCCCGGCGGCGGTTATTTCACGCGGATTTTCTGCCAGATCCTCGGACCCAAGGGGCATCTGTACCCCATCGCCATGATGCCGGCCGTCAAGCGCAACGCCCCGGCAGAGGCCGGCGCCGAGCGGCCACGCAGTCCCTGCCACAACGTCACCGCCGATATTCAGAACGCAGCGGATCTGCATCTGCCCGCCGGACTGGACGTGGTCTGGACCTCGGAGAACTACCACGATCTGCACAACGCCATGTTCGGTAAACCCGACATGAAGGCCTTTGACCGCGCGATATTCGATGCGCTCAAGCCCGGCGGCGTATTCATCGTCGAGGATCACGCGGCCGCCGAAGGATCGGGTGCACGCGATACCGAGACCCTGCACCGCATCGACCCCGAGCTCGTGAAGCAGGAAGTCACCAGCGCGGGCTTCGTCTTCGACGGCGCCAGCGATGCGCTGCGTAACCCCGACGATACGCACGATGTGCGCGTGTTCGATCTCAAAGGACGCAGCGACAAGTTTCTGTTCAAGTTCCGCAAGCCCAAGGGCGGGGTGATCGCGGACAACGCCGGCGCTGCACCACCGGCCCACCCCAAGCCCACCGGGGCTAGCCAGACGCCGGCCGCGGCTGCGCCGCAGATGGCGCCTGCGGAACCCCGGCGCCTGACGGGTCAGAAGATCGTCGCTACCCCGGGCGGCGAGCAGTTCGTGCTGCAGTTGACCAGCCCGGAGGGGGAGGTTCAATTTGCCTTGAGCCGCGAGGATCTGAAGGAGCTCGCGACGCAGGCTGGAGCGCTCAGCGAAGGCCAGTAGACACGCCGGCGATCGTCTTCAGCGCGGCTTGCGGATGATGCCCAGGCGCTGCATCGAGGCCGAGGCGGCCGTCGAGGTGGTCAGATTGGCCGGGGGCTGGGGTCCCACCGCTTTGCTCGCGCTCGCCGTGGCTGTCGCCGTCGCGGCGGCTGCCGGCGTGACCGGCTTGGCGCCGGTCGGCGCCGGCGCAGCGAGCGGCTTGGTCGCCGGCTGCGACTTGACCGCGGAATGCGCTCTGACCGGCAGCATCTCCACCGACATGTTCAGGCGCCGAATCTCACCGCTTTGGAGCACCCCGACGCCGACGACCTGGCGCGCCAGCGCATCGCCCCGGTCGTTGCGCACCTCGAGCACTACGCAGTACTCGCATGGCTCGCTCGCGGGGGTATGGGCAATAGTGCCATCGACGCTCAGCGCGCAGTAGCCTTCGCCGGCCTCGAGCGCGTGCCCGATCTGACCAAAGCGCAGGTGGTGGCGACAGCCCGGGCAGATCGCCGCACTTTCCAGTACCGTCGCCTTGCAGTGCGGACAGATCCGCGTGGCGCCAGGCGAGCCTGAGCGCACGCTACTCATACCGAGCGCGGCGTCCCCTTGAGTTCCAGGCCACTGTGCTTGTCGCCGTGCTTGTCGTCCCAGCCGAATTCGACGTGGCCGCGCATGCGCGAGCCTGCCGCCACCGTGATCGAGGCGGCCTTCACATCGCCCACGATGACGCCGGTGGCCAGCACGTCGACCTGCTTGGCTGCATCGATATTGCCCTGCAGCTCACCGCCGACGACGACCACGCCCGCGCGCACCTGGCCCTCGAGCCGGGCGCCCGCATCGATGCGAAAGTTGCCATCCACCTGCACGTCGCCCTTGAAGCGGCCGGCAATGCGGACATCGCCGCCGCCCACGATCTTGCCCTCGATGGCCAGTTCGGCGGCAATCACGGACTCCACGCCGGGAACGCGGGCCGGCACGCGCCGCGCCATCTCGGCCGATGCTGCGGGTTCGGGGGCCCGTTCCGGGGTCTTGCCGTGCAGTTCAGTCACGGTATGCGTGCTGCCGGCGGCAGGGGTGCCGCTCGCAGCCGGGCTCGGATTTGAGCCGGTTTCCTTCCAAAGCGCCATGAGCGGACCCTCCAGTAAATGACCGAGATGCCTAATTGAGCACGGTAGCGCCTAACCGGCATAGCAGACCACTGTCTCAGCTTGGAGACAAGCTTCATCGTACCGCAATGTGCGGCGCTGCTCCCAGTATCATGGTTCATGGCCAACGCCGCGGATCGCCCCAAGGCCAGGTCGCTGCGCCCCCTGCGCGCTCTGGCGCCGTTCCTGCTGCCGCATCGCTGGCTGCTGGGCGGTGCCCTGCTGGCACTGCTGGTCGCGGCCGCCGCCATGCTGGCCATGCCGCTGGCGCTGCGGCAGCTCATCGACCACGGACTGGCGGCCAACAATATCCGGGTCATCAACCGCTACTTCCTCGGTTTTCTGGCCGCAGCCGGGGCGTTCGGCATATTTGCGGCTCTGCGCTACTACCTGGTGACCTGGCTGGGCGAGCGCGTGGTCGCGGATCTGCGCGAGGCCGTGTATGGCCGGGTGGTGCGCATGGACCCGACCTTCTTCGAGATCACCCGCACCGGCGAGGTGCTCTCGCGCCTGACCGCCGACACCACGCTGGTGCAGGCCGTCGCCGGGGTCAATCTGTCGATCACGTTGCGCTCGGCGCTCAACCTCAGCGGCGGGCTGGTGATGCTGGCACTGACCAGCGCCCGGCTCATGGCCGTGATCCTGGTGCTCATTCCGGTGGTGATCGCGCCCATGATCCTGGTCGGGCGGCGCGTGCGCCGGCTCTCGCGTGCGGCCCAGGATCGCATCGCCGACACCGGCAGCCTGGTCGATGAGACGTTGAATGCGATCCAGACCGTGCAGGCCTTCACGCTCGAGGCATTGCAGAGCCATCGCTACGAGACTGCCGTCGAGCGCAGCTTCGTCGCGGCCATCCAGCGCAGCCGCGTGCGTGCGGCGCTGACTGCGGTCGGCACCATGCTCGTGTTCGGCGGCATCACCTTCGTGCTCTGGCTCGGCGCGCAGGCCGTGCTCGTACACCGCATGAGCTCGGGTCAGCTCAGCCAGTTCCTGATCTATGCGGCGATCGTGGCCACATCGGCCGCCGCGCTGACCGAGATGTGGGGCGAGATGCAGCGGGCCGCCGGCGCCATGGAGCGGCTGGCGGAGCTGCTCGCGGCGCGTTCCGCCATTCTCGCGCCGGCCGAGCCGGCCACGCTAGCCGCCCGCGTGCGCGGCGATGTGAGTTTCGATCACGTTTATTTCCGCTATCCCTCGCGCCCCGATGCACCGGCGCTCGCCGATTACACGCTCGAGGTGCGCAGCGGCGAGACCGTGGCCGTGGTCGGGCCCTCGGGAGCGGGAAAGAGCACCACCTTTCAGCTGCTGCTGCGTTTCTACGACCCCGAGCGCGGCGCCATTCGCATCGACGACTGCGACATCGCGACGCTGCGGCCCGAGGAGCTGCGCCGCCAGATCGGCTTCGTGCCGCAGGATACGGTGCTGTTCGGAGCCAGCGCGCGCGAGAACATCGGTTACGGCCGTCCGGGTGCGAGCGCGGCGCAGATCGAGGCCGCGGCGCGCGCGGCGGCGGCCGATGCGTTTCTGCGCTTGCTCCCCCAGGGCTACGAGACTTTTCTGGGCGAGCGCGGGACCCGCCTGTCGGGCGGACAGCGTCAGCGGATTGCGATCGCGCGCGCGATTCTGAAGGATCCGCCCATCCTGCTGCTCGATGAGGCCACCAGCGCGCTGGATGCCGAGTCTGAGCGCCTGGTGCAGAGCGCGCTGAGCGAACTCATGCGCGGGCGCACCACGCTGGTGATCGCGCACCGCCTCGCAACGGTGCTCAAGGCCGATCGCATCGCGGTACTCGATGCCGGGCGCCTGGTGGCCGTCGGCACCCATGCACAGCTCCTCAAGAGCAGTCCGCTGTACGCGCGCCTGGCGGCGCTGCAGTTCGACGCCGCGGCTGAGCTGCGGCTGGCGACCCGTTGATCTACCCCGGGAGTGCGGGGACCAGTACGGCCGCGGGCAGGTCGGCAAACAGGGCCCGTGCCTCCAGACCCTCGGCGTCTGCGGCCAGCACGCGTGCGCTCAGGATCTCGCGCCACGCGCCGCTGCCGAGGCCCGTGGGCACGGGCAGTCGCGTCGGTGCATCGAAGCCCGCGAGCTCACGGCGGCGCGGATAGCGGGCCACGGCGACGATCAGGCGCCGCTCGCCATGGCTGCGCGCATAGGCGGCAATTTCCTCAGCCCGTGGTCCGGCGGCGGCCAGCGGCTGGTAGTCGCCCTCGGCATACAACGCGGGCTGCTCGGCGCGATGGCGCAGCAGGCTGGTGATGACGGCCAGCTTGATGCGTCCGTCGCGCCATGCACCGAGCAGGCGTGGCATGAGGCCACCGCGATCACCTGCCAGCGCGGTATCGATCTCCTGCAGCAGCCGCGCGCGCAATGCGTAGTCCACCGGCCGGCGGTTGTCGGGATCGACCATGGAGAGGTCCCAGAGCTCGCTGCCGTTGTAAATATCGGGCACGCCGGGCGCGGTGAGCTTGACGACCGTCTGCACCAGGCTGTCGTGCATGCCGGCCCATGCCACCTGGCGCGCAAAGGGCAGGAACGCGGCCATGAAGGCGCTGGCGCGGCTGCCGATCAGGGCGGTATCAATGAAGGCGCTCATGGCCTCCTCGTACGAGGCGTTCGGGAACGCCCAGCTCGTGTGCACGCGCGCCTCGCGCGTTGATTTGAGCATCGCCTCGCGCACGCGCTTGGCATAGACCCCGAGCGGGGCGCCGCGGCACTGTGCTTCATCGAGCAGCTCGCACGGCCAGCTTGCCAGCAGCGCCTGGTAGAGCCGGTATTCGTCATTGCGATCGGGCTGCAGCCCCGCTTCAGCGCCGGATTGTCCCGCCGGTCCGCGCAGTACGCGCGACCAGAGATTGACTTGACGCGCCCATTCGTCGGGGAATTCCGCCAGCGCTGCAAGGCGCGCGCGTGCATCCTCACCGAGCTTGGTGTCGTGGGTGGCCGTGGCGAGCATGGAGTGCGGCCAGCGCTGGGCGCGCTGCTGATTGCTGCGATGGAAGGCCGCGAGCGTGCCGCCGAAGCGCCCGGGATCGCCGCCGACCTCGTTGAGCGCGAGCAAGCGGTTGTAGCGGTAGAACGCGGTGTCCTCCAGCCCCTTGGCGGCCACCGGTCCGCTGTACTGCTGCAGCCGCATGGCACAGCGCAGCAGCCACTGGCGCGAGTAGCCGCTGCCCGGCTGGCCGATGAGCCGCGTGGTCAGCACCTGCTCGAGGAAGCTGAACACACTGGGGTCGATCTCCGTCTCGTTCCGGCGTGCCTGCGCCAGGGCCCATCCCAGGTCGCGCTCATCGGCGGGGCCGGGCGCCGCGCGGTCGTCGATGTAGGTGCGATACACCGGAAAGCAGGCGATGACTTCCTTGACCGCACGGCGCAGCAACGTCTGCGTGAAGTCCGCGGTGCGCGGATTCTGGCGCGCCAGGCGCGCCAGGTCCCGCGCCAGCACGTTGAGCTCACCGGCCATCTCGTTGTCCATGATGTGCAGCTTGCAGAGCCGCCCGATCTCGGCGAAGGCGCGCCGCTCGCCGCTGAACTGGGCGTAGCATTCGGTGAAGGCGACCTCGGCGGCCGGGTCCACCAGCAGCGCCGTGAGCTGATTGAGGAAGTCGTAGCCGGTGGTGCCGTCGAGCTGCCAGTCCTCGCGCAGCGCCTCGTGCGGGGCCAGGATTTTTTCGGCGATGAGGTAGAAGTGCCCAGGGCCGCGCCGCGCGGCGAGCCGGCGCTGCAACCGGCTCAGGTAGGCCTTGGGATCGAGCAGGCCGTCGATGTGATCGATGCGCAGTCCGTCGATGATGCCGTCCTTCACCAGGCGCAGCACGCGCTGATGGGCGTGTTCGAATACCTCGGGCAGCTCGATGCGCAGCCCCGCCAGATCGCTGATGTTGAAGAAGCGGCGGTAGTTGATGTCGTCCGCGGCCACGCGGAAATAGGCCAGGCGCCAGTACTGGCGCTGGATCAGCGCATCGAGTGCACGCCAGGTGCCGGCCTCGCCCGGCCGGCCGTTGAAGCGCGCCAGGGCGCCATCCAGGGCGGCGCGCACGTCGGCACGCTCGCGCACCACCGCAGCGAGCTGCGTCTTGTACTCGGCCGCGCGCCGCGCCATCTGCAGGCGCCACTGCGGCAGCCACGCGAAGGTATCGGCCAGGCGCTCGAGCTCGGGATGCTCGTTACCCAGTATGCGGGCGTAGTGCAGCGGCGAGATCGGCAGCTTGTGGGTGTCGTAGGCCCAGACCGCGAAGCTGCCCTCGGTCTCATCAAAGGCCAGCCGCAGCGCGCCGCGCTCGAGCTCGATGCCGTAGTGATCACCGAGCAGGGGCACGAGCAGCTTGTTGTGCAGGTAGCGCCGCTGCGGATCCCACTCGATGTCGAACCAGCCGGCATGTGCCGCATCCGGTCCCCACTCGAGCACATCGAGCCACAGCGGGTTATCGGCGCCGCCAACGCCCATGTGATTGGGCACGAAATCGAGGATATGGCCGAGCCGCTGCGCCTTGAGCACTTCGCTCAGGCGATGGAATGACGCATCATCGCCGAGCTCGGGGTTGAGCCGTGCGTGATCGACGATGTCGTAGCCGTGAGCGCTGCCGGGGCGGGCCTTGAGATACGGCGAGAGGTACACGTGGCTCACGCCGAGCGCGGCCACATACGCAGCGCTGGCCGCGAGCGCCTCGAAGCCGAAGCCCGCGTTCAACTGCAACCGGTAGGTGGCTCGCGGGATCATGGCAGTGCGGAGGCGCGCAGACTCCAGCGCACGGTCCAGGCCCCCAGCACGCCCCCTGCCTCGACATGACCTTCCTGCCACAGCAGCGCGCCCGCCGGGGATGGAAACCCGGCGACGGGGTGGTCCCGGAGATTGGCCATGAGCAGCAGCTCCGCGGCGGCGCCCTGCCAGCGCACGAGCACCGCCGAAGTACCGATCACGCGGTACTCGCCGGCGCCGATGAGGCCGGGCAGCAGCGGGACCACGTGGCGCCGGCGGATCGCAAGCAGCTCGCGGTACCAGCCCAGGATGAGGGCGTGTGCTCCCGCCTGCGCTGCCGCCCAGTCGAGCTTGCTGTCCTCGAAGGTGCGCGCCGCCTGCGGGTCCGGGATGCGCGCGCGCATCGACTCATCGCGGAAGGCCTCGAAGCGCGCAAACTCCTGCCGCCGCCCGCGCGACACGGCCGCGCCGAGCTCGGCGCCGAAGTCGCAGAAGAACTGGAACGGCCGCGCGCTGTGCCACTCCTCGCCCATGAAGAGCATGGGCACCTGCGGCAGCAGCAGGTACACCGCCGTGATTGCCCGCACCGCCGGCGGCGGGGCGAGCGCGCTGAGGCGCTCGCCGAAGGCGCGGTTGCCGACCTGGTCGTGATTCTGAATGAAGGCCACGAACGCGGTGGGCGGCAGGTGCGTGCAGGCTTCACCGCGCGCGCTGCCACGGTAGGGCATGGTCTCGCCCTGAAAGGCAAAGCCCTGGGCGAGCGCGCGGCCCAGGCGCTCGGAATCGTCCGCATAATCGCCATAGTAGCCCTCCGACTCGCCGCTGGCCGCTGCGTGCAGCACGTGGTGAGCATCATCGTTCCATTGCGCGCTGAACAGGCGCGGTGCGCCGTCCTCGCCGCGCTCGAGCCAGCGGGCCTGGTTCTCCTCGTTCTCGAGCACCAGATGCACGTACCGCGCGGGCAGGGCGGCGCGCACACGCTGCGCCAGCTCGGCGAGGATGTGACATGGGCCGTCATCGAGGATGGCATGGGCGGCGTCGAGCCGCAGCCCGTCGAAATTGAATTCGACCAGCCAGTACAGGGCATTGTGGATGAAGAATTCCCGCACCTCGCGGTTGTGCTCGCCGTCGAAGTTCACGGCCGCGCCCCAGGGCGTGTGATGATGCTCACTGAAGAATTGCGGCGCGTAACGCGGCAGGTAATTGCCGTCGGGTCCGAAATGGTTGTAGACCACATCGAGCAGCACCATGAGGCCGTGTGCATGCGCGGCATCGATGAGCGCCTTGAGCTGCTGCGGATCGCCGTAGCTCGCATCCGGGGCGAAGGGCAGCACCCCGTCGTAGCCCCAGTTGCGGCCACCCGGGAAATCGGCCAGCGGCATGAGCTCGAGCGCGCTCACGCCGAGCTCGCGCAGGTGCGCCAGGCGCTCGAGGGCGGCGGCAAAGGTGCCGGCGGCCGTGAAGCAGCCCACGTGCAGCTCGTACACCACGGCCTCGTGCCACGGGCGGCCGCGCCACTCGAGGTCGCGCCATTGGTAGGCGCGCGGATCGACGACCTCGCTTGGCCCGTGCACATCTTCGGGCTGGAAGCGCGAGGCCGGATCGGGCACCGCGGTGCCGTCGGGCAGGATGAAGCGATAGCGCGTGCCTCGTGCTGCGCGCTGGACGGTGAGCTGGTGCCAGCCGCCGGGCTCGGTCTGGAGCTCCAGGTCCCGGGCCTGCCCCTCGAGGCGAAGAGCCACACGCTGCGCGCCGGGGGCCCACAGCCGGAAACGCACGCCGCCCCCGGCCTGCAGCTCGGCGCCGAAGGGCAGGGCATAGGCGCGCGTTGCGGTTGCGCCGCGTTGAGCCGGCGGCTCGGGGCGGCGGCCGGGCGTGGTCATGTCGCTTCCGGCAGCAGCTCGAACAGCAGCAGCGAGCGCGCACTCTGCTCATAGTGCTCCCCGATGCGCAGTTCGCGCGGCGCGGGCACTCGGTCGAGCAAGGTGTCGATCAACAGCGACCAGGCACGTCCGCCGTTGCAGGGCGGCAGCGTGATCTGCACCGCCTCGTGGAACGAATTGAACACCATGAGCAGCGTGACATCGGTGCCGCGCTCGCGCAGCCCAATTGCCTGCGAGCGCCCGTCCATGAGCATGCCGAAGCACCGCGCCTCGTCGGTCCAGTCCTGCTGCTGCATTTCGACCCCGCCCGCGCTGATCCAGGTGACATCCTTGACCTGAAATTCCTCATCGTAGAGGCCGCTCAGGAAGCGCCGGCGATGCAGTATGTGGAACTTGCGGCGCAGCGCCGTGAGCTGCCGGGCGAACTGCAGCAGCGAGGCGCCCGGTGCGCCGAGGTTCCAGTCGAGCCAGCTTATTTCGTCGTCCTGGCAATAGGCATTGTTATTGCCACGCTGAGTGCGGCCGAACTCATCGCCCGCGAGCATCATGGGGGTGCCCTGGGACAGCAGCAGCGTCGCCAGGAAATTACGCGCCTGTCGCGCCCGCAAGGCCAGCACCCCGGCATCTTCCGTGGGCCCTTCCGCCCCGCAGTTCCACGAACGGTTGTCCGAAGTGCCGTCGCGATTCTCCTCGCCATTGGCCTCGTTGTGCTTGTCGTTATAGCTGACCAGATCGGCGAGCGTGAAGCCATCGTGCGCGGTGATGAAATTGATGCTCGACCACGGCAGCCGCCCCATGTGGTTGAAGATGTCGCCCGAGGCGCACAGTCGCGGCGCCAGAGTGCCGGCCGTGCCCTCGGCGTTCCAGAAGCCGCGCACGGTGTCGCGAAACTGGTCGTTCCATTCGGCCCAGCCGGGCGGAAATCCGCCCACCTGGTAGCCGCCGGGCCCGCAATCCCAGGGCTCGGCAATGAGCTTGAGCCTGCCGAGCACCGGGTCCTGCGTCACGGCCTTGAGAAAGCCGCTCTGGTTGTCGAAGCCGTTGGGCTCGCGCGCCAGGATGGTGCCCAGATCGAAGCGGAAGCCGTCGACGTGCATCTCCTGCGCCCAGTAGCGCAGCGAATCGGCCACCATCTGGATCACGCGCACGTGGCTGAGGTTGACGGTATTGCCGGTGCCGGTGTCGTTGATGTAATAGCGTGCTTGATCGGGCAGCAGCCGATAATAGCTCGCATTGTCTATGCCCTTGAACGACAGCGTCGGGCCCTTCTCATTGCCCTCGGCGGTGTGGTTGTAGACCACGTCGAGAATGATCTCGAGGCCAGCCTCGTGATAGCGCGCGACCATTTCCTTGAACTCGCGCAGCGTATTGAGATGGTCGGCCGCGTAGCGCGGATCCGGGGCGAAGAAGCCGATGCTGTTGTAGCCCCAGTAGTTGTGCAGTCCCTTCTCGAGCAGGTGCTGATCATCGACGAAGGTGTGAACCGGCAGCAGCTCGACGCTGGTCACGCCGAGCGCGCGGATGTAATCGATGACCGGTTGGCTGGCGAGCCCGGCATAGGTGCCGCGCAGGTGCTCGGCGATGTCGCCGCGAAGGCGCGTGAGGCCGCGAACGTGCGCCTCGTAGATGATGGTGGCGTCCCAGTGGACGTGGTGCCTGGCCACCTCACCCTTCCAGTCGAAGTTCGGGTCGACCACGACGCATTTGGGCACGAATGGGGCGCTGTCGCGCTCATCGAAAGTCAGGTCATCGCCGCTCTCCATCTGGTAGCCGAAACAGGCCGGATCCCAGCGCAGCGCACCGGCATGGGCCACGGCATACGGATCGAGCAGCAGCTTGTGCGGATTGAAGCGGTGCCCGGACTCGGGCTCGTACGGGCCATGTACGCGGTAGCCGTAGAAGGTACCCGGACCTATGCCCTCGAGGCGGCCGTGGTAGATCTGGTTGGTGTACTCGGGAAGCGCGATGCGCTCGATCTCGCGGCCCTCGGGCGCATCGAACAGGCACAATTCCACCCGCGTGGCGTGTGCAGAGAACAGCGCAAAGTTTGTACCCTGCCCGTCCCAGCTCGCGCCGCACGGATAGGGCAGTCCCTCCCGGAGTCGAATGGCCACGGGCCCAGTCTAAGGCCCC
>DATDHV010000120.1:0-6192 GCA_036521395.1 Steroidobacteraceae bacterium | reverse complement strand
GCCGCGCACGGTGTGGATCAGGGGCACGGCCTGGCCGCGATCGATCTTGGCGCGCAGTCGGCTGATGTGGGTCTCCACCACGTTGGTGTGCGGATCGAAATGCAGATCCCAGACCAGCTCGAGCAGCATGGTACGCGTGAGCACCTGTCCGGCGTGGCGCATGAGGCACTCGAGCAGGCGGAACTCGCGCGGCTGCAGCTCCACGGCCTGCCCGGCGCGGCGCACGCTGCGCGCGAGCAGATCCAGTTCCAGGTCTGCGGCCTTCAGGCGCGTGTCGGGCGCGGCGCGGCGCGGACGCCGCCCGAGCGCGGCCACGCGCGCCGCGAGCTCGGAGAAGGCGAACGGCTTGACCAGGTAATCGTCCGCTCCGGCGTTGAGACCGGTGACGCGATCATCCAGGCCGCCGAGGGTGGTCAGAAACAGCACCGGCGCCTCGATGCCCCCGCCGCGCAGGGTGCGCACCAGGCCCAGACCATCCAGCCCCGGCAGCATCCGATCGATGATGAGCAGGTCCCAGTCCTCGCCGGCGGCGCGAAACAGCCCGTCGCGGCCGTCGGGCGCGACCGCGACGTTATGCCCGGCCTCATGGAGGCCCTGCAGCACGTAGTGCGCCGTTTCTGCGTCATCCTCGACCAGCAGGATCCTCACGCTGTCCTCCTCGCGGGCCATTAGAAGGCCACGCGGGCCGCCACTATATTGCGGTTTCGTAATCCCGCGTCCAGCCTGCCGCAAACCCGCGGCCGCTAGGCTCCTGCCATGATGGCCCGCGCAACCGCCCTGGCGCCGGCGATGGCAGTGGCGCTCGCGGCCGGGCTGGCCCTGTGCGCGTGCGCCACGTATCAGCCCGTGCCGCTGGACCTCGATAGCCAGTCCGCCGCGGACGTCGCGGCGTTGCAGCATGCGACGGCGTTGCCGCCGCGGCTCGGCGTTGAGGATGTGGCGCTGCTGGCGGTACAGAACAACCCCGACCTGATCGCGGCGCGGACCCGTCATGGCCTCGCGCAGGCGCAATCGCTCGAGGCCGGACTCCTGCCCAATCCTTCCTTGAGCGCGAGCTACGAATTCCTGGTCAGCGGCGCCGGCACCGCCAATCCCGTCACCGCCGCACTGAGCGAGGACGTGCGCGCGCTCATCACGCTGTCCTCGCGGCGCCGCGCGGCGCGGCGCTCGGCGCAGGAGATCGACGCCAGTGTGCTCTGGGAGGAGTGGCAGACCAGCGCCAAGGCGCGCCTGGCGGCCGTGGACTTCATCGAGGGCGAGCGGCAGCGCCAGGGCTTGCAGCAGCTCGTGACGCTGCTGCAGGCTCGCGCGGCGCGCGCGCGCGCGGCGCTCGAACGTGGCGACACCACGCTCACCGCCCTGGTGCCCGAGCTCAGCGCGGCGGCCGATGCGCGCAAGCAGCTCGACGACTTGGAGCGCCAGCAGGACACGCGCCGGCGCGAGCTCAACGGCTTGCTCGGCCTCCGTGCGGAAGCGCCGCTGCGCCTGGCCGAGCGCGTGGCGCTGCCGCCGCTCGAAGATGATGCGGTCGCCGCCGGGCTGCCTGATCTGCCCCGCCGCCGTCCGGACCTGCTGGCGCTGCAGCTCGGCTACGAGGCGCAGGAAGAGCGCGTGCGCGCGGCCATCCTGGCGCAATTTCCGCTGTTCTCCTTAGGGCTTGCCGGCGAGCGTGACAACACCGACATCCGCAGCGTCGGTCCGCAGATCACGCTCGATCTGCCGGTCTTCGATCGCAACCAGGGCAACATCGCGGTGGAGCGTGCCACGCGCGCACAGCTTCACGCGGAGTTCACCGCCCGGCTGCTGGCCGCGCGCGGGGAAGCCCTGACGCTGCTCTCCGGCCGTGCCCTGCTACGGCAGCAGCTCGCCGGCGCGCGCGCGCAGCTCGCCGAGCTCAGCGCGGCCGCGTCGCGTGGCGAGAGCGCGTTCCAAGCCGGCGATCTCGACGAGCGCAGCTACATCGACCTGCTCACAACCCGCGCAGCTAAGAATCAGGAGGTGCTGGCCATGGAACAGACACTGCTCGAGCAGCAGGTGGCCCTCGCCCTGGTGGTGGGTGCGGGCATGCCGCCCGCATCGCTTGCCGCACCGGGACACTCATGAGAGGCGCGGGGCTCTGTCACGACAGGGTCTGGCGCGCTGGCCTCGCCGTCGCCGTCGCCGTCGCTGTCGCGCTCGCAGCCGCAGCCGCAGCCGCGGCGGCCGCGGAACCCGAGGAATCCGCCAGCGTGCTCGTGCAGACGCAGATGCCCGAACAGGGCTCCATGCCCCGGCGCATCGTGGCCTACGGCATCGCGACGCCGTCGGTCAGCGGCAGCATGACGCTGAGCGTACAGACCGAGGGACGCATCGAGCATATCGCCGTCACGGCGGGCGAGGCCG
The DNA here is from genome assembly GCA_036521395.1 of Steroidobacteraceae bacterium. Lineage (GTDB taxonomy): Bacteria > Pseudomonadota > Gammaproteobacteria > Steroidobacterales > Steroidobacteraceae > FEN-1191. The sequence goes on along the minus strand of DATDHV010000120.1, from coordinate 3,810 downwards.
TGCATGCCGGCCAGCCGCTGCTGGAATTCGCGCTGTCGCCGGCCGCGCGCAGCAATTTCGAGCAGGCGGCATCGGCGCTCACGCTCGCGCGCGAGCAGCGCGAGCGCACCGCGCGGCTGCTGGCGCAGCAGCTTGCGACCCGCGATCAGCTCGCGCAGGCCGACAAGAGCGTTGCCGATGCGCAGGCCGCGCTCGCAGCGCTCGAGCGCGAGCACGGCGGCATGCCGCGACAGAGCGTGAGCGCGCCGTTCGATGGCGTGGTGAGCGCGGTGTTGGTCGCGCAGGGCGATCGCATCGCCGCCGGAGCGCCGCTGCTGCGGCTCACGCGGCGCGGGGGCCTCGTGATCACCGTGGGCGTGGAGCCCTCACAGCGCTCCGGCCTGCGCGTGGGTCAAAGCGTCGACCTGATCGCGCTCGAGGACGGTGAGCCTGCCTCGCAGGGGACCGTGTCTCGCATCGATCACGTGCTCAACCCGAGGACGCGGCTGATCGATGTGGACGTGACCGCCAATGCCGCCCGCCCGACGCCGTTGCTCGAGGGCGCGACCTATCGCGCCGGCATCCGCACGGGCGAGCTCGAGGGCTGGGTGGTGCCGCGCGATGCCGTGCTCAGCGACGACCAGGGCGACTACGTCTTTCAGGTGGCCGCCGGCAAGGCCGTGCGCGTCGCGGTGCGGCGGCTCGGCGGCGATGATCACCGCTCGGTCATCGACGGTCCGCTTAAGGCCCAGCGGCCTCTCGTGACGCTCGGCAATTACCAGCTCAGCGATGGCGAGGCCGTGCGGCTGCCATGAGATTCGATGGGTTGCTGGAGCGGCACGCGCGCTCGGTGCTCGTGATCGCCGGCGCGCTGGCACTGGCCGGTGCGGTCGCCTCACTGTCGCTGCCCGTGGGCCTGTTCCCGCAGGTATCCTTTCCGCGCGTGGTGGTCGATCTGTCCGCCGGCGATCGCCCGGCCGATCAGACCGCGCTGATGCTGACGCGGCCGGTAGAGGAGGCGATTCGATCGGTGCCCGGCGTGCGCGAGGTGCGCTCGGCCACCTCGCGCGGCGCGGCGCAGATCTCGGTGGATTTCGGCTGGGGCCGCGACATGATCGCCACCACGCTGCTGGTCGATGCCGCCATCGCGCAGGTGCTGCCGCGCCTGCCCGCGGACACCTCCTATCGCGTGCGGCGCATGGATCCGACCGTGTTTCCGATCATCTCGTACGCGCTGACCTCCAAGCGCCTGACGCCCAATGCGCTGCACGACCTGGCCGAGTTCCAGATCGTGCCGCTGCTGGCCTCCGTGCCGGGGCTGGCGCGGGTGGATGTACAGGGCGGCGCGCTCGATGAGGTCGAGGTGCTGGCCGATCCCCACCGGCTCGAGGCCTACGGCCTCGGTCTGTCGGACCTGGTCGCTGCCGTGGCGGCCGGCAACGTGCTCGAGGCCGTGGGGCGCGTGCAGGACCACGACAAGCTCTATCTGGTGATCGCCGACAGTCGACTGCGGCAGACGCGCGAGCTGCAGGACATCGTCGTGCGCAGCGATGCGGCCGGCGTGGTGCGTCTGGGAGACATCGCCGAGGTACGCAACGGCTCGGTACCGCAGTGGATACGCGTCAGCGAGGACGGAGAGCCGGCGGTGCTGTTCAATGTCTACGAGCAGCCCGACGGCAACGCCGTGCAGATCGCCGCCGACGTGCGTGCGCGCCTGGCGCAGCTCGCGCTGCCGGCCGGCGTGCAGCAGCGCAACTGGTACGACCAGAGCGAGCTGGTGCTGCAGTCGGCCGCCAGCGTGCGCGATGCGGTGCTGATCGGGCTGCTGCTGGCCGCCGGGGTGCTGGTGCTGTTCCTGCGCAGCGGCCGGATCATGCTGATCGCGCTGCTGACCGTGCCGGCCACGCTGGCGGCGACCGTGCTGGTGTTGTCCGCGCTCGGCATGAGTTTCAACATCATGACTCTCGGCGGTATCGCCGCCGCCGTGGGCCTGCTCATCGATGATGTGATCGTCATGGTCGAGCACATTGCGCGCCGTGCCGGGGCCGCGGGTGCCGCTGGCGGCGCGGCGGTGATGCCGGCCGCGCACGAGTTCATGCGCCCACTGCTGGGCTCGAGCCTGGCAACGCTGATCGTATTCCTGCCGCTGGGATACCTGGGCGGGGTGACCGGCGCATTCTCGAAAGCCCTGTCGATCACCATGGCCTCGGCGCTGATCATCTCCTACCTGGTCGCCGCTTTCGTCGTGCCGCTGCTGGCGCGCTCGCTGATCGATTTCACGCGCTGGCGCGACCCGGCGCAGGCGCGGCAGGGCTGGCTGCAGCGCCAGCACGCGCGGCTGCTCGATGGCGTGCTGCACCGGCCTGGCTGGCTGCTGGCCGCGATTGTGCCGCTGCTGCTCCTCGGCTGGATCGGCTACACGCGCGTGCCCAGCGGATTCATGCCGGAGGTGGATGAGGGCGGGTTCGTGATGGATTTCTACACCCGCCCCGGGACCTCGCTGACCGAGACCGAACGCGAAGTGGCGCAGATCGAGACCATCCTGCGCGCGCAGCCGGAAGTGGAGACCTTTTCCCGCCGCACCGGCACGGGCCTCGGCGGGGACTTGGGCGAGCCGCACCACGGCGACTTCTTCGTGCGCCTCAAGAGCAATCATGCGCGGGCTACCGAGGACGTGATGACCGCGGTGCGCACGCGGGTCGAGGCGCGCGTGCCGGGCGTGCAGGTCGAGCTGGCGCAGCTCATGGAGGACCTGATCGGTGATCTGACCGCGGTGCCCGAGCCCATCGAGGTGAAGCTGTACGCCGCCGATCCGGCGGTGCTGATGCCGCAGGCGCGCGCCGTGGCCGCGGCGCTCGGCCGCATCAACCATGTGGTCGAGGTCAAGGACGGCGTGGTGCTGGCGGGCGATGGCATCGACCTGCAGGTCGACCCGGTCAAGGCCGCATTCGAGGGCAGCAGTCCGCAGGCGGTCACGCAGGCCGTCGCGACCGCACTCCAGGGCACGATCGCCACGCAGGTCCCGCGCACGCTCAAGGTGGTGGACGTGCGCGTCCGGGTGCCCAACGCGCTGAGCTTCACCGACACCGACCTCGCCGAGCTGCCCATCCGCAGCAGCGACGGCCATCTGTTTCCGTTGAGCCGCGTTGCGAGCCTCACGAGCGTGTCGGGCGAGCCGGAGATCTCGCGCGATGATCTGCAGCCCATGATCGCGGTCACGGCCCGGGTGGACAGCGGCGGCATCGGCGCTGCGATCGCCAAGGTGCGCCAGGCGCTCGCGAAGCCCGGGCTGCTGCAGCCTGGCGTGCGCTACACCCTCGGTGGCCTGTATCGGCAGCAACAGATCGCCTTCGCCGGGCTCGCGCGCGTATTTGCCGCGGCTCTGGCCGCCGAGCTGGTGCTGCTGCTGTTGCTGTACGAGCGATTCTGGCTGCCCGTGATCATCATCGGCACCTCGCTGCTCTCGACCACGGCCGTGTTCACGGCCCTGTGGCTCACGGGCGTGGCGCTGAACATCACTGCGATCATGGGAATGACCATGGTCATCGGCATCGCCACCGAGATGGCCATCTTCTACGTGTCGGAATACACCGAGCTCGCCCGCACCATGGATGTGCGCCAGGCGCTGCGCGAGGCGAGCCGCAATCGACTGCGGCCCATCGCCATGACCACGCTGGCGGCGATCCTGACGCTGCTGCCGCTGGCGCTGGCCATCGGTCGCGGCTCGGGCGTACAGCAGCCGCTGGCCATCGCCATCATCGCCGGGCTGTTGGTGCAGTTTCCGCTGGTGCTGGTGGCCATGCCGGCGCTGATCGGCCTGACTCTGCCGCC
>DATDHV010000119.1:0-7910 GCA_036521395.1 Steroidobacteraceae bacterium | reverse complement strand
GGAGTTGTTGCTGATCAGCGCATTCGCGGCCTCGAGGATCGAGGCGGTGGAGCGGTAGTTCTGTTCCAGGCGGAACAGTCGCGCGTGCGGGAAGTCGTCGCGAAACTTGTGCAGGTTCTCGACCCGCGCGCCGCGCCAGCGATAGATGGATTGATCGTCGTCGCCGACCACGAAGGCGGCGCCCTCGGAGCCGACCAGCAGGCGGATCCAGGCGTACTGAATGGCGTTGGTGTCCTGGAACTCGTCGACCAGCACGTGGCGGAAACGCGCGCGATAGTGCTGCAGCAGTGTCGGGGAATCGCGCCACAGCTCGAACGCGCGCAGCAGCAGCTCGGCGAAATCGATGACACCCGAGCGCGCGCAGGTCTCCTCGTACTGCGCGTAGAGCTTGCACATCTGCGCCTCGGTGGCGTCGGCACCGGCCTTGAGGTGCGCCGGCCGGCGGCCCTCGTCCTTGTGCTTGTTGATGAAATACTGTACTTCGCGCGGTATCCAGCGATTCTCATCGAGCTCCTGCGCCTTGAGAAGCTTCCTGATCAGCCGTAGCTGGTCCTCGGCGTCCAGAATCTGGAAGCTCTGCGGCAGCCCGGCCTCGCGCCAGTGCGTGCGCAGCAGCCGGTGCGCGATGCCATGAAAGGTGCCGAGCCAGAGCGCGCCACCTGGAATGCCGAGCAGCCGTTCGACGCGCGCGCGCATTTCCGCCGCCGCCTTGTTGGTGAAGGTCACGGCCATCACGCCATGCGGCGATACATCTTCGGTCTCGATCAGCCACGCGATGCGGTGCGTGAGCACGCGCGTCTTGCCGCTGCCCGCGCCGGCCAGCACCAGCACTGGCCCGACCGGTGCGGTCACGGCCTCGCGCTGGGCCTGGTTCAGCGGATTGAGGATGGGGGAGAGGTCGTCCATGCGGGCGGCGCATTCTACCTCACCATCGATTGCTCACCATCGATTGCGCAGCTCCCGCAGTGCGAGGAACACCTCGCGCGGCGTGGGGTCGGAGGACGACACCCGGCGCGAGCGCTGCAGGCCATCGATGATCTCGGGACTGTCGAGCCGCAGGAACACATTGACCTGTTTCTCCTCGGCCAGGGACAGTACCGGCATGTCCGCCGCCGGCAGGCCGGTCACGCGCTGCGCCAGCTCGCGCGCCGGGCGATTCGACGGCTCTCGATCGAGCGTGAAGGCGAGGTTGCGCAACAGGTATTCATGTCCCGGAAATACGCGCGTCGGCGCGGGCAGTCGCGACAGGCAGTCGGCGTAGCTTTCGTACAGCAGCTCCGGATCGCCGCCATGGATGCAATTGCCCACTCCGGCGTTGAACACTGTGTCGCCGGAGAACAGCGCCGGTGCGTGCGCAGTGCCACCGGCGCTGTGCGCTTCGGCGTACAGGCACAGGTGCGCGCGCGTGTGCCCCGGCGTGTCCAGGCAGCGAAGCTGCACCGAGCGGCCCACGTGCACGAGGTCGCCGCCGTTGAGGCCATGGGTGACGTTGCCGATGCGGCCCACGGCGGCGGCATGGGCCAGCACGCTGGCGCCGGTATGCTGCACCAGCGCGGCATTGCCGCCGGTGTGGTCGCCGTGCTCGTGGGTGTTGAAGATCTGACGGATCGACCACTTGAGCGCCCGCGCCCGCGCCAGGCACGCCTGCCAGTTGAGCGGATCGATCGCCAGGGCCTCGCCGGTCTCGGCGCAGGCGAGCAGATAGTGAAAATTGCGCCCTTCGTTGTCGGCAAAGACGCGTTCGATCAGCATTGCGGTGGCCCGCCTGCGGTGCGCTCAGAGCTGGGTGGTGGGCAGGTAATGATCGACCAGCAGCGCGACGAACAGCCACATCAGATAGGAGATCGAGAAGCGGAACATGCGCATCGACAGATCATCGCGGCGCGCGAACTTCAGCACGATCGCCTGCCACAGGAAGCGGCCGTTGAGCGCCAGCGCGGCGGCCAGGTAGATCAGCCCGCTCATGCCGATCACGAACGGCAGCAGCGTGACCATGCACAGGATCACGGTGTAGAGCAGCACGTGCAGGCGCGTGAATTCCACGCCGTGCGTGACCGGCAGCATGGGAATGTCGGCGCGGGCATAATCGTGACGGCGCGCGATCGCGAGCGCCCAGAAATGCGGCGGCGTCCAGGCAAAGATGATCAGGAACAGCAGCAGCGCCTGCGCGCTGACGTGATCGGTGACCGCCACCCAGCCCAGCACCGGCGGTGCGGCCCCGGCCGCGCCGCCGATCACGATGTTCTGCGGCGTGGCACGCTTGAGCCAGACGGTGTAGACCACGGCGTAGAGGATCAGCGACAGGAAGGTCAGCACGGCGGTCAGCACGTTCACGAAGGCGGCCAGGATGGCCATCGAGCTCACGCCGAGCACCAGCGCGAACACGAATGCGCGCGTGTGCGTCAGGTGGCCGGCGGGCAGCGGGCGGTTGCGGGTGCGTCCCATGCGCGCATCGATGTGCCGGTCGAGCACGTGGTTGATGGCGGCGGCCGAGGCCGCGGCCAGCGCGATGCCGAGATTGCCCAACACCAGCGCGTCCAGCGGCGGCATGCCGGGGGTCGCCAGCAGCGTGCCCACCACGGCGGTCAGCACGATCAGCGCCACGACCCGGGGCTTGGTGAGCTCCAGATAGTCGCGCCAGGTGGCGCTGCGCGGCAGGGCGTGGGATGGCGTGGTGCTCATGATGGCTTGGCCGGGCGCAGGGAGCTGTTGAGTGCCAGGGTCCCCAACAATAGCAGGGCGGCGCCCGCATTGTGCGCCGTTGCCAGCGGCAGCGGGAAGCCGCGCAGCACCATGGTCAGGCCGATGGTGAGCTGCAGGCCAAGCAGCGCCAGCAAGGCGAGTGCCGCATGCCGCACGCTGCCCTCGGCGCGCAGCACCAGGGCTGCGATCGCGGCCGCCAGCACGGCCGCGCTGGCGAGCAAGGCGCCCAGACGGTGTGTGACATGTATGGCCACCAGCGCGCTGGCTCCGGCACCTCCCGCATCGGCATCGAGGCTGACGTCTCGCGAGAGCGTGTAGGCCGACCGGAAGTCCGCCGGCGGCCACCAGTGACCCTGGCAGGTGGGCAGATCCGGACAGGCGAGCGCGGCGTAATTGCTGCTGGTCCAGCCGCCGAGCGCGATCTGCAGCGCAACGGCGAGCAGCGCGAGCAGGCCCAGAATCCGTGCCGCCCGTGGACCGCTGCCGCGCAGGGCAGCGCCGTGGCGCCAGGGGCCACCCGGGCTCGCGAGCCGCAGCACCAGCCACCACAGCAGCGACAGTGTGGTGAGGCCGAACAGCAGGTGCAGCGTCACGATCAGCGGCTTGAGCCGCCAGGTGACCGTCAGCATGCCGAAAATCGCCTGCACGATGACCACCCCTACCAGGCTCAGCGTGAGGGCCGGCGATGCGAGACGCTCGCGTCGCCAGGCCACCGTGGTGGCCGCGAGGCACACGATCAGCAGCACCAGGGTTGCGGCCGCATAGCGGTGTGCCATCTCGCGCCAGGCTCTGCCCGGCTCGAGCGGGCGGCCGCTGCGCTCCTGGGCGCCCACATCGGCGGCCGCGCCGCTGGGGGAGAGATGGCCATAGCAGCCGGGCCAGTCCGGGCAGCCGAGCCCTGCATCGCTGAGGCGCACATAGGCGCCCAGTACGACCACCCCCAGGCACAGCACACAGGCCGTGAGCGCCAGGGCGCGTATCCATGCAGCGTGAGACATGCGGTGGGCTAACCGATGTGCGATAGGGTCAGGAGTTTTTGCAGATCATCGTGCAGGCCCCTGGGGTCGGCATGCACATCGTATCGCATCATGATGTTGCCAAGCGGATCGACGATGAACAGCGTCGAGGCGCGACGCTCTTGCGGAAACTGCGCCAGCAGGGCCGCGCCGTCCTGACCCTGCCCCGTCAGCGTGATCAGCCCCGGGTGCTCGCGCTCGAGGAAGGCGCGGTCGCAGCAGTGGCCGGTGGCGATGAACACGCGCTGCACGCGCGGTATGTTCTTGCCCAGCCCGAAATGAGTCTGGCGCATGAAATACAGCGCATAGCGGCAGTTGGCATCGCACTCGCCGGCGCCGATGTAGACCAGCGACCAGCGGCCCTGGAACACGGCAGAGGCTCCGGCGGTCTGCAAGCGGCGCGGTGGCTCGATCAGCGTGCCGTGGTTGGTTTGCCCGGGGGGGCGCCAATGCCAGCCGTAGTACATGGCGTAGGCCAGCAGCAGCGGGGCGATGAACAGCAACAGCAGCAACAGCGGAACGCGCCGTGCAACCGGCGTCGCGGGCGGCGGGCTCATCGCGGCGTTTTTTGCCAGTTCAGGACGGCGTACAACCCGAGCGCCAGCGCGCCGAAACCCCACCATTGCACGGCATAGGAAATGTGCCGCTCGGGACCGATTCCCGTGGGATGCCAGTCGCGCACATAGCCCAGCGGCTCGGCGGCATTGAGCAGCAGCTGCCGCGATTCGAGCGGTCGCCCGAGCGCGGCCGCCAGGTCGGCCATGGTCGGAAAACTGGTGAGCTTGGGCCATTGCGGTCCCGCGGGCGGCGCCAGATGGCCGAGTGATATGCCGGCGACCGGCAGCGCGTCGAGCTTGCCTGCGGGAGCCTGCGTGTCGGTCGAGTCGATCTCGATGGCCGGCAGCTCGCGCCGGCTTCGCGTCAGCGGCACCCAGCCGCGATTGACGATCAGCGTCCGGCCGTCCTCGAGGCGCAGCGGCGTCAGCACCTCGTAGCCGGCCTCGCCGTCGTGCGACATGTTGTCGAGCACGAACTGATGCTCACCGTCGTAGCGGCCGCTCACGCGCACCTGTGCATAGCGCGGCAGTGCCGAGGTCGAGCGGCCGTCGAGGGCGCTCGCCACGGTGCTGCCGGCCAGAAAGGCCGCGGCGAGCACCCGCTTCTGTTGCGCGCGATGCCATTGCCATCGGCCGAGATCGATGAAGGCAACGACTGCGATCAGCGTCAGCAGCGTCATGCCCCACGAGGCCGACCAGCGGCCACGCTTGAAGGAAAGTGTCAGCGGCAACTTGGACTCCGTCCGGGAGGCGGGCATTGTGCCGCCCGCGCGCGCGCGCGTACAGGCGGCACCGCGTCACGCCCCTATAATGGCTACCCGCGGCAGGCGCGCGTCACACGCGGCAGGAGCTGGGACGTGGTGTTGGTGAAGCTCGTGATCCTGGGCCTGCTCGCGGCCATCGTGGTGAGCCTGGGCTCGGCGCTCTACCACCTGGCTTCGGGCAAGGGCGACTCGGACAAGCTGCTACGGGCGTTGACTGTGCGGATCACGCTGTCGCTGCTGCTGTTCGCGTTGCTCATGATCGCCTGGCGGGTCGGTCTGATCGCCCCTCGTGGCTTCACACCCTAGCGCCGCTGCCTCGGGCGCTGCGACCGAACGCACCCTGGGGCTGCTATGCGCCGTCCTGGGTGCGCTCGGGTTTTCGTTCAAAGCCATCCTGGTGAAGGCGGCTTATCGGTATCCGGTCGATGCCGAAACGCTCTTGTGCCTGCGCATGGGCTACGCGCTGCCGTTGCTGGCCCTCATGGCGTGGCAGCTCGAGCGGCGCGATCCGCGAGCGCTCTCGGCGCGCGACTGGTCGGAGCTGCTGCTGCTGGGCGTGCTCGGGTATTACCTGGCGAGCTACCTGGACTTCCTCGGCCTGCGCTACATCTCCGCCGCCCTCGAGCGCATCGTACTGTTCGTGTACCCCACCCTGGTGGTGATGCTCTCGGCGCTGTTCCTGCACAAGGCCCTGACCTGGCGCACGGCGCTGCTGCTGCTGTTCTCCTACGCCGGCGTCGCGATCGCGGTGGCGCCGGAGGTACGGCTGGCGGGCCACAACACCCTGCTCGGCGTCGCGCTCGTGCTGCTGAGCGCGCTGAGCTTTGCCATCTACCTGATGCGCAGCGGGCAGATCGTGCTGCGCCTGCGGGCGACACGGGTCACGGCGTACGCCACTGGCATCGCTTGCGTGCTGTGCATGCTGCAGTTCGTCGCGATGCGGCCTGTGCGTTCGCTCGAGCAACCGTGGCAGGTCCACGCGCTGGCGGGGGCCATGGCGGTGTTTTCCACCGTGGTACCCATCTGGCTGGTCACGGAGGCCATCCGCCGCCTGGGCGCCCCGACGGCCGCGATGTTCGGCGCGCTCGGCCCGATATTCACCATCGTGCTGGCCTGGGCGCTGCTGCACGAGCCCATCAGCGCCGCGCAGTTGGCCGGCGCGGTCATCGTGATCCTCGCCGTCACCCGCATGACGCGCTCATAGCGCCTCGAAGGTCGTGAGCAGCAGGTACGTCGCCAGGGCCACGCCCGAGCCCGCGACGGCCAGGTTGATCACGAAGCCGAAACTTCGCGGATAGCCTCCGGGCACGCCTTCCGCCGGCAGGGTGTTGACGAAGCGGCGGTAGTTCAGACTCGAGATCAGCGCCACGGCCGCGCCGAGCAGTATCAGCAGCACGCCCACCATCGCGGAATAGAGGTGGTGTGCCGAGTTCTGCGGCGCGTGGCGCAGCACGGACAGGAACAGGCTGAAGCGCTCGATCACGAATCCGAAGCCCATCAGCGCGATGCTGCTTCGCTGCCATGCCAGCAGCGTGCGCTCCGCGGCAAAGAGCACCCGGGGGTCCATTGCCGAGCCGATCACCTGTCGAGGACTCCCGACCGGATCAGGACCTCTGTGGCTTCGGTCAATCCGAGCACGCGCACGGCCTGCAGCCCGAGCCGCTGCGCGGCCTCGATGTTGACGAGGTTGTCGTCGAGGAACAGCACTTGGGCGGGGCGGCAGCCCAGCACCTGCAGCACATGCTCGAAGGCCGCCGGATCGGGCTTGATGCAACCGGTCAGGTGGGACACGAAATGGTGGTCGAAGGCCGCACCCAGTCCCATTTCATCGAGCACCCGCGGCCAGTGCAGCGGATTGCTGTTCGACAGCAGGGCGCGCCGGTAGCGGCGCGGAATGCGCGACAGCATCTCCAGCGTGCCCGGGTACAGTCCGGTGGGCCAGCCGACGAAGGACTCCAGGAACCTGCGCGGTTGCACGGCCAGGTCGAATTCCGCGATCACGCCGGCCGCGAACGCCGGCGCATCGATCTGTCCGGTCTCGAAGCGGCGCACCGATTCCGAAGCCAGCCAGCGCCGCCACAGCTCCTCGGCCGTCATGCGATTGCCCAGCCATTCGAGAATGACATCGACGCCGCCGAGCTCCACCAGGACCCCGCCCACGTCGAACAGCAGCACGCGGATGTCCGCTACGGGAAGTACCGTCCTCGACGTGCCGTTGGTGAGAGGCGTTGCCATGGCCCGCATTCAGGCCTGAAGTATAAGCACACGCCGGCGATCGGCCCACTGGCCCCGCGCGGCTCGCGCGGCTCGCGCGGCTCGCGGCGCGCTGCGGGAGCGCCGCGCTAGAGCCAGTACACGAACACGAACAATCCCAGCCACACCACGTCGACGAAGTGCCAGTACCAGGACACGGCCTCGAAGGCGAAGTGCCGCGTAGGCGTGAAGTGTCCCTTGAGCGTTCGCAGCCAGATGATGGTCAGCATGATGGCGCCGATGGTCACGTGCAGGCCGTGGAAACCGGTCAGCATGAAGAAGGTCGACCCGTAGATGCCGGTGGTGAGGCGCAGCCCGAGCTCGCGATAGGCCTCGCCGTACTCGTGTGCCTGCAGGCCGACGAAACTGAAGCCGAGCACGAAGGTCAGTGCCAGCCAGAATTTGAGCGCGCCGCGGTGGCCCGCGCGCAGCGCGTGATGGGCAATCGTCACCGTGACGCTGCTGGTGAGCAGGATGATGGTGTTGACGGCCGGCAGACCGAACGCCGGTACGGTCTCAAAGGTACCGTCAGCGCGCGGCCCCAGATGCGCCGGACCATTGGTCGGCCAGCCGGGCGAGTACTGCTGCCAGAGGAAGATCTTGTTCATGGTCTTGAC
>DATDHV010000118.1:0-17099 GCA_036521395.1 Steroidobacteraceae bacterium | reverse complement strand
CACCAGCAGCGTCTGCTCGCTGATGGGTTGCTTCGGCGTGGCCCCGATATTCAGGTACAGCCGTCCCTGCGCATCAATCGACAGCACCAGGGGCGGCTCATTCTGGCGTGAATCGAGCGGTTCGGCGGCCGCTTTGGGCAGATCGACCTTGATGCCCTGGGTCAGCAGCGGGGCGGTGATCATGAAGATGATGAGCAGCACGAGCATGACGTCGATGTAGGGCACGACGTTGATCTCGCCCATCAGCCTGCGCTTGCCCTTGTGCGTTGGGGTCATCTCAGCCTCCCCGGCCCGGCATGACGGCAGCCGGCGGCGACGCGGGGCCACGCCCGGCATAGCGCTGCAGGATGGTCGACAGTTCCTCCATGAAACCGTCGTAACGCAGCTCGAGCCGGCTGACCTGGTCGGCGTATCGGTTATAGGCCACGACCGCCGGTATGGCGGCGAACAGGCCCATGGCCGTGGCGACCAGCGCCTCGGCGATGCCAGGCGCGACCATGGCCAGGGTCGCCTGCTGAACGTTACCGAGCGAGCTGAAGGCGCTCATGATGCCCCACACCGTGCCGAACAGGCCCACGTACGGACTGGTCGAGCCGACGGTCGCCAGGGTCGCGAGGCTCTGCTCGAGCCGCTCGATCTCCTTGAGCTGCGCCACGCGCATCGCGCGGCGTGAGCCCTCGAGCAGCATGTCCGCAGCCACCCCGCCCTGCGCGCGCAGACGAGCGAACTCGCGGAATCCGAATTCGAAGATGCTCTCCATGCCCGAGGTCTTGCCGCGCGATTCCACGGTCCGGTAGAGCGAGCTCAGATCGCCCCCGGACCAGAAGCTGTTCTCGAAGCTGTCGGCATCGTGCTGTGCGCGGTTCACGACCATGCGCTTGCGGAAGATGATGGCCCACGAACTCAGCGAGGCCGCCAGCAGGATGCCGAGCACGATCTGCACCACCAGGCTCGCCTGCACCACCAGGCGGATCACCGACAACTCACCGCCCATCGCCTACTCCTTGTAATTCACGGGTTATGACTTCCGGCAGGCGCCTGGGTTTCAGGCTGCGGGCGTCCAGGCAGGCGACGCGAACCGTTGCGCACAGCAGCAGCTCACCCCCGGCGCGCTCGCGCCACACACGCTGCTCGAACGCCAGGCTCGCGCCCCCGTCCCGGGACGGTGCGCAGCCGATGGCCAGCATGTCATCGAGCCGCGCCGGGCGACGGTACTGCGCCTCCAGCGCCACGACCGTGAAAATGATGCCCGGGTCCAGGGCGAGCGTCCGCTGCGACAGGCCCCGCGAGCGCAGCCATTCCGTGCGCGCTCGCTCGAGGAATCTCAGATAGTTCGCATAGTAAACCACTCCACCGGCATCAGTATCCTCGTAGAACACCCTGGCCGGCCACACGAACACTCTCAGGCGCCCTCGCCGAACAGCGACAGGTTGGCTGCGGCCCGCTCGGGCACCTTGAGACCGAAATGCTGCCAGGCCAGGCGCGTGGCCACGCGGCCGCGCGCAGTGCGGGCGACGAAGCCCTGCTGGATCAGGAATGGCTCAATCACGTCCTCGAGTGTGCCGCGCTCCTCGCCGAGCGCCGCCGACAGGCTCTCGATGCCGACCGGGCCACCGTCGAACTTCTCCATGATGGTGAGCAGCAGCTTGCGATCGAGTGCATCGAGGCCCTGCGGGTCCACCTGCAGCAGATCGAGCGCGGCGTGTGCGGCCCGATCGTCGATGCGGCCGTCGGCCTTGACCTGGGCGTAGTCGCGCACGCGCCGCAGCAGCCGGTTGGCGATGCGCGGGGTGCCGCGCGAGCGCTGCGCGATGCGCAGCGCGCCGGCGGCATCGATGGCCACGTCGAGAATACCGGCCGAGCGGTGCACGATGCGCTCGATCTCGGCGATGGCGTAGAACTCCAGCCGCTGCACGATGCCGAAGCGATCGCGCAACGGCGAGGTCAGCAGACCGGCGCGCGTCGTGGCGCCCACGAGCGTGAACGGCGGCAGATTGAGCTTGATGGAGCGCGCGGCCGGACCCTCGCCGATCATGATGTCGAGCTGATAGTCCTCCATCGCCGGGTACAGGATTTCCTCGACGATGGGACTCAGGCGATGAATTTCGTCCACGAACAGCACGTCGCGTGGCTGCAGATTGGTCAGGATCGCGGCCAGGTCGCCCGGCCGCTCCAGCACCGGCCCGGACGTCTGGCGCAGGTTCACGTGCAGCTCGGTGGCAATGACGTGCGCCAGGGTGGTCTTGCCCAGACCGGGCGGCCCGAAGATCAATACGTGATCGAGCGCCTCGGCGCGCATGCGCGCCGCGCCGATGAAGATGGCGAGCTGCGATTTGACGTGCTCCTGTCCGATGTATTCGGCCAGTGCGCGCGGCCGGATGGCACGATCGATGGCATCCTCGGGCGCGGCGGCCGCGGCGCTCACCAGGCGCTCGCCCTCCGGCGCGCTCATTCGCGCACCGCGCTCTGCAGTGCACGGCGGATGAGCTCCTCGGTCGAGAGCGCGTCGCGCTCGGCGCCCAGCCCCTGGAGCAGCCGCGTGGCTTCGGGCGGCCGGTAGCCGAGGGCGACCAGCGCGCCGTAGGCCTCGGCCTGCGCACCAGGCGTGAGAAGCTGCGCATGCGCGCTCGCCCCGGACGCGGTACCGGCCACGACCGGGCCCTCCAGGCGGTCGCGCATCTCCACGATCAGGCGCTCGGCAATCTTGCGGCCCACGCCCGGTATGCGCGTGAGGGTCGCCGCATCCTCGGCCCGCACCGCCTGCGCGAATGCTGCAGCGGTGACCCCGGAGAGAATCGCGAGCGCAATGCGCGGTCCGACCCCGGATACCTTCAGCAGATGGCGAAACAGGGTGCGCTCCTGCGCAGTCGCAAAACCGTACAGCACGTGCGCATCCTCGCGCACCACCAGGTGCGTGAGCAGACGTACGGGCTCACCGAGCGCAGGCAGCGCGTAGAAGGTCGACATGGGCGCTTCGAGCTCGTAGCCCACCCCGCCGACCTCGAGCAGCAGCTGCGGCGGTGATCTCTGCGTCAGCAGCCCGGAGAGCGAACCGATCATCGTGCCGTCACGCTCGCAGTCCGCCCCGCCGTGCCGGCCGCGCCGTCCGCGAGCGCGCCGAGGCGGCGGGTCTGCGCATGGCACAGCGCCGCCGCGAGCGCATCGGCGGCGTCGGCCGCGAGCAGCGCGTCCAGTCGCAGCAGCGTGCGCACCATCTGCGCCACCTGGGGCTTGGCCGCGGCCCCATAGCCGGTGACTGCGAGCTTGATGGCGCGCGGGGCGTACTCGTGCACGCTGGCGCCGAGCGCGGCGGCGGCGCATAGCGCGACGCCGCGCGCCTGGCCGAGCTTGAGCGCGCTGTCGGGATTGCGGTGCAGGAACACGCGCTCGATCGCGATCATGTCCGGCCGGTGCTCGAGTACCAGCGCGCTCATGGCGGCGTGGATGCGCTGCAGCCGCGCGACCATGGCGCGTCCGGCCACATCGATGCAGCCGCTGGCGACGTGATGTTCGCCGCCGGCATCGCAGTCGATGATGCCAAAGCCGGTGCGTTGCGAGCCCGGATCGATGCCGAGCACGCGGCAGTCGCTCGCCACCAGGGTGATCGACTCGAGGCCGCTGCGCGGCCGGAAGGCGCGCCAGGATCTGGTCGAGTATCGCGCCATGGATTGATATCCTCAAACGCTCTTGCTGTGGCCGACCATACCCTGAATGATAGCCGGAAGACACCGCCCCCACAGCATGGAAACCGCAACCCACGCACTGCCGGAGACTGCCGCCAGACTCGCTGACGCGCGCCTCGCGCTGCTCGAGCTCGGCACCGGCCAGGACGTGCTCGCCGCCGGTCTCGAAGCGGCCGAGGCGGTCGCTGCGCTGACGCAGGATGTGGAGCTGGCCATCGCCACGGCGCTGCACTGGGCGCGCGTGAGCGGAGTGATGCACGAGCCCGCGGCGCTCGAGGCGCGGCTGGGTGTGCCGGCCGCGCACTTAGCGCAGGAGCTGGCGCGTCTGGGCCAGGTGAGCCTGCCGGCCGACAGGTCGGCGGCACGGCGACTCGATGCGCAGCAGGCCGAATCGGTGCGCAAGATGCTGCTGGCCGTGGCCGCCGATCCACGTCTGGTGGTGGCGCGCCTGGCCGAGCAACTGATCCGGCTGCGCCACGCGCGCGAACTCGATCCCTCCGAACAGCAGCGCCTCGCGCGTGAGACCCACGAGATCCTCGCGCCGCTGGCGAACCGCCTGGGCCTCTGGAATCTAAAATGGGAGCTCGAGGACCTGGCTTTCCGCTACCTCGAACCCGACGAATATCACCGCATCGCGCACGCGCTGGCGGAGCGGCGGGTCGATCGCGAGCGCTACATTGAATCGGTGTGCGCGCTGCTCAAGCGCGAGCTGCGTGAAGCCGGCGTGGCCGCGAGCGTTTCCGGGCGACCCAAGCACATCTACAGCATTGCCCGCAAGATGCAGCGCAAGCGCGTGGACTTCGCACAATTGTTCGATGTGCGGGCGGTGCGCATCGTGGTCGAGTCGATCGCCGACTGCTATGCGGCCCTCGGTGTGGTGCACGGACTCTGGCACTACGTGCCGGGGGAGTTCGACGATTACATCGCCACTCCCAAGGGCAACCAATACCGCTCTATTCATACCGCCGTGATCGGCCCGGAGGAGAAGTCGCTCGAGGTGCAGATCCGCTCGCGTGACATGCACGAGCAGGCCGAGCTTGGAATCGCGGCGCACTGGCGCTACAAGGAGGACGCCACGCGCGATCCCGGCTACGAGCGCAAGATCGAGTGGGCGCGGCGCGTGCTCGATCCGACCCAGACCGCGGACCTGGACGGCGACCCGCTCGAGCGTCTCAAGAGCGAGCTGTTCGCCGACCGCATCTATGCCATGACGCCCCGCGGGGAAGTCGTCGACCTGCCGCGCGGCGCCACAGCGCTCGATTTCGCCTATCACGTCCACACCGATCTCGGGCACCGCTGCCGCGGCGCGAAGATCAACGGCCGTATCGTGCCGCTCAATCAGCCGCTGGCCAATGGCGAGGTGGTGGAGATCATCACCGGCAAGCAGGCCGCCCCGAGCCGCGACTGGCTGTCACCGGAGCAGGGATTTCTGGCCTCCGCGCGCGGCCGCGCCAAGGTGCGGGCGTGGTTCCGCCGCGTCGATGAGACCGATCAGCGCGCCAGCGGTCGCGAGAGCCTCGAGCGCGAGCTCGCCCGGGCCGGTGCCGGCGCCGAGCTGATCGCGCCGCTGGTGCGCGAGTTGAAGGCCGAGAGTGCAGAGGACCTGCAGCGCCTGATCGGCGAGGGCGTCATCGGCGTCAATGCGCTGATCCAGGCCATTGCCCGTGTGCGTGCGCCGCCCCCAGAGCCGCTGGCAGTGGTGCGGACACGGCCGCCGCAGCGCGCCGCGCGCTCCCCCGTGGCCATCGAGGGGGTCGGGGACCTGCCGATCACCATGGCGCGCTGCTGCAGCCCGGTGCCGCCCGAACCCATCGCCGCTTATCTCACCCTCGGCCGCGGTGTCACCATCCACCGGGAGCGCTGTGCGAGCCTGCTTCGCATGCGTGCGCGCAAGCCCGAGCGCGTGCTCGGCGTCGAGTGGACGCTCGATGCCGACAGCCTGCTGCCGGTGCGCATTCGGGTCGAGGCATTCGACCGCCGCGGCCTGCTGCGCGATGTGTCCGACGTCATGGCGCTGGAGAAGCTCAGCATCCAGGGAGTCAATTCCGACACTGACCCGAACGACCGCATCGCCACCATTGTCATGCGCACGGCGGTACGCGACCATGAGCAGCTCAGCCGGGTACTGCAGCGGCTCAGCGCCGTGCCGAACGTGCTGCGTGCCCAACGCCTGACCTGAAGCGAGGTCCCAATGCGTCATGATCCCGGCAATCCGAACCCATCCCGCCACCGGTCAGCGCGAGCGCCCGCATGATCGTGCTGGTCACGGGGGCGACCTCCGGTTTCGGCGCGGCGATCGCGCGGCGCTTCGCCGCCGACGGCCGGCGCATCATCGCGGCCGGCCGCCGTCGTGAGCGGCTCACGGCCCTGGTGGACGAGCTCGGCGCGACGCGCATTCATCCGCTGGTGCTGGACGTGCGCGATCGCGCGGCCGTCGATGCGGCGTTGGCCGCCCTGCCGCCCGAGCTGCGCGCGATAGATCTGCTGGTCAACAACGCCGGCCTCGCCCTGGGCCTTGAGCCTGCACAGCGCACCGACATCGAGGACTGGGAGCGGATGGTCGACACCAACGTGAAGGGTCTGATGTACGTGACTCGGGCCGTGCTGCCGGGCATGGTCGAGCGCGGTCGGGGACACATCGTGAACATGGGCTCCATCGCCGCCACCTACCCCTATCCCGGCGGCAATGTCTACGGCGCCACCAAGGCCTTCGTGCGTCAGTTCTCGCTCAACCTGCGGGCCGATCTGCTCGGCACGGCGATCCGCGTGACCGACATCGAGCCCGGCATGGTCGGCGGCACCGAATTCTCGGCCGTGCGCTTTGGCGGCGACAGCAGCAAGGCTGCCAGCGTGTACGCGGGGGCCGATCCGCTCACGCCCGAGGACGTGGCCGAGACGGTGCACTGGGTGGCGGGCCTGCCGGCGCGGATCAACATCAATGCCATCGAGCTGATGCCGGTCACGCAGGCCTTCGGGGCGCTGCCCGTGCATCGCCGCGGCACCACCGGCTGAGGCCGGCGTTGCGGCTCAACGGTTGACGTTGTCGATGGCGCGCTGGTCGGCGGCGAGCGCCGCCTCGTGCAGCGCCTCGGCCAGCGTCGGATGGGCATGGATCGTGCGTTGCAGATCTTCGGCGCTCGCCTGGAATTCCATGGCCAGCGTGGCCTCGGTGATGAGCTCCCCGGCCATGGGGCCGATGATGTGCACGCCCAGGATGGTGTCGCTCTCGCGGTCGGCCAGCAATTTCACGAAGCCGGCCGTGGCCTGCATTGCGCGCGCGCGACCGCTCGCGGCGAAGGGGAACACGCCGCTCTTGTAGGCCACGCCGTCAGCCTTGAGCTGCTCTTCGGTCCTGCCCACCCAGGCGATCTCGGGCGCGGTGTAGATGACTGCGGGAATCACCTCGTAGTTGACGTGAGCATATCGCCCGGCGATCCGGTCAGCGACCGCAACGCCCTCTTCCTTGCCCTTGTGCGCCAGCATCGGACCGCGCACGCAGTCGCCGATGGCCCAGACATTCTCGGCGCCGGTGCGGCACTGCTCATCCACCCGGATGAAGCCGCGCTCATCGAGCTCGACGCCACTGCCGGCCGCGAGCAGATTGTCGCTGTACGGCCGGCGCCCGACCGCGACGATGACCTGGTCGGCATCGAGGCTGAGTGCGCCGCCGTCGGCGCTCTGATACTGCACGCGGACCCCGCCGTCGATCGAGGCACCGGTGACCTTGGCGCCGAGGCGTATGTCCAGTCCCTGCTTCCTGAAATGCCGCAGCGCCTCGAGCGCGAGCTGCTGATCCGCGAGCGCGAGGAAGCTGTCGAGCGCCTCGAGCACGACCACCTGCGCACCCAGTCGGCGCCAGACGCTGCCGAGCTCAAGGCCGATCACGCCGGCCCCGATCACGATCAGCCTGGCCGGCACCGCGGTGAGCTCGAGGGCATCCCATGAATCGATGACTAAGCGGTGATCGAAGGGCAGCGCCTTGAGCGCGGTGGGTTCGGAACCGCTGGCCAGCACGACGTGCCGCGCCGCGAGCTCACTGCGCTCGCCGGCGGCCGTGATCTCGACGCGCCGCCCCGACAGCAGACGCGCACTGCCGTGGATGGCCGTGACGCCGGCGGCCTTGAGCAGTCCGGCGACGCCGCCGGTCATGGTGCGCACGATGCCGGCGCGGCGGCGTTGCATGGCAGCCAGATCGAGGCTCAGGCCGGCGGCCTGAATGCCGTGGATGGCGAATTCCGAGGCGGCGCGATGATAGAGCTCGGAGGATTCGAGCAGTGCCTTGGAGGGAATGCAGCCGGCATTCAGGCAGGTGCCGCCGAAGGCGTCGCTGCCGTCGCGATTCTTCCACGCATCGACGCAGGCGACCTGGAGGCCGTTCTGCGCCGCGCGAATGGCGGCCGGATAGCCGGCCGGCCCCGCGCCGATCACGACGACGTCGTACGCCTTCGCCACCCGCTCAAACCCCGAGCAGCAGGCGGCCGGGATCTTCGAGGCAGTCCTTGACCGTGACCAGGAACTGCACGGCCTCACGGCCGTCGATGATGCGGTGATCGTAGGTCAGCGCGACATACATCATCGGTCGCACCGCCACCTCGCCGTGCACGACCATGGCGCGATCCTGGATCTTGTGCATGCCGAGGATGGCGCTCTGTGGCGTATTGACGATGGGAGTGGACATCAGTGAACCGAAGGAGCCGCCGTTGGTGATGCTGAAGGTGCCCCCGGTCAGGTCCTCGAGCGTGATCGAGCCGTTGCGCGCACGCGCGGCGAAGGCGCCGATCTGCTGCTCGATGGCCGCGAAGCTCAGTGCGTCGGCGTCACGCAGCACCGGCACCATGAGCCCGCGCTCGGTCGAGACCGCGACGCCGATGTCGAAGTATTCGTGATACACGATATCGGCGTTCTCCACCGAGGCGTTGACGACGGGAAAGCGCTTGAGAGCCTCGACCACGGCCTTGACGAAGAACGGCATGATGCCGAGCTTCACGCCGTGCTTCTTCTCGAAGCCCTCCTTGTAGCGCGCGCGCAGCTCCTGCACGGCCGCGAGGTCCACCTCATTGAAGCTCGTGAGCAGCGCCTGGGTGGACTGTGCCTGTATGAGACGCTCGGCGATGCGCGCGCGCAGCCGCGTCATGGGCACGCGCTGCTCGGTGCGGCCCGCGCGCGGCGCGGATGCCGGGGCCGGGGCCGCAGTCGCGGCGGGCGCGGCGGCGGAACTCGCATCGCCCTTGGTGACGCGGCCGCGTGGAGCGGAGCCGGCAATCTCTCCCGCGGACAGTTTCTGCTCCTCGATGACGCGGCGGGCGGCCGGGCCCGTCCGGGGTGCGCCGGCAGCCGCCTTGGACTTGCCGTTGCCACCGGTAGCAGTTCCGCCGGCCGTCGCGGCGGCCGGCGTTGTGGCCGGCGCTGCGGCAGCCGGCCCTGCGGTCGCGCCCGCAGCGCCCTCCTCGATGATGGCGAGCAGCTCGCCGCTCTTGACTGAGGCGCCGCCGGCCACCTTGATGTCGCGCAGGACGCCGCTCACCGGAGCGGGAACTTCGAGCACCACCTTGTCGGTCTCCAGGTCAGCGAGGTTCTCGTCGCGGCTTACGCTCTGTCCGGGCTGCTTGCGCCAGGCCACCAGCGTGGCGTCGGCCACCGACTCGGGCAATTGCGGCACTCGAATCTCGGTACTCATGAACCTTTCTTCCTCAGTGGCGTGCTCATCGGCGTGCTGGCGGCGCTGCGCTCGGGCGTGGACGCCGCCACTGCGCCCGGGGTCGTGGCGCCGGGGGGAACGGCGCCGAGGGCCAGGCGCGGGGTATTGCGCTGGGTCTGTTCGATGGAAACGGCCCTGAGCGCGGTGTCAACCAGGCGTCGCTGCTGGCTCTCATGCAGCGTCAAGAGGCCGGTGGCCGGCGCCGCCGCAGCCGCGCGGCCGGCGTAGTACACGATGCGCGGCAGCGCCAGATCCTGCAGGCGATGGCGGATCTGGTACCAGGCCCCCTGGTTCTGCGGCTCTTCCTGACACCACACCAGCTCGGTGGCGTTGGGATAGCGCGCAAGCACCCGCTGGTATTCCTCGACCGGGAAGGGATAGAGCTGCTCCAGGCGCACGATGGCCACATCGTCCAGCGCCTCGTGCCGGCGCGCCTTGAGCAGGTCGAAATACACCTTGCCGCTGCAGAACACCACGCGGCGCGCATGCGCGGGCTGGATCGCATCGATCTCATCGATGACCCTGGCGAAGCCCTTGTGGCTCAGATCGCCGATCGGGGACACCGAGAGCTCGTGGCGCAGCAGACTCTTCGGGGTCATCACGATCAGCGGCTTGCGGAACGGCAGCAGCATCTGCCGCCGCAGCAGGTGGAACATCTGTGCCGGCGTCGAGGGCACGCACACCTGCATGTTGTTCTCCGCACAGAGCTGCAGGAAGCGCTCCAGGCGCGCGGAGGAATGCTCCGGGCCCTGACCCTCGTAGCCGTGCGGCAGCAACAGGGTCAGTCCGCAAAGCCGTCCCCACTTGGCCTCGCCCGAGGAAATGAACTGATCGATCACCACCTGCGCGCCGTTGACGAAGTCGCCGAATTGCGCCTCCCAGACCACCAAGCAGTCCGGGCTCGTGGTCGAATAGCCGTACTCGAAGCCGAGCACGGCTTCCTCGGACAGCACCGAGTCGATGACGGTGAAACGCGCTTGTCCGTCCTTGACATGCTGCAGCGGAACGTAGCGCCGGCCGCTGTTCTGGTCGTAGAGCACCGCATGGCGATGGAAGAATGTTCCGCGTCCCGAGTCCTGGCCGCTGATGCGTACGGGCACGCCGTCCATGAGCAGTGAGGCATAGGCCAGGGTCTCCGCGGCGCCCCAGTCCAGGGGCAGCTCACCGGACATCATCCTGCTGCGATTGGCGATCAGGTGCGCCACGCGCGGGTGCAGCGCCACGTCGCCGGGAATCTGCGTCACGCGGGCGCCCAGCGCCGTGAGGGTCTCGGGCGCGACACCGGTGCGAGGATGCTCCGACCAGTCGAACTGCGCGTAGCGCGACCAGTCGATGGTGTATTTGTTGCCGATCAGTCCCAGGGCCGGGTGCACTTCTAGCCGGCCCGAATCCAGCGCCTGCCGGTATTGCTCGCTCATGTGCTCGACATCGGCGGCAGCCAAAACGCCCTCGTTGATGAGCCGGTCGGCATAGAGCTTGCGCGCCGTGGGGTGCTGGCGAATCACGCGATACATCATGGGCTGCGTCGCGGCCGGCTCGTCGGCCTCGTTGTGCCCGTGGCGCCGGTAGCAGACCAGGTCGATCACGACGTCCTTGTGAAAACGCTGGCGGTAGCGCAGTGCCAGGCGCGTGGAGAAGATCACCGCCTCCGGATCATCGGCATTCACGTGCAGGATCGGCGCCTCGAGCATCTTGGCCACATCACTGCAGTACGTGGTCGAGCGCACATCGCGCGGATCGGAGGTGGTGAAGCCGATCTGATTGTTGATGACGATATGGATGGTGCCGCCGGTGCGGAAGCCGCGCGCCTGCGAGAGTTGCAGCGTCTCCATGACCACGCCCTGCCCCGCGAAGGCCGCATCGCCGTGCATGAGCACCGGTACGACCTTGTCGCCCTGGGCATCGTTGCGGCGCTCCTGGCGCGCCCGCACCGAGCCCTCGACCACCGGATCGACGATCTCGAGGTGCGAGGGATTGAAGGCGAGCGCCACGTGCAGGTTGCCGCCGGCCGTACGCAGGTCGGCGGAAAAGCCCTTGTGGTACTTCACGTCGCCAGAGCCCTGGGTGTGGTTGTCGTCGTACTTGCCCTCGAACTCCGAGAACAGTTGCGCCGGCGACTTGCCGAGCACGTTGACCAGCACGTTGAGTCGGCCGCGGTGCGCCATGCCGAGCACGAACTCCTCGATGCCGGCGACGCCGCCCTGCTGGATCAGGTCGTTGAGCAGCGCGATCAGGGCGTCGGCGCCTTCGAGCGAGAAGCGCTTCTGGCCGACGTACTTGGTGTGCAGATAGCGCTCGAGACCCTCGGCGGCGGTGAGCTGCCAGAGCAGGTCGCGCCGCTCCTCGGGCGCGAGGCGGACCTGCATGCGGCCGAGCTGGAATTCATCCTGCAGCCACAAGCGCTCCTCGGTGTCGGAGACGTGGGCGAACTCTGCGCCGATGTGGCCGCAGTAGATCGCTTCCAGGCGCGCGATGATCTCGCGCAGCGTCGCGCGCTTGGCAATCCATTCGTTCCGGCTCGCGGTGTAGAACTCGGTATCGAAGTCGGCCTCGCTGAGGCCGCCGTAGTCGAGTTCGAGCACCCGCGGACGCGGGCGCTGCTGCATTCCGAGCGGATCGATGTGCGCGATCAGGTGCCCGCGGTTGCTGTAGATCTGCACCAGGCGCGATACCGCCGACTGCTTCTCACTCGCGCCGCCTCCGGCCGCGGCACTCAACGCGCCACTGGCCGCTCCAGGGGCTGAGGCCTGCGCGCGTGCGGCCACCGCGGCGATGACCGGGCCATGGGCACGCTCGGCGCGCGCGCCGGGCAGCGCATCGAAGTAGCGGCGCCATTCGGCGCCGACGCTGTCCGGCTCGCGCAGGTATTGCTCGTAGAGGGTCTCGACGAAGCTGGCGTTGGCGCCGGAGAGCGGCGTACTGGCGAGCTGCTCGAGCAGTGATGGCGGCATGAGGGTCCTGGCACTGAGGAGGAAAAACCCTGTCCGCTCAATGAGCTAGCGGCAGGTGGACATATCGTATTCTATCGGAACCATGCTCCCAATGTAACGCGCCGTGGCGGCATAGTCGCGGCCAGGTCATTGAAATACAAAGGGCGGCAAGATCCGCTGTCGCCGATCACAATCCTGCAAACTGGCGCGTGGGTGGGGTCTGCGCCTACTGCGGGGGCGGCCCTTGCGTGATGCGCACCAGATCGTTCGGCCGCATCCATTTCTGGAACGCCGCCTGCACCTGCGCGGGCGTGAGATCGATGTAGCGATGGGCGGCAATCCAGGGCTCATCGAGCGGCAGGCCGAGCTCGCGCCGCTCGATCAGCCCGTGCGCGATGCCCTCGACGCTCGCTTCGGCGAGCGGAATCTGGCGCAGCAGCAGCTCCTTGACGCGCAGCAACTCGTCGGCGCCGACGGGCGCCTGCTGCATGTTCCGCAGCTCCTGCACGGCCATGCTCTCGGCCTTGTCGACATTCTGCGGATCGCAGGCGTAGCGGATGAAATACACGCCGCGCGTGCGGCCGGCCTGCAGCGTCGATCCCACCGAATACACCAGGCCGCTGTTCTTGCGCAGATCGATGCTCAGGCGCGTGGAATAGAAACCGCCGCCGAGCACCGCGCTGCCGAGCTCGAGCGGATAGTAGTCCGGATCGGAGCGCGTCAGCGCAAGATTCTGCGCCAGGATGACGTTATCCTGCACGCGGCTCGCATCCGGCACGGCCACCGTGCTGGGCTTGTTGGCGGGAGCCGCGGGCAGGTCGGTGTCGGGTGGCGCGCCGCTGGCGCTCCAGCCGCCGAAGTACTTCTCGATCGTGGCCCGCGCCTGCGCGGGCGACACACGGCCGACCACCACGATGGTGGTCAGATCCGGCCGAAACACCTCGTGGTAGTAGGCGCGAACATCCTCGAGCGTGAGGGCCCGCACGCCCTCGGGAGTCGCCTCGCGCTGGCTCGGGTCATCCGGCGGGAACAGCGCACTACGCAGCGAGCGCTGCGTCAGGTAGCCGGGACTGCGATTCCTGGCGGCCACGATCTGCACGAGCTGTCGGGACACGACCGACATGGCCGCGGCCGGCAGTGCCGGATGCAGCTCGTTGTCGGCCAGCAACGCGACACCGCGGTCGAAATCCTCCGACAGCACCTGCACGTCGAAGTCCGTGCCAGCCTCTTCACCCGCGCCGATATCGTCCAGCGCACGCTGGAACGCGAGCCTGTCGAGCTGCTCGCTGCCGTAGCCGAGCAGCGGATCGAGCAGTTGCGCCACGCCCTGCTGCTGCGCATCGGACTCGGTCTCGGGGCGATTGCGTATGTGCCCGAAGACGCTGACCGTGTCACTGACGTCCTCACTCTGGACGATCAAGGTCAGGCCATTGGCGAGGGTGCTGAGCACCGGGTCAATGCTCGAGGGCTTGACCTCCAGGCGCTGCAGGGACGCCTGGGCCCATTCCGGCAGTGCCGTCGGACGGGCCTCGCCGAGCGAGATGTTTTCCTGACCACCAAAGCCGCCACCGCTGGCTACCGGCCGCCCGGCGCCTTGCGGCACCATGACCGCCGCGACCGCATGCGTCAGATCGAGGTACTTGCGCGCCACGCGATCGACATCCTCCACGGTGACCTTCTCGATCCGCTGCAGATCCTCCTCGGGCGACTGCAAACCGTAGAGCGCGACCGCGTCGGCCCAGATCGAAGCCAGCCCCTCGATGGAATTCTTCTGGAACTCCGTTTCGCGCCGCTCCTGCAGCTTGGCCGCCTGCAGCAGCTCGGGCGGGACGCCATGTTGCGCAACCCGCTTCAGAATGGAGCGCACCTGCGCTTCGAGCGCCGCGGGATCCTGGCCCTTGGGAAATTCCACCTCGGCATAAGCCAGCCCCGCCTGTGGCAGCGGATCGAGCGCGAATTCGGCGTTGAGAGCCTTGCCTGCCGGCACCAATCCGTAGAGATCAAAGCGCTGGCTGCTCAGGATGTCGGACAGTACCTCGAGGGCCGGAAAGTCCGCGCTGTGCAGACCGGGAACGCGCAGGGCAATCATCAGGGTGCCCGTGGGCCGGTCCGTGTCGACCTTGAACGATGCGGCACGCATGGGGCGGGGTTTGACCGGCGGCGCTGCCGGCACCGGCTTGGACGGAATAGGACCGAACAGCGTGCGGATCTTTTCGAGCGTCGCGGCGGGGTCGAGATCGCCGACCACGATCAGGATGGCATTGTTGGGCGCGTACCAGGCATCGTGGAACCGGCGCAGCATCTGCGCCGAGGTGGCATCGAAGGAAGGCCGGGTCCCGAGCGCATCGTGCGCGTAGGGCGTGCCGGCAAACATGGCCGCGCGCAGCTTCTCGTACAGGACATAGCCGGGGTTCGATAGATCCTGCGCCACCTCCTGCTCGATGGCCCCGCGCTCCTGATTCCAATCCTGACGCGTGTCGAGCACGCCGCCCATGCGAATGGCTTCGATGTGCAGCGCTATGTCCAGATCTTCGGCTGGCACAGTGAACAAGTATTGTGTGAGGCTCTCGCGTGTGTTGGCGTTGAAATTACCGCCCATCACACTGCCGATGTCGGCGAGCTGATCGGCCGTCAGTCCCGGACTGCCGCGGAACATCATGTGCTCCTGCGCGTGGGCGGTGCCGGGGAAGCCCGGCGGCGCCTCGTCCGACCCGACCAGGTAGTTCACCGACGTCGCCACCACGGGCGCCAATGCATTGCGCACGATGACCACGCGCAGGCCGTTGGGCAGAGTTGCGCGCAGCACCTGCGAGGAATCGACCACATGGCCGGAATCCGCCGCGGATGGCGCAGTCTGCGCCCACAGCAGCGCCGGCGCCGCGCCCGCGCAGGCCAATGCGGCAGCGAACGCGCACGCGCCCCCGTGCGCCCGGGTGCGCGCGCTCACCCCCCTGAACTCTCGGCCGAGGCGGAATGGCGCTGGTCAACTGTGCCGCTGGTCATGGCCGTCCTCTGGTGCGTGGCCCTCAAGCATACATCGTCGACGCAGGATTGCCGGCGCTGCAGCGCCGGGGCGGAGCCCACGCTCAGGGCCGCTCAGGGCCGCAGGCCCAGCACGATGGCGCCGGCCGCGACCAGGCCGATGCCGCACCAGTCGCGAACGCTCGGCCGCTCACCAAGGACGATCACCGCGAACAGCGCCACCAGCACCACGCTGAGCTTGTCGATGGGCGCCACCTGCGAGGCCCGCCCGAGCTTGAGCGCGCGGAAGTAGCAGACCCAGGAGGCACCGGTGGCAAGCCCCGAGAGCGCGAGGAACAGTAGTGTGTGTGCCCGCAGCCGCAGCGGATTGGTCCACTTGCCGGTCGCGTAAACGAACGCGCCGAGCACCAGCACGATGATGAGCGTGCGGATCAGCGTGGCGAGATCGGAGTCCACGCCCTGCAGGCCGATCTTGGCGAAGATCGCAGTCAGGGCCGCGAACATCGCCGACAGCAGTGCCCAGTAAAACCACGCTGATTCGGTCACGGTGCCCCAGGCGTTACAATCGCTTGCCACGCGAGCATACACTGCTGCACCGCGGGCCGACGGCAGCAGCGCGCCCATCGGGCTGTGCAGTTATGCGCGCCGGTCAACGGCCGGCCCTCTCGCGCGCTTAGGTCGCTCAGGACCCCTGGCTTGCCGGCGGAGGATGAATTGGCCATCGATGCTGAGGCTGCCGTTGCCGCCAACCGCTTCGGCCTGGGTGCGCGCCCCGGGGATCTGGCAGACATGGGGAGTGATCCGCGCGGCTGGCTGCGCGCGCAGGTCGCCGGCGGAGCGCCGCTGCTCGAGCAGTCCGGTCTTCAAAGTACCCAGCAGATACTCACCGGCCTCGAACCCCTGCAGCGTGCGCGCCGCGAGGCGCGCCGCGCCGGCCGTGACGATCCGGCTGCAGTGGCGAGCCTCGCCATGCGCCTGCCGCAGTACCTGCGTCCGATTTACGTGCAGGACGTGCGTGCCCGGCTGCACGCCGCGTTGAGCGGTAACCGGCCCTTCGCCGAGCGCCTGGTACATTTCTGGAGCAACCACTTCGCGGTCTCGGTCGACAAGCAAGCGGTGCTGGGCATCGCCGGCAGTTTCGAGCGCGAAGCGATCCGGCCGCACGTGATGGGCCGCTTCGGCGACCTGCTGTTCGCCGTCGAGACGCACCCCGCAATGCTGCTCTATCTCGACAACCAACAATCGGTGGGGCCCAATTCGTTCCTCGCGCGCCGTGCTGCCGGGCGCGGACGTACGCTCGGATTGAACGAGAACCTGGGACGCGAGATCCTCGAGCTCCACACCCTCGGCGCCGGCTCCGGCTACACCCAGGCCGACGTGACCGCGTTCTCGAAGGTGCTCACGGGCTGGTCCGTGGGCGGGGGCGACGGGCCGCTCGCGCGCGGGCCGGCCGGCACCTTCGTGTTCCGTCCGGACGTGCATGAGCCGGGCGCGCAGACCATCCTGCACAAGCGCTACGCCGAGTCCGATCACACCCAGGGCTTCGCCGTGCTGGCCAGTCTGGCCTTCGCTGCGCCGACGGCCCGCCACATCGCGATCAAGCTCGCGCGGCATTTCATCGCCGATGATCCGCCAGCCGGTACGGTCGAGCGCATCACGCGCGCCTTCGAGCGCAGCGGCGGGAATCTGCCGTCCGTCTATGCCGCGTTGATCGATGCGCGCGAGGCCTGGGACGGCGCAGAATCGAAGTTCAAGACGCCGCAGGACTACCTGTTTTCGATCGGGCGCGGCCTGGCGCTTCCGCCG
>DATDHV010000117.1:0-17509 GCA_036521395.1 Steroidobacteraceae bacterium | reverse complement strand
CTCGAAGTGTTTTTCGTCTGGGGCAACAAGGACCGCTTCCTCGCCAGCGCGCGCGAGCTGGCCGCCTCGCGCGACAAGGCGCTGCCGGGCGAATGGGAGAAGATCGTCATCATGGGGCGGCAGATTGCGCCCGAGGATGCGTTGTTCGCCAGCTCCGGTGCGCTGCCCGGGGCGGCCAGCGGCGGCGTGGATCTGAACCTCGAGGGCGGCCAGAACCGCATCGATTTCGATCTCATGGGCGAGCCTACCGTGGCGGCGCCGGGGGCTGGCTCGGGCGCGATCGACCTCGATCTGAGCAAGGCGCTCGGCGATGCCGATGCAACCGGCGAAGCCCGACCGATCAGCGAGTCGGGCGTGGATTTCGTATTCGATGATGCCGAGCGGGGCAATGAGCAGACCGGCTCGACGCGCGAGATGCCGGCACGCGGCAGTGCCGGCACCACGGTAACCGTACAGGTGGCCGCGCCGGGCACGGACGCCGACACTCCAACGGTGGAGCAGCCCCAGCTACCGGGCGAGGACCATCCCACGATCCGGCAGAAGATCGATGCCGCCAAGCGCGGCGCGGCGGTGTCCTCGGAGCAGACCGCCGAGCTCGAACTGCACGATCTGGGCCTGGATCTGGGCCCGATGGACTCGGTCGGCGATGAGGGTGATCAGCTCCCCGGCGCCGCCGATGCCCCGACCATGCTGGCCGGCGTCGACGACGAGACCCGGCAGCTGCTCTCGCGCACCGCCGATTCCGAGCACGGCGAGGCCGGCTCGGATGCCGCGGCCACGGGCGCGGCGCCCACGGATTCGGGCACGTGGCTGTTCACCGATAATGATTTCGCCGACGTGGTCGCCAAGAGCCCCGGCGCACAGAGGCTGGACGCCGATGCGCCCACCGAGCTGGTCACGCAGATCTCGCCGCGGCCGGACATGTCCGGGGGCGAGACCACCCGCCTGGCGGCGATCGATGCCTCCGACCTCGATCTGGATCTGGGGGACCTGAACAAGAGCAGCGGCCGGGACGCCAATGGCGTGGACCTGGACGTGGGCACTCCCTCGTCGAGCAGTGAAGGCACCTTCGTGCAGACGCAGCGGATCATGGCCGAGGACATCCCGCTGCCGGAGCTCGAGCCGGCGACCATGAGCGAGGTCGGTACGAAGCTCGATCTTGCCCGTGCCTACATGGACATGGGCGATCCGGAGGGCGCGCGCAGCATACTCTCGGAGGTGCTCACCGAAGGCTCGGTGTCGCAGAAGCAGGAAGCGCGCCGGCTGATCGATACGCTGCCCGGCTGACGGGCAGGCCATGCGCCGCCGCCTGGCCGTCGGCATCGAGTTCGAAGGCACGGCCTACTGCGGGTGGCAGGTTCAGAGTGCTTCCTCCAGTGTGCAGGGGGCGCTCGAGGGGGCGCTGAGCCGCGTGGCCGACGAGCCGATCGGCCTGGTCTGTGCGGGGCGCACCGATGCCGGGGTCCATGCCCGGGCCCAGGTGGCGCATTTCGACACCACCGCCGTGCGCAGTGCACGCGCCTGGCTGCTCGGCGCCAACAGCTACCTGCCGACCGACATCAGCGTGCAATGGGCCAGCGCGGTGCCCGATCATTTCCATGCCCGATACAGCGCGCTCGCCCGCACCTACCGCTACCTCGTGCTGAATCGCGCCGCGCGCTCGGCGCTGGCGCGCGGGCGGGCACTGCTCGTACACCAGCCCCTGGAGGTCGCCGCCATGGAGCAGGGTGCCCGGTGGCTGGTGGGGGAGCACGATTTCAGCGCCTTTCGATCCTCCGAATGCCAGGCGCATTCGCCGGTGCGTGATCTGCGCGCGGTGCGGGTGCGGCGCACGGATGACTGGGTCAGCATCGATGTCACGGCCAACGCCTTCCTGCACCACATGGTGCGCAATATCGTCGGCCTGCTGCTGGCCATCGGCCAGGGGCGGGCGCCGCCCGAACGGGCGCACATTCAGCTCGAGTCGCGCCGGCGCTGCGAGGGTGAGGCAACTGCCGCCGCGCACGGACTGTATCTCTGGCAGGTGGACTACCCATCCGGGTTCGCCCTGCCCGAGTTCGGGCCGGCCGCGGATTCGGCTATCATCGGGGCCGCGGTGGGCCGCGGCGAGTAAGGAACCGCATCGATGTCATGGTTTGAAAAGATCGTTCCTTCGCGCATCAAGACCGAGCGGCGCTCGCGCTCGGTCCCCGAGGGCCTGTGGATCAAGTGTCCGGCCTGTGATGCGGTGCTGTATCGCGCCGAGCTCGAGCGCAACCTCAACGTCTGCCCCAAGTGCAGCCACCACATGCGCATCGGCGCGCGCGAGCGCCTGCGCGCCTTCCTCGATCCTGAGCCCATCAGCGAGATTGGCGAGCGCGTGCACCCGGAGGATCCGCTCAAGTTCAAGGACAGCAAGCGCTACCGTGACCGCCTGGCGCAAGCCCAGAAAACCACGCACGAGCACGACGCGCTGATCGCACTGGCCGGAGCACTGCACGGGGAGGCGCTGGTGGCGTGCGCGTTCGAATTCCAGTTCCTGGGCGGCTCGATGGGCTCGGTGGTGGGCGAGCGATTCAAACGGGCATCGGACCATTGCATCGATCAGGGCTGCGGCCTGGTGTGTTTCGCGGCCACGGGTGGCGCGCGCATGCAGGAAGCGCTGCTGTCGCTGATGCAGATGGCCAAGACCAGCGCGGCGCTGGCGCGCCTGGCGCGGGCGGGCCTGCCATTCGTCTCGGTCATGACCGATCCGACTACCGGGGGCGTGTCGGCGAGCCTGGCCATGCTCGGGGACCTCAACATCGCCGAGCCGCGGGCATTGATCGGTTTCGCGGGCCCGCGCGTGATCCAGCAGACCGTGCGCGAGACCCTGCCCGAGGGCTTCCAGCGCAGCGAATTCCTGCTCGAGCATGGCGGTCTGGACCTGATCCTCGATCGGCGCGAAATGCGCGACCGCATCGCGCAGCTCCTGCGCCTGCTGCAAAAGCGCCCGCCACTGCAAGCCGCTTGAGCACGCACTTCGGTACGCTGGCCGAGGCGCTGGCGTATCAGCAGAGCGTGCACGCCCGCAGCATCGACCTGGGACTCGAGCGGGTGCGCGAGGTCGCCGCCCGCCTGGGACTGCTCGAGCAACGCTGCCCGGCGGTGATCGTGGGCGGAACCAATGGCAAGGGTTCGACGGCCTGCTGTCTTGCGGCGCTGCTGAGCGCCTGCGGCTATCGCGCCGGCCTGTTCACCTCCCCGCACCTGGTGCGCTATGGCGAGCGCGTGCAGATCGATGGCCGGTCCGTGGACGATGCCGCGCTGCTGCGCGAATTCGAGCGCATCGAGCGCGCGCGCGGTGCGGTTACGCTGACTTTTTTCGAGTACAGCACGCTCGCGGCGCTGGCCGTGTTTCGCGAGGCCGGCGTGACCGCCATGGTGCTCGAGGTGGGGCTCGGCGGGCGTCTGGATGCCACCAACATCATCGATGCCGACGTCGCCGTGCTGTGCTCGGTGGGGCTGGATCATCGGGACTGGCTCGGCGAGACGCTGGCACAGATCGGCGCGGAGAAGGCCGGCATCTTTCGCGCCGGCCAGGCGGTGGTGCTGGGCAGCGCGGACATGCCGGCGAGCGTGTGGCGATGCGCCGAGGCGCTGCGCTGCCGGGTCTTCAGCGCGCAACGCGATTTCAGCGTCCACATCGCGGGTGAGGGTGCCGGCGCCGAACCCTGGGAGTACCGCTCGGCCTGGTGCATGCTGCAGGATCTGCCGGCCCCGGCGCTGGCCGGCGCCATCCAGTACCACAATGCGGCCAGCGCGCTCACAGCGCTGCATCTGCTCGGCGCGCCCGGGGCCTGCGACCGAGAGCGCCTCGCGCCGGCGCTGCGCAGCTTGCACCTGCCCGGGCGGTTCCAGATCGTGCCGGGAGCGGTGGAATGGATCCTGGACGTGGCACACAACGAGCCGGCCGCGGCAGTGCTGGCGGCCGCGCTGCGCGCGCGGCCGGTGCGCGGTCGCACCCTCGCCGTGGCGGGCATGCTCGCGGACAAGGACGTGGCCGCGGTCGCGCGCGCGCTCGACCGCGAGATCGATCATTGGCTGCTCGCGACGATCACCGACGAGCCGCGCGGCCTGGACGCTGCCGCGCTGCAGGCGCGGCTGCCGCCCGTGCGCGGATCGGTGGAGCTCACCGCGGACGTCGCGGCCGCGTGCATTCGCGCCAGCGCGCTGGCGAGCGCGGGCGATCGCATCGTGGTGCTCGGCTCGTTTCATGTGGTCGGGCCGGCGCTGCAGTGGCTTGGGCTATACTGAAGCGGCAGCTATGGAGAACCGCCTCAAAGAGCGCTTGACGGGTGCGGCGATACTCGTGGCGCTGATCGTGCTCGTGGTACCGGAGATGTTTCGTGGGCAGCATCGCGATGCGACCGCGAGGGCCAGCAGCAGCGGCGAGGGGCCGCCGGTGCGCTCCTATACCATCGATCTGAGCAACAGCCCGACACGCACCGTGCCGCTGCAGACGACTCCGGTGACCAGCGCGGCCAGCGCAGACGATGCGGCCAGCGAGGCGGCCGCCGCCAGCGCCAAGGCACAGCCCGATACGGGCACGGCGGCGGCGAGCTCGGCCGCGGGCTCGGCGCTATCGAAGCCGGCCGCGCTGCCGACGCGACCGACGCCTGCGGAAGGTTCCGCAACGCCGGTGACCAGCGCCGCCGCGGTGCCCACGCGTTCGGCCACGAGCACGGTGGGCAAGAGCGCGGCGGCCGGCAAGAGCGTGGCGTCGGGCAAGGGCGGATGGAGCGTGCAGCTTGGACTGTTCGCCAAGCGCGACAACGCCGAGCGGCTCATGCATTCGGCGCAGGACAAGGGTTTCGCGGTACAAGTATCCGCTGCGGACGGCAAGGGGCTGTTTCACGTGCGCGCCGCCGGCCTGGCCGATCGCTCGGCCGCCCAGGTACTGCTGCAGCGCCTGCGCGACCAGGGCTTCAAGGCCGCGATCGTGGCGCCGTGAGCGACACGCTCTCGAGGCCGGCGGCAATTGTGACCTGCACCTTCGGTTTGACCGGCCGGCAAGGCTAGAATCACGGCCCCACGCCACCATAAGTGTGAATATGAACTGGATCGACTACCTGCTGATCGTGCTGATGCTGTTCTCGTGCATCGCCGGGCTCATGCGCGGATTGCTGCGCGAGGTGATTGCGCTGGTGACCTGGGTAGTTGCAGTGTGGGCCGCCTGGAGCTTTGCCGCGCTGGTCGAAGGTCATCTCGGCGGCGCGCTCGGCAACGATGTCACGCGCATCTGGGTGGCGCGCGCGCTGGTCTTCCTCGGCGTGCTGATGGTGGGCGGCACGGCCGGCCTGGTGGTCTCGCACTTCGTGCGCCTGTCGCTCTTCAGCGGCCTGGACCGCCTGCTCGGCGCGCTGTTCGGGCTGCTGCGCGGCCTGGTCATGATCGGACTGCTCGTCATGCTTTGTCACGCCGTGCGCATGGATGGAGAGCCGTGGTGGCGGCAATCGCTGCTGGTCCCGTACGCCGAACATGCCGCGAATGTACTGCGGGAGATGGTCGGCGAGCGTAAAATAGTCAGCGGATATTGGGACCACGCAGCGCGCTGACGGCGCGAAGGAAGCAGGCGCAAACATGTGCGGCATCGTCGGCATCGTCGGTACCAGCCCGGTCAATCAACGGCTGTACGATGCGCTGACGGTGCTGCAGCACCGCGGCCAGGATGCCGCGGGCATCATGACCGCCCACGAGGGCCGGCTGTGCTCGCGCAAGGGTCCGGGGCTGGTGCGCGACGTGTTCGAGCAGCGACATATGCTCGAGCTGGCCGGCAACGCCGGCATCGGCCACGTGCGCTATCCCACCGCCGGCTGCGACAGTCCCTCGGAGGCGCAGCCGTTCTACGTCAATGCCCCCTACGGCATCTGCCTGGCGCACAACGGCAATCTGACCAATGCCTCGGAGCTCGCCGAAGTGCTGATCCGCGAGGATCGGCGCCATCTCAACACCGAGTCCGACTCCGAGGTGCTGCTGAACGTATTCGCCTCGGAGCTGCAACGCGTGGGCACGCCACGCGTGACCCCGGCCGACATCTTCGCGGCCGCCAGCGCGGTATATCGGCGCTGCCGCGGCGGCTACGCGGTGGTGGCGATGGTGATCGGCCACGGCGTGCTCGGGTTTCGCGATCCCAACGGCATCCGCCCGCTGGTGCTGGGCCTGCGGCGCACGGCGCGCGGCACCGAGTACATGCTCGCCTCCGAGAACGTCGCGCTCGACATGCTGTCCTTCGAGCTGGTGCGCGACGTGGCGCCGGGCGAGGCGGTGTTCATCGACGAGCAGGGCCGGCTGCACTCGCAGCAGTGCGTGGCCACCGTGCGCCATACGCCGTGCATCTTCGAATACGTCTACTTCGCCCGCCCAGACTCGATCATCGACAATATCTCGGTGTATCGCGCGCGCATGCGCATGGGCGAGAAGCTCGCCGCCAAGATACTGCGGGTGCATCCGGACCACGACATCGACGTGGTGATCCCGATACCCGATACCAGCCGCACCAGTGCGCTGCAGATGGCCCAGATACTGGGCATCAAATATCGCGAAGGCTTCACCAAGAACCGCTACATCGGCCGCACCTTCATCATGCCGGGGCAGGAGCAGCGTGAGCGCCAGGTGCGGCGCAAGCTCAATGCCATCGATCTGGAGTTCCGCGGCAAGAATGTGCTGCTGGTGGACGACTCGATCGTGCGCGGCACCACCTCGGCGCAGATCATCGACCTGGCGCGCGAGGCCGGAGCCAAGAAGGTTTATTTCGCGTCCGCCGCCCCGCCAGTGCGCTTTCCGAACGTCTACGGCATCGACATGCCGGCCACGAGCGAGCTCGTGGCGGCGGGCCGCAGCGTGGAGGAGATCGGAAAGTTCATCGGCGCCGACTGGCTGGTATATCAGGACCTCGAGGACCTGGTCGCGGCCTGCCAGCACGACAACGCCAAGATCGTGGAATTCGACACCTCGTGCTTCTCGGGCCAGTATGTGACCGGCGACGTGAGCGCCGAGTATCTGGACCGGCTGCAGCGAGCGCGGTCCGAAGAGGCCAGAAGCCGCCGCCGGCTGGCGCGCAGCGGACTCAAGGCCGTTGGGACGCCCTGAACCAACCGCCGGCGGGCGTCGCCGGCGTGTTAGGTAGAGACAGGCATCCGCGCATGCGATTACTGCTGGTCGAGGAAGATCCGAGGGTGCGGGCGCTTTTGCGCCACCACCTGAGCTGCCGTTGGCCGGACGTGCAGATCAGCTCGCATCCGCCGCTGCAGCGCGGGCCGCTGCCGCCGGAGTTCCTGGCGCAGGGCTATGACGCGGTGCTTCTATCGGGGTCCACCGAGGAGGAGGACGGCATCGCGGCGCTGCACGCGTTGAAGTCACGCGCCGGGTTCGCGCCGGTGATCTTCATGCTCAATCGCGAGGATCGCACGCTGCGCGAGCGGGCCCTGGAAGCGCGCGCCTACGGCGTAATCGTCAAGAGCCACATCGATCACGATGCCTTCCTCGCCATGCTCGAAACGGCCGGCCGCGATCATCGGCGCGAACTGGCCGACTGGCGCATTTCGGAAGCGGCGGCGGAGTCGCGCCGGTTCGGCGAGGCGCGCATCCCGGAGTACCGGCGCGCACGCCTGCTGGCGCGCGGCTCGGTCTCGCAGCTCTACGTCGCCGAGAGCGAGAAGGCCGGAACGCTCGTGGTGCTCAAGGTCACTCCCTCGCGGCGCGACGAGTCCGGTATCGATCAGGTATTCGCGCGCTTCCTCCAGGAATACGAGATCGCACAGCGCGTGCGCCACCCGAACATCGTGCGCCTCTACGAGCTCGGCGTCGCCGACGATCACGCGTACCTGGCGATGGAGTACTTCCAGCGCGGGGATCTGCGCCGGCGCATGCGCGGCGGCATCTCACCATCGGAAGCGCTGGGCTACGCATCGCAGATCGCACGCGCCCTGAGCGCGCTGCATGCGGCCGGCATCCTGCACCGTGACCTCAAGCCCGGCAACGTCATGCTGCGCATGGACGGACAGCTCGCGCTGATCGACTTCGGCCTCGCCAAGCACGAGGCGCTGGACTACGACATCACCGACACGGGCATGATCTTCGGCACGCCACACTACATGAGCCCGGAACAGGGCCACGGCCAGGACCTGGATCCGCGCAGCGACCTCTACAGCCTCGGTGTCATGCTGTTCGAGATGTTGACCGGGCACAAACCGTACACGGCCGACAACCCCATGGCGATCATTTACATGCATCGCAATTCCCCCACGCCGCGCCTGCCTGCAACGCTTTCCGACCTGCAACCGCTGCTCGACCGGCTGCTCGGCAAGCAGGCACAGGAGCGCTTCAGGAATGCCGCGGAGGCGATGCGCGCCATCGATGCGGCACGCGCCGCGTGGCTCACCAAGGGCGCGCTCGCCTGAAGCTTCAAGAGGCGGCCCGCGGCAGTTCTTCGAGCCTGAAGGCGCCCCGATCCCACGACAGGCAGCTACCGTGCACGTGCCAGGCGCCGAGCACGATGCGCCGCGCCGGCGCACCGTCGAGCTCGAACGCGTGCATGGCCGGACGGTGGGTGTGGCCGTGAATGAGCAGGCGCACGCCACAGGCGCGCATGGCTGCCGCGACCGCGCCGGCATCCACGTCCATGATCTGCTCGGCGGTACTGCGTGTGTGACGGCGGCTGCCCGCGCGCGCGCGCTGCGCCAGGCCGCGCCGCAGTCCGAGGGGCAGTTGCAGGAAGCGCTGCTGCCAGCGCGCCCCGCGCACCAGGGCACGTAGCCGCTGGTACGGCCGGTCGGCGGTGCACAGCGCATCGCCGTGTGTGAGCAGCGCGGCCTCGCCGTTCAGATCGATGACCACCGGATCGACCAGCAGGCGCGCGCCGCTGCGCCGCTCGAAACCCCGCTGCAGCAGGAAGTCGCGATTGCCGTGCATGACATAGCACGGCACGCCGCGCAGCGACAGATCGTGCAGCGCTTCGCAGATTGAGGCGCGGTGGGCGTCCTCATCGTCATCGCCCACCCACGACTCGAACAGGTCCCCGAGGATGTAGAGCGCATCGGCGTGCACGGCCCGCGTGCCGAGAAACTCGATGAATTGGGTGCCGGCGGCCGGCTCGAGTGCATCGAGGTGCAGATCGGAGACGAACAGCGTAGTCAATGCGTGTCGCTCGGTGCGTGGGATTTAGGCTACATTGTACGTATGTCCGCCAGCTTCGTCGTCACGCGCTTCGCCCCCAGCCCGAGCGGCGAGCTGCATCTGGGCAATGCGCGCACGGCGCTGTTCAATTTCCTGCTGGCGCGCGCCCACGGCGGCAGATTCCTGCTGCGCATCGAGGACACCGACATCGAGCGAACCCAGGAGCGTTACGTCCAGGGGCTGTGCGCGGATCTGTCCTGGCTGGGGCTGGCCTGGGATGGCGACACCTGCCGGCAGTCGCAGCGCGCGGCGCTGTACGCGCGCTATTTCGAGCAGCTCGAGATCACGCAGCGCGCCTATCCCTGCTTCTGCACGCCGCTCGAGCTCGATCTGTCGCGCCGCAGCCAGCTCGCGGCAGGTCGCCCGCCGCGCTACGCCGGCACCTGCCGCGAGCTCGACGCGGCCGGGGTGGCCTTGCGGCGGGCCGAGGGGCGGCGGCCAAGCCTGCGCTTTCGCGTGCCACTCGGCCAGCGCCTGGAATTCGAGGATCTGGTGCACGGCCCGCAGCGCTTTCTCACCGACGACATCGGCGATTTCATCGTGCGGCGCGAGGATGGCACCGCGGCGTTCTTCTTCTCCAATGCCGTGGACGATGCGCTCATGCACGTGAGTCACGTGCTGCGCGGTGAGGACCACCTGCCCAACACGCCGCGGCAGCGCCTGGTGCTCGAGGCCCTGGGGCTGCCGGTGCCGCAGTACGGCCACGTATCGCTGCTGATAGGAGCCGACGGCGCGCCGCTGTCCAAGCGCCACGGCGCCACCAGCGTACGCGAGCTGCACGAGGCCGGCTACGCCGCCGACGCGATCTGCAATCACCTGTTCCGGCTCGGGCACTCCACCGCCGTGAACCGTCTGCTCACGCTCGAGCAGATGGCGCAGGCATTTGCGCTCGCGCATCTGCAGCGCGCTCCCGCGCACTTCGACATCGCGCAGTTGCGTCACTGGCAGCGCGAATGGGTGCATGCCCTGTCGCCGGCCCAGGCGCGCGCGTGGCTCGCGCCCGTGCTGCCGCCCGCGATCGATGCGGCCCACGCCGAGGCTTTCATCGCCGCGGTGCTGCCCAACGTGCTCGTGCCCGAGGATGCGCGCCTGTGGCAGCAGATCATCTTCGGCGAAGCGCTCTCCTACGATGAGCCGGCGCTGCGCGCGGCCCACGAGGCGGGGCCCGGTTTCTTCTCCGCGGCGGCCGAGGCGGTGGGCGCAGGCGCGGATCTGGGCGCCCTGCGCGGGGCCACCGGCCGCACGGGCGCCGCGTTCTTCATGCCGTTGCGCGCCGCGCTGACCGGGCGCCTGCACGGCCCCGAGCTCGCGCCGCTGCTGGCGGCGATGCCGGCCGAGCGGGTGCGCGAGCGGCTGCTGCAGTTCGCGCGCGCGCGCAGCTGAGCAAAGCGCGTCCGTGCTGCAGATCCACAACAGCCTGAGCGGCCTCAAGCAGCCGTTCCGGCCCATCCATCCGGGCCGGGCCGGGTTGTACGTGTGCGGCGTGACCGTCTACGACTACTGCCACGTCGGTCATGCGCGCTGCTACGTCGTGTTCGACGTGGTACGGCGCTGGCTGCGCCACCGCGGTTTCCAAGTGAACTACGTGCGCAACATCACGGACATCGACGACAAGATCATCCACCGCGCGGCGCAGAACGGCGAGCCGGTCGAAGCTCTCACGGCGCGCTTCATCCGCGCGATGCACGAGGACTTCGCGGCCCTGGCGATCGAGCCGCCGGACCACGAGCCGCGCGCCACCGAGTTCCTGCCCGCCATCGTCGCGCTGATCGGGCGCCTCATCGCCGGCGGGTACGCCTATGTCAGTGCGCGTGACGACGTGCTGTACGAGGTGGCGAAATTCCCGGCCTACGGACGGCTCTCGGGGCGTCGCCTCGCCGACGTGCGCGCCGGCGCGCGCGTGGAGGTGGATGACAGCAAGCGCGATCCGGCGGACTTCGTGCTATGGAAGAAGGCCAAGCCCGGCGAGCCGTGCTGGCCCTCGCCCTGGGGCGCGGGGCGCCCGGGCTGGCACATCGAGTGCTCCGCCATGTCCATGGCCCTGCTGGGCTCGCATTTCGACCTGCACGGCGGCGGCGAGGACCTGAAGTTCCCACACCATGAAAACGAGATCGCGCAGTCGTGCGCAGCCACGGGCGAGGCGTTCGCGGACGTCTGGATACACAACGGCTTCGTCAATATCGACGATCAGAAGATGTCCAAATCGCTCGGCAATTTCTTCACCGTGCGCGAGCTGCTGCCGCGCCTGCGCCACCCGGAAGTGCTGCGCGCGTTCCTGCTCTCGAGCCACTACCGCGGACCCATACAGTACAGCGCGGTGCAGCTCGAGCAGGCCGATGCCGCCCTGACTCGCCTGTATACGGCGCTGCGCGGATTGGCGCCTGCGCCGCCCCCGGCGACCGCGACCGCGCCTGCCACCGTGTCCGCTGAGCACGTCGCGCGCTTCGAGTCCGCGCTGGACGATGATTTCAACACGCCCGAAGCCCTCGCGGTACTCCAGGGCATGGCGCGCGAGCTCAATGCGGCCCGCGCACGCGCGGATACGGCCACCGCGGGCGCGCTGGGCTCGGAGCTAGTGCGCCTCGGCGCGTTGCTCGGGCTGATGCGCGTCGAGCCGGAGCAGTGGTTCCGGCTCGAATCCCCGAGGTCGCTCACGCAGGAGCCGGGCCCGCGGGCGGGTGCGCTCGATGAGCCACAGATCGAGGCGCTGATCGAGGCGCGGCTGGCGGCGCGCCGAGAGCGCGATTTCGCCACGGCCGACCGCATCCGCGAGCAGCTCGCGAGCGCCGGGGTGGTGCTCGAGGATCAGCCGGGCGGTCGAACGCTCTGGAAGCGTCTCTGAATGACGCGCTCGTAGGCCTCGAGCGTCTGCCGCGCGACGGTATCGATGTGGTAGGCGCGCAGATCGTGCTGGGCCGAGGGCGTGTGGGTCTCGAGGTGGTGCCGCAGCCGTGCCGCCAGCGCCTCGACGTCACCCACGGGCACCAGATCGCCGCCGAAGCGACCAAGCAGCTCCGCGGGCCCGTCGGTGGCCGTGGCGAGCACCGGGACGCCGGCATCGAGGGCTTCGAGCACCACGCGCCCCAGCGGTTCGCGACGCGAGGGGCACACGAACAGGTCGAAGGCCTGGTAATACTCCTTCACCCCGGCGCGGAAACCGGCCAGCGTGACGCGCGGCCCGGCCAGGTGCCGAAGACGCCGCTGCTCGCGGCCGGCGCCGAGGATGGCCAGACGCGCGCCGGGCAGGGCGGCGCGCTCGAAGGCGGCGATGAGCAGATCGAAGCCCTTGCTGTAGGCCAGGCGCCCGACCGCGCCGATCAGGAACTCGTGCTCGGCGGCCCCGAGTTCGGCGCGGCGCGCAGCGATTTCGGCGCGCTCGAGCCTGCGGGCCGGACCGATCGATTCATTGATGAAGAAGGTCAGCCCGTGATAGTCGCCGGGGATGTCGCGCTGCTGCCAGGCGGCGATGCAGATCAGGCCGTCCATGGCGGCGAAATGCGGGCCATTCACTGTCAGGTGCAGCGTGGCGATGGTGGCGGCGGACGGCCGTATGCGCGCCAGCAACCGGGTCGCGCGCCGCAGGTGCGCGTGCACCACCTCCGGGGCAAACTCGGCCAACGCTGCGCATACTGCGCCGCGCGGCCAGAACCGCCCGACCTCGACCACGCGGACGGCCGGATCGAGGGCGTCGCGAATGCTCGCCCCGCCCGCGCCGCGATGGTCGCGCCGGAGAATGAGCAGCACCGCGTGCTCGCCCGCGTGGGCATTGCACATCTCGGCCGTGGCGCGCTCGGTGCCCGCAAATCCGCGCGAGAGCAGCAAATGAGCGATGCGCATGCAACTATGATAGCGGCATTCGATACTGTACTTTTCCCGGGGCGGCGTCCCGGCGCCAAAGGAATCTCACCGCCCATGGCGGAGCATGCCCCCCTGCGGGTCCGACTCATCGGCAAGGCCAACGGCGTGGGCCTGTCGCGCGATTTCGAGCTGCTCGAGACGGCGCTGCGCGCCTGCGGCTGTGAGGTGACGCGCCACGGCTGCGAGCGGCGCGATCGCAAGCGCCGGCGCGGGCTGGTGACGCGGTTCGTCGCGCGCGCGCGCGCGCTGCGCCGGAGCACGCCTGCGGGTGCGCGCTACGACGTCAATCTCATGCTCGAGCACGTCTGGCCGCAGTTCCTGCACGAGGCCGCCTACAATGTGCTGGTGCCCAACCCGGAGTGGTTCGACCGGCGCGACCTGGCATTCCTGAGCGCCGCGCAGCGGGTGTGGGCAAAGACGGCGCTGGCCGAGCGGCTGTTCGCGGCGCGCGGCTGCCGCGCCGTGTACATCGGCTTCGACAGTGCCGATCGCTACGACTCGGCGGTGGCGCGTGAGGCGCGCTTCCTGCATCTGGCCGGCCGTAGCCCGCTCAAGGGGACTGCCCGGCTGCTGGCGCTG
This sequence comes from Steroidobacteraceae bacterium, assembly GCA_036521395.1. Lineage (GTDB taxonomy): Bacteria > Pseudomonadota > Gammaproteobacteria > Steroidobacterales > Steroidobacteraceae > FEN-1191. Next base: position 3,877 of record DATDHV010000117.1, on the reverse strand, counting down.
TGGCGGCGCCACCCGGAATGGCCCGTGCTCACCATCGTGCAGGATGAGAGCGAGGCCGGGCAGCGGGCCGGGGCCGGCGCGGGCAACGGCGCGCCCAATGTCGTCTTTCACCGCGGTTTTCTCGATGATGCGGCATTGCGCGCCATGCAGAACGCGCACCGCTTTCAACTGTGCACGTCCGAGGCCGAGGGCTGGGGGCACTACATCGCCGAGGCCATGAGCGTGGGTGCAGTCACGCTCGCCAGCGATGCGCCGCCGATGAATGAGCTGGTGCTCGCCGAGCGCGGCGTGCTGATTCCGGGCCGGCCCGGTGCCCGGCACAACCTCGCCACGCTCTACCATTTCGACGAGTCGGCGCTCGAGTCCGACATCACGCGCGTGCTGGCCATGCCGAGTGCGCAGTGGGAGGCCATGGGCACGGCGGCGCGCCGCTGGTTCCTCGACAACAAGCGGGGCTTCGTGGCGCGCGTGCAGCGGGCAATCGAGGAACTCGGCGCGGTCGGGCGGGCGCAGGGCCGGTCATCATGAGCGAGGGCGCGCTACTGCCGATCAGCCTGCTGATAGTGACTTACAACGAGGCCCAAAACATCGCGCGCTGTCTGGACAGCGTGCCGTTCGCCCAGGAAAAGCTGGTCATCGACTGCGGCAGCACCGATGCCACCGTCGCGATCGCGCGCGCGCGCGGCGCGCGGGTGGTGCAGCAGCCCTGGCTCGGCTTCGGCCTGCAGCGGCGCGCCGCGACCGCATTGGCGAGCCATCCCTGGATACTGTTTCTCGATGCCGATGAATGGCTGTCGGCGGAACTGGCCGCGGAGCTCGCCCTACGCCTGCCTGAGCTGCTGCGGTCGGAGCACGCGGGCGCCTATGTGCGCCGCTGCGCGTGGTTCATGGGCGCGCGCATGCGCTGGTACCGGCCGCTGGCGCGCGAGCGCATCGAGCGGCTGTATCACCGCGACCGCGCCCAGTGGAGCGATGCCGCCGTGCACGAGGCGCTGCACTTCGGCCGCAGCGCGATTGAGCTGCGCGCGCCGTTGCTGCATGCCTACACCCCGAGCCTCACGCAGCGCGTATTCAAGGATATCTATTACGCCGAGCTACGCGCGCGCGAGCGCCACGCGCGCGGCCGCGGCGGGCAGCTCTGGTCGGTCCCATTCGTATTCGCGGCGACCTTCTTCAAGGATTATGTGCTGCGTCTGGCGGTGCTGGACGGGGGCCGCGGCTTCGTTGCCGCGCAGCTCGCGGCCAGCTACGCCGTCTACAAGCGCCTGCGGGGCTATGAGATGCGCATCCATCCGGAATCCATCGAACTCGCCCGCGACGCGCTCCGGCGCCACGGCTTCGAGCGCGGCGAATCGTGACCGGGCACGACGCGCGTCATCTATAATTTGCCGACCATGCCGCCAGCGCAGCCAAAGCCGCCATTGCGTGCCCATCGTGGCCCGGCGCGCCAGATGCCGACCGGGCCCTCAGGCCAGCATCGGTCGCCCGAGACCAGCGCGTGAGCGGTGCCGGCCGCGCGCGCCGTACCGCCGCGGTCCCGGCGGTCGCCGTGGCCATCCTCTGGCTCCCCGCCGCGCCGGCGCTCGCGAGCGGCGCCACCCCCTATCTGCCGCTCAACCTCTCGCCCGAGATCGAGCGGCAGGTCGAGCGCGTACTGGTGCTCGGCGGCCGGACCGTGCTCACGCGACCGGTGCCGGTCGCGACGGTGCTCGAAGCGCTGCCCAAGGCCTGCAAACGCGACGCCAGACTATGCCGCCAGGTGCGGCGATACCTGGATCGCTACTTCGGCCAGTCCGGCGTGACCGAAGCCAGCGTCGAAGTCGCCGCCGCCTCGCACTCGACCACCACCGACCCGAATCAGCGCGGGGAGCGTCTGGATTCGCCCTGGGATGCCTCGGTGGGGGCGTTCTATCGGCCGGCCGATCATCTGCTGCTCACGGCCGGCGCCGTCGCCTATGGCGGTACCGCCGGTCGCTTCAGCCTCGACGGCACCCTGCTCAGCGCTGGCGATGAGTACTTCCAGGTCGATGCCGGCTACCGCGATCAATGGCTCTCGCCCATGACCGACAGCAGCACGCTGATCAGCACCGAGGCACCGACCATGCCCTCGCTGACCGTCTCCAATCAGCAGCCCATCAGTCCGCTGGGCCTGCAGTATCAGTTCTTCGTGGCCGAAATGAGCCACTCGGATCACATTCTGTGGAACGGTGTGGATACGGCTGGACATCCGCGCCTGGCCGGCGCCCACCTCGGAATGGAGCCCGTGCAGGGCTGGTCGATCTCGGGCAATAGCCTGTGGCAATTCGGCGGCGGCGCGCGACCGGATTCGCTGCGCGATTTCTTCGACAACCTGTTTCAGCACACCAATTTCAACACCCCAGCGGGCCCGAATCTCAACGAGCGCTTCAGCAACCGGGCCGTATCGATCACCAGCGCCTACACCTTCGAGGCGCGCTCGCCGTTCGAGGCGTACGTGGAATATGCGGGGCGGGATACCCTGCACGGCTCCATCGCCCGCTTCCGCGAGACCGATCTGTCGCTCGGATTGCACTTCCCCGAATTTCTGGGCCGGTTCGACCTCACGGTGGAAGCCTCGGAATGGCAGAACGCGTGGTACACCGACTACGTCTGGCTCGACGGCATGACCGAGAACGGCTACGTCACGGGCAACTGGGGCGCGGACTGGCGCACCTTCGCGAACGATGTGGGCGCGCAGTCCGAAATGATCTCCCTGGGCTGGCCGCTCAAGTCGGGCGATTCCCTCTACGCGCGGCTGCGTACGCTGCAGAATCAGCAATACGAGGGTGAGGCCTACGCCCGCGCGGCCATGCTCACGCTCGAATACAGCCAGCCGCGAAACGGGTATACCCGCGGCCTGCAGCTCGATACCGGACGCGATTCCTTCGGGGGCAACTTCGCGCGGCTGGCGGCCTTCGTGCGCTTCGATGGCGGCAATGCCGGCGGCAGCGCCTACACGGACGACGAGGACCAGGACGCGGACGGCACGAACGATGAGTCGGACGAGGATCTCGTGCGTGGCGGGCGCTTCGAGCGCTTCGTGGACCTGGGCGTCAGCGGCGGGCGCCTGGGACTGGACCTGGGCGGCTTCTCGGCCGCAGAGGAAACCGCACCGCTCGCCTACCGGAGCGATTTCTCACCGCACCTGGGGCTCGGCGTTCGCCGGGCCGTCACCGAGCACGGCGACCTGGGCGTGCGGGCCGATTTCGATGATTTTCACGGCGCCATGGTGGGGCTGCGCATACTCGACTATCGCTACTCGCTGGACCGCCACCTGGCCTTGGGTGGTTTCATCGGCTTTGCGCGCTACTCGGGGCCCACCCCGGCGCAGGGGTATTACTACGGCGCGGGGCTGCAGTGGCGGGATCTGTTCCCGCACTGGGACCTGGCCCTGGAGGCGCGTTTCTTCGACCATGTGCAGCGCAACAAACTGTTACCCTCGGATGCGCAGAATGGCGACCCGGTGGAGTGGTATACGATGCAGGCGCCCACCTTGTATCTGAGCCGGCGGTTCTAGGTGCGGCGGCTGGCGCCGGCGCGAACGGTTCCGTATGATGCGCGCCCCGCTGCGTGGTGCGGGTGGGGCGCCTCGGTAGGCTCGAGAGCGGGGCATGGCGCAGTCTGGTAGCGCATCTGCTTTGGGAGCAGAGGGTCGCAGGTTCAAATCCTGCTGCCCCGACCAACTCGGACAGCCGTGCGCCCGTAGCTCAGTTGGATAGAGCACCGGCCTTCTAAGCCGGTGGTCGCAGGTTCGAGTCCTGCCGGGCGCGCCAACGATCGACGGTGGACGTAGCTCAGTTGGTAGAGTCCCGGATTGTGATTCCGGTCGTCGCGGGTTCGAGTCCCGTCGTCCACCCCA
>DATDHV010000116.1:0-3337 GCA_036521395.1 Steroidobacteraceae bacterium | reverse complement strand
CGCCCGAGCATGGCCGAGAACAGCTCGAACGCCTCGCGCTTGTACTCGAAGCGATAGTCCTTCTGCGCGTAGCCGCGCAGGTGTATGCCCTGGCGCAGGTAGTCCATGGCCGCCAGGTGATCGCGCCAATGCTGATCGAGCGTGTGCAGCACCACGTCGCGCTCGACGTGGCGCATGATCGGCGCACCGATGCGCTCGACCTTGCGCTGGTAGGCGCTGCGTACCGCCTCGAGCACCCGCTTGCGCAGCGCCTCCTGCTCCATCTCCGGCTCGGCCTGCAGCCAGGCGCGCGCCTCGACGTCGAGATTCATATCGCGGCGCAGCGTCTCCTGCAGCCCCTCGAGATTCCAGTCCTGCGGCACGCTGTTGGGCACGGCAAACTCATCGAACAATCCCCCGGCCGCCTCCTCGAACATCTCCAGGATCGCCGCGCTCATGTCGGCGGTGCCCAGTATCTCCGTGCGCTGCTGATAGATGACCTTGCGCTGGTCGTTCGCCACGTCATCGAACAGCAGCAGTTGCTTGCGGATGTCGAAGTTGTGCGATTCGACCTTGCGCTGCGCCTTCTCGATCTGCCGCGTGAGCATGCCGCTCTCGATGACCTCGCCCTCCTTCATGCCGGCGAACTGCAGCAGCTTCTTGGTGCGGTTCGGGTCGCCGAAGATGCGCATCAGGTTGTCTTCCATCGACAGATAGAAGCGGCTCGAGCCCGGATCGCCCTGGCGACCCGAGCGGCCTCGAAGCTGATTGTCGATGCGGCGGGATTCGTGGCGCTCGGTACCGACAATGTGCAGGCCCCCGGCGGCAATGACCTGGTCGTGGCGCTGCTGCCAGCCGGCGCGCGCGGCTTCGCGCTGTGCCTCGAACGCTGCGGCGGTCGCGGCCTCGTCCGGCACGTCCGCAGGCGGCGCGGCCGCGCCGGCCAGCGTCTCGCCGAGCGATGCGAGCTCGGCCTCGAGGTTGCCGCCGAGCACGATGTCGGTGCCGCGGCCGGCCATGTTGGTGGCAATGGTCACCGTGCCGGGTCGGCCGGCCTGCGCGATGATCTGGGCTTCGCGTTCATGCTGCTTGGCGTTGAGTACCTGGTGTCCGAACCCCTGTTTGGTCAACAGGCCCGACAGGAACTCGGAGGTCTCGATCGAGGTGGTGCCGACCAGCACGGGCTGCGAGCGCTCCACGCAGTCCTTGATGTCCTCGATGATGGCCTCGAACTTGTCCTTCTGCGTCAGGTAGACGAAGTCCGGGTGGTCCTTGCGGATCATGGGCCGGTGCGTCGGGATCACCACCACCTCGAGCCCGTAGATCTGCAGGAACTCCGGCGCCTCGGTGTCGGCCGTGCCGGTCATGCCCGAGAGCTTCTTGTAGAGGCGGAAATAGTTCTGGAACGTGATCGAGGCGACGGTCTGGTTCTCCTCGCGCACCCGCACGCGCTCCTTGGCCTCGACGGCCTGGTGCAGCCCGTCGGACCAGCGCCGACCGGGCATGGTGCGGCCGGTGAACTCATCGACGATGATGACCTCGCCGCCGCGCACGATGTACTCGACGTCGCGCTTGTAGATGGCGTGCGCGCGCAGGGCCGCATTCAAGTGGTGCATCAGGCGGATGTTGGCGGTTTCATACAGGCTCTCGCCTTCGCGCAGCAGGCCGGATTCGAGCATGAGCCGCTCGACGTGCTCATGTCCGGCCTCGGTCAGGTGCACCTGCTTGCCCTTCTCGTCCACCGAGAAATCGCCCGGCCCTTCCTCGGCCTCCTGGCGCGTGAGCCGCGGCACCAGCTCATTGATGCGCAGGTAGATCTCGGTGCTCTCTTCGGCCGGTCCCGAGATGATCAGCGGCGTGCGCGCCTCGTCGATCAGAATCGAATCGACCTCGTCCACGATGGCGAAGGACAGCGAGCGCTGCACCCGGTCCTCGAGCCGGAACGCCAGGTTATCGCGCAGGTAATCGAAGCCGAACTCGTTGTTGGTGCCGTAGGTGATGTCGCAGGCGTAGGCGGCGCGCTTTTCGGCCGAATCCTGCGAATTGCGGATCACGCCCACACTCAGCCCGAGGAAACGGTAGATCGGGCCCATCCAGTCCGCATCGCGCTGCGCCAGGTACTCGTTCACCGTCACCACATGCACGCCCTCGCCGGGCAGCGCATTCAGGTAGGCCGGCAGCGTCGACATGAGCGTCTTGCCCTCGCCGGTGCGCATCTCGGCGATCTTGCCCTGATGCAGCGCGATGCCGCCGATGAGCTGCACGTCGAAGTGCCGCAGCCGCAACGTTCGGCGGGCCGCTTCGCGCACCACCGCGAAGACCTCGGGCAGCAGCTGATCGGGCGTCGCGCCCTGCGTGAGACGCTCGCGAAACTGCGCGGTCCGGTCGCGCAGTGCCCCATCCGGCAGGGCTTTGAGTGCCGCTTCGTGCGCTGCCGCCTCGCGGATCAGGCGGCCGTAGGACTTGATGAGCCGGTCGTTGCGGCTGCCAAATACGCGGGTCAGCGCCTGTAGCACAAGCCATCCTTCGGAAAACAATAATGAGCCGCGTCAGCGGCTTGAGGTCAGCCAGCGGAACGCGAACTGACTATTGTAAGGGTAGACAGGGCGCCGAAGTAGTCGTTCTGGTCTCGCGCCCTCAGTGCCCGACAAAAGCCATCGGGTCGATCTGCAGGCCGTTCTTGAGCACCTCGAAGTGCACGTGCGGGCCGGTCGAGCGTCCGGTGGAGCCGACCACGGCGATGGCCTGTCCGCGCTGCACGGTATCCCCGACCGAGACCAGGGTCTGTGCGTTGTGCGCATAGCGCGTGCTGTAGCCGTTGCCGTGGTTGATCTCGACCAGATTGCCGTAGCCCTCGCGCGGTCCAGCCCACGTCACGATGCCGGAGGCCACGGCCAGCACGTCGGAGCCCGCATCGGTGGCGAAGTCCACGCCCTTGTGCATGGCTTCCTCGCCATCGAAGGGGTCCATGCGCTCGCCGAAATACGAGGAGATGTAGCCCTCGCGCACCGGCCGGCCGGTGGGCTTGATCTGCGCCGAGAGCTGCCGCCCCAGGATCACATTCTCGAGCGAGGCGAACTGGGCGCTGCGCGTATCGATCTGCCGGCTCACGTCATCGATCATGGCCGTCACGTCGGGAATCTGTGCGCCGCGGCCCACGCCGTCCGAATCCGAGCCGCCCTGCGGCGGATCGTGGTCGAAATCGAATTCGCGGCTGTTGATGTTGGCCATCTGCGTGAGCTGCTTGCCCAGCGCGTTGAGGCGCATGATGTTGGCGTCGATGACGCCCAGGCGCATCGCCAGCGCATCGACCTTGTCCTGCACGCGCGATCGCAGCGTGCCGATCTGCTGCTGCTCG
>DATDHV010000115.1:0-3118 GCA_036521395.1 Steroidobacteraceae bacterium | reverse complement strand
CGAATGGTGTGTAAAAACAAAAATATGGTTGGATAACAATAATGATGCGGAAACAATTATTCGAGTTTGTCAGCTTCGGATAATTTGGGGTGTTGCAACGATCTTCTCTCCCTGTGTCTTCTTTCGGAGTGCCTTCCGCACGACTTCTCCCTCGCATCTGCCGCCTGGCGGCTACGGAAAAAGTCCGGCGGCCACGCGCCGCTCCTCGCTCGCGAGAATATTGTAGGTACGGCACGCCGCTCCCAGGGTCATGCATTCGAGCGCAATGCCATGCGCGCGAAAGCTCGCGCGTACTGCGGCGTTCGCAAACTCCTGGGTCTCGCCGGCGCCGAGCAGCACGATGCCGGCTCCCAGAGCGAATAGCGCCTCGAGCTGGGGCCCGGCCAGGGACGAAAACGAGGTCGCACTCCAATCCAGGATCAGGCGCTGCGGCGTGATGATCAGCGGCCGCGCAATGCGCTGCTCGCCAACGACGACCTCGCCGCCACCGTAGCTGCGCACGAGCAGGATGCGAGGATCGGAGTCGAGGGCCAGTCGCATGCCCGGTACGATACGCCATGGCGGGCGAACTGATCCTGATCCTGTGCGACTATTTCCCACGAGCCGACGCCGCGGCGCCCGAGAGCGCACAGACGCGCTTGCCGGCCCTCGAGATGATCCTGGCCCGGGCCGATCACAGCCTCATGCCGCAAGGCTGGCGCAGCAACCTCGGCGCGCGCTTCGCAACTCCCGCCCTCACGGCGCTGTCCCCGGCCGCCACCGCAGCGCGCGCCTGGCTACCCGCGCCGCCCGCGCCGCCCCCGGCGCCGGCGGCGCCGGCCCCTCAGCATTGGCTCGCGACCCCGGTGCACTATTTCGCCGGGCTCGACAGCGTGCACCTGCACCCCGCCGGCCTGCTGCAACTCCCTGGCACCGAGCAGAGCGAGCTGGTTACCGACTTCCGTCGTGTGTTCGGGAGCTCGCCGTGGGTTCTGCACGCCCTCGACCGGCGTGACCTGCTGCTCGGCGGTGATCCGCTGGGAGCCAGCGCCGATGATCCGGCGCAGTTCCTCGGCCGGGATCCGAGCGAGGGTTTGCCACGTGGCGAGGCGGCCGCCACACTGCGCCGCCTGGGCGTGGAAATCGAGATGTGGCTGCATGAGCACCCGATCAATCTGGCGCGACTACGGCGAGGCGAATTGCCAGTCACTGCGCTGTGGCTGTGGGGAGCGTCGCCGGGGACCCAGGCGCGGGCGGATGCCGGGCGTCGCCTGTGGCGCGCCGCACACCCGGACGCACCGGCAGGCTCGAGCCGCCTGCTGGGACAGGATCTCTACGCGGAAGCGCTCTGGCGCCTGCAGGCAGCTCGCACCGAATCCCTGCCGGCGGATTTCGAGTCGGCGTGCCATGCCGGCGCCGGCGCCGGCGACGTGCTCGTGCTGTACCCGACACTGGGTGCGCTCGGTCTGGGCGATGCGCTGCAGCGGCTCGAACGCAACTGGGTGGCCCCGGCGCTGGCGGCGCTGCGTGCCGGCAGGCTCTTGGGCCTAGAGCTGCTTGCCGGCTCGAGCGCCTATCGGTTGCGGCGCCGTCAGCTCGCACGCCTGTGGCGCGCCCCGGCGCCCTGGTGGGAGCGCTTGGTTTGAGCGCCGCTGCACTGCACATCGTGCGCCGACCCTGCCCCGCGGTCGCATCGCCCCTCGGCGAGGATATGCATCCGGTGCTGCAGCGGATCTATGCGGCGCGCGGCATCGTCGATGCGGCGCAGCTCGCCCTGGCGATGCGCGAGCTGCTGCCCATCGGCAGCCTGGAGGCCGTGGAGGCCGCGGCTGAGCTGCTGGCCGCGCACCGCCGGCGCGGTGGGCTGGTGCTGATCATCGGCGACTTCGACGCCGACGGCGCCACCAGTACGGCGCTCATCGTCCGCGCGCTGCGGGGCTGGGGCTTCCCGGCCGTGGATTTCCTGGTGCCAAACCGCTTCGAGTTCGGCTACGGCCTCACGCCCGAGATCGTCGCGCTGGCAGCGCAGCGCCGCCCGGCCCTGATCGTCACCGTCGACAACGGCATCTCCAGCAATGCCGGCGTCGCGGCGGCCCGTGCGGCCGGCATCGAGGTACTGGTCACCGATCACCATCTGCCCGGCGCGTGCCTGCCGCAGGCCAACGTGATCGTGAATCCCAACGTGCCGGGCAGCACCTTCGGGAGCCGGGCCCTGGCCGGCGTCGGCGTGGCCTTCTATGTCATGGCGGCACTGCGCCGCGTGCTCGAGGCGCGTGGCAGTCTGCCGCCCGGTGCGCTGCAGACCGCCGAGCTGCTCGATCTGGTGGCCCTGGGCACCGTCGCTGACGTGGTCCCCTTCGATACCAACAATCGCATCCTGGTGGCCCAGGGACTCGCGCGCATACGCGCCGGGCGCTGCGTGCCGGGGATCGGTGCCCTGCTCGAGCTGGCGCGGCGCGACCGCACTGCCGTGGTGGCCGGCGATCTGGGCTTCGCGGTCGCCCCGCGACTCAACGCCGCCGGTCGTCTGACTGATATGTCGATCGGCATCCGCTGTCTGCTCAGCGACGACGCGGCCGAGGCACGCGCGCTGGCGCTCGAGCTCGACGCGCTCAACACCGAGCGACGCAGCATCGAGGCGCGCATGCAGACCGAGGCGCGCTCGGCGGTGCGCTCGCTGCGTGATACCGCGAGCGGTGTGCGGCGCGCGGGCGTGTGCCTGTTCGACCCGGGCTGGCATCAGGGCGTGGTGGGTCTGGTGGCCAGCCGGATCAAGGAACGGCTGCGCCGCCCGGTCATTGCCTTTGCCCGGGCCGATGCAACCACGCTGCGCGGGTCTGCGCGCTCCATCCCCGGCATACATATCCGCGACGTACTCGATGCCATCGCCGCCCGCGATGCCTCGCTGATCCAGAAGTTCGGCGGCCACGCCATGGCCGCCGGCCTGACTTTGCCGTTCGCCGCACTCGATGCCTTCGCGCGCGCCTTCGACGCCGAATGCGAGCGGCTGCTCGGCCTGCGCGGCTCCCCGGACGTCGTCGAAACCGACGGCGAGCTCACGGGCGTCGAGCTCGCGCTCACCACGGCGCAGGCGCTGCGCGAGGGCGGCCCTTGGGGACCGGGCTTTCCCGAACCGCTG
>DATDHV010000114.1:0-8807 GCA_036521395.1 Steroidobacteraceae bacterium | reverse complement strand
TGATCGGGGAAATAGCGCAGGAAAAAATCCACGCCGCGCGCGATCAAGTGTATGGAGGTCGCCTCCAGCGGCTCGACGAACCCCGAGGCCAGCCCCACGGAGAGGCAGTTCTTCTTCCATATCTCGCGGCGGTGCCCGGTGAAAAAAGGAATCACCCGGGGCTCGTCCACGAAGGCACTGTCCAGACTGCGCATCAGTACCGACTTGGCGTTCGCATCACTGCAGAAACGGCTCGAGTACACATAGCCCTGCCCGACGCGGTGCTGCAGAGGAATCTGCCAGCTCCAGCCTGCCGCCTGCGCCGTGGTGCGGGTATAGGCTGGTATGGGCTTGCGGCCTTTGGTCTTGATGACGATGGCCCGGTCACAGGGCAGATACTGCGACCAGTCCACGGAATCGACGCCGAGCGTCGCGCCGATGAGCAGGCCGCGAAAGCCGGTGCAGTCGATGAAGAAGTCGCCGCCGATCTCGCGGCCGTCGGCCAGTACGACGCTGCCGATGAATCCGTCCTCGCGCTGGCGCACCTGCGTGACCCTGCCCTCGGTGCGGGTGAGGCCTCTGGCCTGGGCGTAGCGGCGCAGATATCGGGCCACCAGCAACGCATCGACGTGCAGGGCGTAGTTCGCGCCGCCGATGGGTGTGTTGCGGGCCTTGGCGGGCGGGAAGAAGCGGCCGTTCTCGGCCATGACGTTGCACGGTGAGAAATCCTGCAGAGCGGACGTATCGCCATGGGCGCGGGCCTTGAGCCAGCACTGGTAGAAGTCGTGACTGCCGATTGGCCGGCCGATCACTCCGAAGGGATGGAAGAACTTCCCGCGTTGCCGGTGCCAGCCGACGAACTGAATCCCGAGCTTGTAGGTGGCCTCGGTGGCGAGGATGAAGTCCTGCTCATCGATCCCCAGCCGTTGAATCAGACCGACGAACGGCGGCACCGTCGATTCGCCGACGGCGATGCTCGTGATCTCATCGGACTCCACGAGCTCGATGCGGCACAGCTCGCGCTTGAGGTGATGGCTGAGCATGGCCGCCGTCAGCCAACCCGCAGTGCCGCCGCCGACGATGACGATCTTGGAAAGCGGCCTCATCACCAATCCCGATTCTCCACCAGCACGCCCGGGGCGTCCTGCTCCCGTACCGTATTATAGTTCCAGTACGCCGAGCTGCTGGCCCGGATCGCGCGACGCAACAGATCGATCGCCTTATGTCGCGGAAAGCTCACGCGCCAGGCGAGCACCAGGGTGCGCTTGGGCTGCGGGCTCTCGAAGGGCCGTGTCACGAGCAGATTCGGAGCGTACAGCGACGCATCGGCCGCGGCCTGCGGCAGGATGGTGATGCCCAGTTTGGAGGCCACCATGTGGCGCAGCGTCTCGAGCGTGCTGCCACGGGTGAAGTTGCGTTTTGCGCCCACCGCAAGCTGGCGCGGATTCAGATGCGGGAAGGCCGCCAGAACCTGCTCGCGAAATCCATCGCCTTCGCCCAGCAGCAGAACCTCGGCCGGATCGAGGTCGGCGGCTGCTATGGCCGTTCGACCCGCGAGCCGGTGCTCGGCCGGCAACAGCAGCACGAAGGGCTCATCGAACAGCGGTTGGGTGACCACGTCGGACTCGCGCAACGGCGCGCTCACGAGAATGGCATCGAGCTCGCCGTTACGAAGCTTGAGCGTCAGGGCGGCCTGCTCTCCCTCTTCCACGTACAGTGAGAGCTGATTGGCGGTTTCCTGCAGCAGCGGAATGAACTGCGGCAGCAGGTAGGGACCGATGGTCGGCAGGGTTCCGAGCGCCAGCGGCCCCTGGAGCTGATCCTTGTCCGCGTCGGCGGCGTCCTTGATGGCGGCGGCTTGATCGAGCACCCGGCTCGCCAGAGCGACGATGCGCTCGCCCAGGGGTGTGGCCTGTATGCCCTGCTTGCCGCGCTCGAACAGCGTCGCCGCCAGCTCTTCCTCGAGCTTCTTCACGGCGATGCTCAGTGTGGGCTGGCTGACGTGGCAGCGCTCGGCGGCGCGACCGAAATGCTGCTCCTGCGCCAGCGCGACGATGTAGCGCAACTCAGTCAGGGTCACGGCGTAGCGGGCTCGGGCCGGCACCGAGGAATCGTGCACATTGCCCATTCTACCGCGTCAGCCGGCGCTCGATCGCGCCCGAGCCCCGCGGCCCTGCACGGCCTTCAAGTCGCCTCGATGGCAATCCGCGCTGCGGCCAGGCCGGGCGCGGAGGCCGTCAGCTGCATGCGTCCGGGCCGCCCCGTGGACTGGATGAGCACCAGGGCGAGGCCGTTGAATGCATGCCGCTCGCTGGCCCGATAGGGCTCATGACTGTCGGGCCGGCCGTTGTCGACGCCGATGATGCTGCCGTTGCCGCTGAGCTCGAAGTAGACACGATCATCGGCGGTCGGAACGGTCAGGCCGGCGGCATCGATGAGTTCGACGGTCACGTGCGCCAGGTCCGAGCGTCCGGTGTCGATCCGGTCCCGGTCGGCCGTGAGGCGTATGCCGGCCGCCGGACCGGTGGTGCGCACTTCGCAGCTGGCAGCGATGGCCCCCTCGCGCCATCCGATCGCGCGGAGCACGCCGGGGGCGTAGGGCACGTCCCAGGCCAGGTGGAGATCGGCCGTGGTCTGCAGCGCCTTCGCCCGCGGCGGATAGGTGCCGTAACGGCTCACCATGCCCGGGCGCGGGAATGCATAGCCTTTGAGGCCCAGACTCCTGCCGTCCAGCAACAACTCGACGTCCTCGCAGTTGGTATAGCACATGATCGTCACGATCTGGCCCTCGAGACCGGGCCAGTTCCAATGCGGGAACAGGTGCAGCACCGGCATGCGTGTCCACTGGCTCTGGTAGAAATAGAAGCCGTCCTTGCGAAACCCGCAGGTGTCCAGGACGCCGCTGGCGGCGAGCTTGCCCGGCCAGCGGGATTCGCCGAGATAATCGATGCCGGTCCACATAAAATCGCCGCTGACGTAGTCGTAGGTCTGCACGAATTTCTGCAGCTGCTCGACGGCGATGCGGCGGTTGGCGGTGCGCTCGCCGAACACCGGCGGGTCGTCCTGCGGCCGGTACATGCCGCGCACCCCGCCCATCGCCTCGCTTTCGGTGCCGATGAGGCGGCGCTGCGGAAACCGGTGGTGATCCGGGGCGTAGAACTGCTCGCGGCGCTCACCCCAGCGATCGACGTAGTTGTAGCCCACTACGTCGAGCTTCTCCAGGAACAGCGGCAGCGTCGCCTTGGGCTGTGCGGCGATGTCGTCGCAGGCCACCGTGACCGGGCGGGTCGGGTCGAGGTTGTGAAACACATCCAGCAGCGCCTGCAGCGTCTGCGGTCCGCGCTCGCCGGTCTGATCCGGAACCTCGTTGCCGGCGCTCCAGATCACGATCGAGGGATGATTGCGATCGCGCTCGATCATGTCGGACAGATCGCGTACGGACCATTCATCAAAGTATCGGTGGTAGCCATAGTCGGGCGTCTGCAGCTTGGGCGCTCGCCACTCATCGAACGCCTCTGCCATGACCAGAAAGCCCAGCGCATCGCACAGGTCGAGCAATTCAGGCGCCGGGGGATTGTGGCTGGTGCGTATGGCGTTGCAGCCCATCTCCTTCAGCAGCTCCAGGCGCCGCTGCCACATGCGCTCGGGCACCGCCGTGCCGACGGCACCGCAGTCGTTGTGCAGGCATACGCCGTTGAGTTTGAGGCGCTCGCCATTGAGCACGAAGCCGCGATCGGCGTCGAACAGCGCCTCGCGGATGCCGAAGGATGTTGCAAGCTCATCGCGCGGATGGCCCTCGGCCTCGAGGAGCGAGCGCAGCGAGTACAGTGCCGGGCTCGACGGACTCCAGAGTGCGGGCTGCGCCACGGTGCACTGCTGCACGAAGCTATGGTCCGCGCCGGCCGGAATCTGCGCCTGCACGGTGCCCGCCTCGATGCGCCGGCCGCCGGCATCGAGCACCGACGCTGCCAGCACGCACGCGGCCGCGCGCGCGCCGCCATTGATTACGCGCGTGCTGATCTGAAGCTGCGCCCCGCGGCTCGAGAGGCTCGCGGTTCGAACGCATATTCCCCAGAGGGCGATATGCACCGGACCGGTGGTGACGAGCCACGCATGCCGGTTGATACCCGAGCCTGAATACCAGCGCGAGTTGGGCTGCAGCGAATTGTCGACCCGAACCGCGAGCACATTGGAACCGCCCGGAAGCAGATGCGGCGTCAGGTCGTAGGCGAAGGATATGTACCCGTACGGGCGCATGCCGAGGCGCCGGCCGTTGATCCATACCTCGCTGCGCTGGTAGATGCCGTCGAATTGCACGGCGATGCGAGTCCTCTCGGCACGGTGAGAGAGCGTGAAGGCCTTGCGATACCAGCCGATGCCGGTGGGCAGGTAGCCGCCGGATCCGCCGCATGGCGCGTGCTCGTCATACGGTCCCGCGATGCTCCAGTCGTGTGGCAGATCCACATCCTGCCAGCCCCGGTCGTCGAAGGCTGGCAGGCTCGCCGATGGAAAATCCCCGCGCGAGAACTTCCATCCGGTGTCGAAATTGCGGTGCCGCGCCGCGGTCCCATTCATCAGTGCGGCCCCGGTGGGCTCGAGCGCATCGGCGTGCGAGCTCGTGAGCCCGAGCGTCGCGGCCATGCCGGCCAGGGCCGCCTGACCGACGAAGGCGCGACGCGTGACGGCATCGCTCATCGGCGGTCCGCAAACCTCAGCTTGATCGATTCCACGACGGCACCCCGGGCATCGTCCGCGCCGCCATCCGCTCCGGTGCCGGCACCGTTGCGCATCACGGTGAGCTGAAGTCGCTCGACCTGCGGCAGGCGCACCTGATCGCCGGGGCCGCCGCGTTGCTCTGGATTCTGGCGCCAGTAGTCCCACAGTCCCGGGAATGGGCTTGGAATGAGGATGCTGCGCGAGAGATGCAGTTGCGCCAGCGGCACCTCGACGGTCGACCAGTCCTGGCCCGCGATCACCTCCGCGCTCCATGCCGAGCCGTCCTGTTCGATCAGCGTGACCGCGAGGGTTTTGCGCCTGCCGTCGAGCGCGCGCAGCTTGACGTCGAGGAACTGAGCGCGCGCCGCATCCGCCTTGCGGGCTGCCAGGACGTCGCCGATATAGAGCGCGGCGGCATATCGCGCCGGGGTGTCCGCGCCCAGATCCGGCAATTCCAGGCTGAGCGCGGCTTCATCGGCACTCTGGCCAGGGACGATCTGGAAGAACGGCGTGCGGTACTGCTCGCCCGGTCGCACGAACAGCAGCCGCGCATAATCCTGCTTTGGATCGAGCAGCCGGATCGCGGTGCCGGCAGGCGTGACGCGGAAGGACCACAGGGTCGCGGCGCGGAAGGGCCATTCGTCCGGCTGCCCGGCTTCGCCCCCCGGGAAGCTCTCGACGCGTGCGCCCGTCCGGGCGCTCACCACGTATTCGTAAAGGCCGGGCGGCACGGCATCCGCGGGCAGCACGGCCGCATAGTCATTGCCCCGCGTGCGGCTCATGGCGATGGGCTTGCCGAAGCGGCGCATTCCTGCCGGCCGCACCCAGAGATTGACCTCATCGGGGAGCACATCGTCGGCCGCACGCGCGCGAATCTCGACCGGAGTGCCCACCGGGAATTCCGCCGGTGCGAGCGAGAGCACCAGATCGGGATACGAGACCGGCTGGTTCACATGAAATTCCTCGAACCCCACGCGGTCGATGCGCGCCGGCAGGGTGGCGCGATCGGCCGCACTGCGGCTCAAGAGCCACACGCCCGGCTCGATCTGAACCTGCGCCCGCACCGCGCGGCGCGGCGCAGCGGCGGGCTGGCGCGGAATGGTGAGGGGGGTGGCGAGGAAGTCATCGCCGAGATCCGGCAGGTGCACGGTCATGGGCCACGAGCGATAGAGCAGGCGTGAGACCACCTTGCCCGGCTGCGGTTGCTCGAACGGATCCTGCACCAGCACTTCGTCCGGGTACACCTCGAGGCGCCACACCCCATCGCGCACCTTGTCGAGGAAGTACGCGCCCGTGCCCTCGTAGTCGACGGCGCCCGAGGAGCCGAATCCCACGACGCGCCGCAGGGCGCCGGGATTGCGTGGGCCGTCGGCCGTGGCGCCGGCGTTCATGAAGGCGTCCTCGGCATTGAGCTCGCTCGAGTCGCCCGCGTAGTCCACGCGGAAATCGCCGAAGCTCAGGTTGTCGGGATAGCGGCCGTAAGATCGCATGCGCGGCAGACGCCGCATGGCCTCCGCGGCGATCACCGCGCTCACGGCCTTCTTCGGCGTGTGCACGAGATTGAGGAAGTGCGTCTGCCAACCGAGATTGTAGGGCGCCGTCTGCAGCATGTCGTAGGCGAACATGGCGGCGAATTGAGCGCCGACCGCGCGGAAGGTGCGCGCCATCGCCGGGTACATGTAACCCGAGAGCAGATCGGCCTGATCGAATTCGTAGACGATGCGGGGCCGGCCATGCAATTCCGGGCGCAGCATGTCGGGATAGGCATCCACCGCCTGCAGGAAGTTGCCGTGCAGCGCATGGCCCGCGACCAGGCCGGTCGGATACCAGCCGAAACTCACGCCATCGACGCGCGAGCGCTCGATGGCCGGCGCGATCGCGAAATCCTGGGAGACGTTGAAGAAGGTGAGCTGGCGGCTGCCCGTCGCGCGTACCGCCCCGACCAGCGTGTTGATGTACTTGATCGACCCGGCGAGATCCTCGGGATGGTGCACCGGCTCGTTGATCATTTCGACGAACAGAATCGCCGGTTCATCCTTGAGGGCGACGCCGGTGTAGCGGTTGACGTGATTGAGCAGTTGTCCGATGTAATTGACCTGCGCGGCGATCGAGGCCGGGTTGGTTCCCATCTCTCGGCGCTCGAAATAGCGCGAGAAACCGATGTTCCGCGACGGTTGGCCGAGCTGATCGGCGAATGCGGGGTCGTAGGTGTGAATCGGCGTCAACAGGATGTAGATGCCGCGCTCGCGCGCCTTGGCGATCAGATAGTCGAGCAGGTCGACGTGCTCGTTGACGAGGAGATTGCCGGCCCGGTCGGAATTCTCCCAATCGCCCCAGGAGCACAGCCGCAGGGCCGTCCAGCCCATGCGTGCGAACTGCGCCATGTCCTCATCGATCATGGCCTTGCGATCCGCGGACACGAGGCCGGCCATGCGGTAATCCGAGCCCGACATGATGCAGTAGTTGGCCCCGTAGAGCGCGACCTCGGCGTTGGAGCCGCGCCAGCGCACCACGCCGGCACGGTCGAGATACACCGCTCTTGCGGCCGCATGCGCCGTCGGCTGCGCGGCGGCGACCGGGGCCGCGGCCATGACGGCCGAAGCGATGCAGGCAATGAGGATCAGGACTCGCATGGCCCCCGTGAACCGCAGGCGGGTGCGTATCGGCGCACGGCGCTTAATATATCATTAATCATATATAATAAATCAACGCGGCGGCCCGCGGTGTTCCACGGGAACGGCCGCGATCCGCGGCGCGTGCTAGCCGCGGCCGGCGAAGGGCATTTGCGTCGCCATGACCGTCATGAACAGCACATTGGCGTCGAGCGGCAGGGAGGCCATGGCAAGCACCGCATCGGCGATGTGACGCACATCGATCGTGGGCTCCGCGACCGGCGTGCCGTCGGCCTGCAGTGCGCCCTGTCGCAGGTGCGCGGTCATCGAGGTGCGCGCGTTGCCGATATCGATCTGGCCGCAGGCGATGCGATATGCGCGTCCGTCGAGCGCCAGGGATCTGGTGAGGCCGGTGATGCCGTGCTTACTGGCGGTGTAGGGCGCCGAGGATGGGCGCGGTACATGGGCGGAGATGGAGCCGTTGTTGATGATGCGGCCGCCCTGGGGTCGCTGTCGCTTCATGATGCCGAAGGCCGCGCGCGCGCACAGGAACGCGCCGGTCAGGTTGACCGTGATCGGCTCCTGCCACTGCTCCAGAGTCAGTTCCTCGAACGGCACGGGCGGGGAGCCGACGCCGGCATTGTTGAACAGCAGGTCCAGGCGGCCGAACTGCCGCGCGACCGCGTCGAACAGGGCTGCCACCGAGCGCTCGTCGCTGATGTCGGTGGGCACGGCGAGCGCGCGCGAGCCCGCGGGCGCCTCGGCGATGGTCGCCTCGAGCATGTCGGGCCGGCGACCGGCCAGTGCCACCGTGTGGCCGGCGCGCAGCAGCGTAAGCGTTACGGCGCGGCCGATGCCGCTGCCGGCGCCGGTGACGATGCTGATGCTCACGAGGCGACCGTCCCCGGCGAGGTTGCCGCACAGTGTGCGGCGATGAAGGCCGCATGCGTGGGCATGGCATCGGCAGTCTGCTGGATCAGGCTCTGCATGCGTGCCAGCTCGGTGTCGACCGACTCGATCGGCAGCATGTCGGCCAGCGGGTCATGGCGCTGCGGCCAGATGCCCTGGCCGATGAACACCGACAGCCAGTTCGGCTCCACGAACAGTTCCCGGTCCGCGAACGCGACGCGGCCGCTGTGGCGAAATAGCTCGATGCGATAGCGCAGCGATTCGGGGATGTGCATCTGCGCGCAGTAGCGCCACAGCGGTGCGTCCTCGCGCGTGGTGGCCTTGTAGTGCAGGATGATGAAGTCACGAATACCCTCGTATTCCTCGATGGCGAGGCGATTGTATTCCTCGGCATCGTGAGGATCGAAGGCGCGGTCGGGAAAAATGGCCGCCAGCCGCGTGATGCCGGACTGCACCAGGTGGATGCTGGTGGATTCGAGCGGCTCGAGGAAGCCGCCGGCGAGGCCGAGGGCGATGCAGTTGCGGTTCCAGAATTTCCTGCGCCGGCCGGTGGTGAAGCGCAGCAGCCGCGGCTCGGCCTGCGCCGGGGCA
>DATDHV010000113.1:0-6865 GCA_036521395.1 Steroidobacteraceae bacterium | reverse complement strand
GGCAGCACGCCGATGGCGCCGAGCGCCCGCGCCTGGCTCAGGTACAGCTCCCCTTCCTGGGAGGTGTACATCATGATCGGAATGGTCGCCGTGAGCGGGTTGTTCTTGATCGCCTGCACGGCCTGGAACCCGTCCATGCCGGGCATCAGATGATCCATGAAGATGACGTCGGGCCGCTCGCGCGTCAGGTAGTCGATGGCCTGCTCGGCCGAGTCGACACCGTCGACCGCCAGCTCGTAGCGCTCGAGAATTCGGGTTAGGAATGCGCGCGCCGATCGCGAATCATCGACCACGAGCGCCCGTCGTGCCGTCATGGCCGGGATCTTAGCGCAAGCGGCATGGCGCAGCGTGATCGGCGCCGCGGTTCTCGCATGCCATTGTCAAATAGGTCAGACCGGGGCCGCGGCCACGGCCTCGTCGGTGTGCGGCACGGTGAGCTCGCGATACAGCTCGGCCAGCCGCCATGCCATGTTCGTCGAGGTCCAGGACGCCGCATACACCCGCGCCTGGGCCGCGAGTTTCGCGGCGCGCTGCGGATCGTCGAGTATGTCCAGCACGGTCTGCGCGAACACGTCGGCCTTCTCGGGCGCCACGCGCGCACCGCAGCCGGGCTGCAGGATCGAGGCCGTGCCCAGGATGGCCGTCGACACCACGGGTATGCCCTGGGCCAGCGCCTCGAGCAGCACCAGCCCCTGCGTCTCGGTCCGCGAGGCGAACACGAACACATCGGCGGCGGCGTAGCAGTCGGCCAGGCCGTGCTCGCGATCGAGGTAGCCGATGAAATGCATCTGCGGCGCGATGCCGAGCTCCACGGCCAGTTGCTGCAGGTGCGCGCGCGCCGGCCCTTCCCCGGCGATGGCCAGCACGGCGTCGGGTCGGGCGCGCCGCAGCACCACGAAACTGTGCAGCAGAAACTCGATGTTCTTCTCGTGCGCCACGCGTCCGACGTACAGCAGCAGCGCTCGACCGGCCGGTATGCCGAAGTGCGCGCGAAAGCGCGCGCCGTCACCGGGCAGGTAGCGCTCGGCGGGCAGGCCGGTGGGGATCACCTGGGTGCGCGTCTCGATAGCGTAGTCGAGCAGCAGCGCTCGCATGGGCTCGGAGGGCACCACGATCGCATCGAGCTGCGCGCATTGCGCGCGCGTGAAGCGCCGCGCCAGCGGCCGGCCGAGCGCGCGCGGCAGCATCGGCACGTAGTGATGCAGGTATTCCTCGAAGAAGGTGTGGTAGGTGGCGATGACGGGAATACGCGCCCGGCGCGCGAAGCGCACGCCGGCATAGTGCGCCACGAAGGGGGTGTGGATGTGCACCAGGTCGAAGTGCTGCGCGGCCAGCGGCGCGAGCGCCCGGCGCAGCGCCCCCCAGTGCATGCGCCGATCCTCCGGGTCGCGCGGCACGTGCCCCGCGCGCACGCGGATCGTCGCGGCCTCCGCGGCCTCGTGCGCCCCATAGGCCGGCGCCACCAGCACGGTCTCGACCCCGGCGGCGGCCAGATCGGCGCGGAAGGTGCAAATGGAGGTGGAGACGCCGTTGACCCGCGGGAAATAGACGTCGGAGAGAAACAGCACCCGCATGCGCTGGAACGGCCTCGAACGGCCGCGCTAGAGGAAATTCTGCGCCAGCATGGCAAGCGCCGCGCCGATCGCACCGCCCACCAGCACATCACTCGGATAGTGCAATCCCAGCACCACGCGCGAGGCCGCGATCACGCCCGCGAGGGGAACCAGTATCCACGCCAGCTCCGGAAATCGCGCCACCGCCAGCCAGGTGAATGCCACGGCATGCAGGGTATGGCCGGAGGGAAAACTGTAGCGATCCAGCGGCGGCATCGCGAGCGTGATGCCGGGATGGCGAACGAAGGGCCGCTCGCGCAGCAGGCGCCCCTTGAGGGCTTTGTAGATCAGCAACCCGACCAATCCGGTGACCGCCATGACCAGCGCCGGCCGCACCGCGGGCTCGCCATAGATGAGGGGCAACGCGCCCACCAGGATGTACCAGGCCATGCCGTCGCCGAGCCGGCTGGCCGAGCGGAACAGCCAGCGCGCCCACGGCAGCCCCGCGCCGCGGTTGAGCCCGCGGCACAGGCGGTATTCGGCCATGTCGAATCGGGCCACGATGAGCTGTGTGCGGTTCATGGCAACCACGCTAGAGCACGCTCGGGGATGTTCGTGTGACGGTTACGTGACGCTCAAATGACAGTGTGTCGCGCATCACACAGTGTACGCGCCGGCGCTGTCATAAACGGGCAGCGCGCGCGTCGGCCGATTCCTACGTTCAATCCCGGATGCCGACCCCGTGATTGAGCAGCTGCACCGCCACGGCGAACAGCCCGACGGTGAGCGCGATCATGAGCGCGAACGCGAACACGACGTGCACGTCCGAGGTGCCGAGGAAGCCGAAGCGGAAGGCATTGACCATGTGCAGGATGGGATTGACCAGCGAGACCTTCTGCGCCCAGCCCGGCAGCATGGCGACCGAATAGAACACCCCGCCGAAGTAGGTCAACGGTGTGAGCACGAACACCGGGATGAAATTCATCTGGTCGAAATTGCGCGCGAATACCGCATTGATGAAACCGGCGAGCGAAAACGATGATGAGGTCAGCAACGCCGCGGCCACGATCAGGCCGAAATGCGCCACCGGCAGCCGCGCGAAGAACAGCGACACCGCTGTCACGACCAGCCCCACCATCATGCCGCGCATGATGCCGCCGGTGGCGTAGCCGGCGACGATGATCCAGTTGGGCAGCGGCGAGACCAGCAGCTCCTCGATGTGCTTGCCGAACTTCGCGCCGAAGAAGGAGGACACAACGTTGCCGTAGGAGTTGGTGATGATCGACATCATGATCAGGCCCGGCGCGATGAACTGCCGGTAATCGAAGCCCGACATGGGACCCACGCGGCGGCCGATCAGGCTGCCGAAGATCACGAAATACAGCGTCGCGGTGACCACCGAGGGCACCAGCGTCTGACCCCAGATGCGCACGATGCGACCGTACTCGCGAATCACGATGGTGCGCAGGCCCACCCAGCGCACGGTCGCGAGCGGCAGTTCGGCCGAGGTCCCGGGCACGGTAGCGGCGCTATCCATTGCCGCCCCGGTTCTCGACCAGCCGCATGAAGATCTCCTCCAGCCGATTGACCTTGTTGCGCATGCTCACCACTTCGATTCGCGCCGCCGACAGCTCGCCGAACAGCTCATTGAGATTGTGCTCCTTGGCGATGTCGACTTCGAGGGTATGCTCATCGATGCGGCGCAAGGTGTAGTTCGCGGCCGGCGGGGCCGCATGGACCGGATTGCGCGTGTTGAGCACGAAGGTCTGCGTATTGAGGCGGCGCAGCAGGCTGCTCATGCGGTCGCGCTCGACGATGCCGCCGTGGTCGATGATGGCGATGTTGCGGCACAGGCTCTCGGCCTCCTCGAGGTAGTGCGTGGTCAGGATGATGGTGGTGCCGCGCGCATTGATGTCGCGCAGGAAATCCCACATCGTGCGCCGGATCTCGATGTCCACCCCGGCGGTGGGTTCATCCAGGATCAGCAGTCGCGGCTCGTGCATGAGTGCGCGCGCGATCATGAGCCGCCGCTTCATGCCGCCCGACAGGCCGCGAGCGGCGCCGTTGCGCTTGTCCCAGAGTTGCAGCTGGCGCAGGTAGCGCTCGGCGCGCACCCGCGCCTCGGTGCGTGCGATGCCGTAGAAGCCCGCCTGGTTCACGACGATGGTCATCGGCGTTTCGAACTGGTTGAAGTTCAGCTCCTGGGGCACCACGCCGATGCAGGACTTGGCGCGCTCGAGCGCGCGGTCGATGTCGAAGCCGAAGACGCTGGCGCTGCCGCTGCTCTTGGTGACCAGCGAGGTCACGATGCCGATCAGCGTGGTCTTGCCGGCGCCGTTCGGACCCAGCAGTGCGAAGAAGTCACCCTGCTCGACGTCCAGGTCGACGCCGCGCAGCGCGTGAACGCCGTTGGTGTAGGTCTTGGTGAGGGCGCGAGTCGACAGGGCAAGCATGGGGCGCGCAACTTAGCACATGGCGCGCGGGCGGGCCTCAAGGCTAGAGGCCGCTGCGCACTGCCTCGGCCGCCCGGTCCGACCCGCGCTCGCCGGCGGCCAGCAGCTGCAGGCCCCGCAACTGCACCCGCCGCAGCGCCACGGGCCGCCCGTCCAGCGCCGCGCGGATCATCTGCCGCCACACGGCCGGCTGCTGCTCCCAGCGGGGCGCCACCCACGGCGGGGAGAGTTCGGCCAGCGCCTCGAGATCCTTGAGCGCGCTGTCGGCGATGCGCTCGGCGCATTCGGCACTCATGCCGAGCAGCACGCGCGCGCTCAGACGGTTGGAGCGCGCCAGATGCCAGGCGAACACCAGCGTCCGGCGCACCAGCGCGACCCCGGAGGGACCCGCGAAGCAGCCGCGCACCGCGCCCCCGTCCATGACGCCGCGTTGCATCGCCAGACGGTCCCAGCGCTCCCGCGATGCGAAGCCGGCGTCGAGCAGCAGATAGGGGCAGCGCGCGAGCCGCGGCTGCGCACTGCCGTTGAGCGCGCACCAGCGCTCGCGCAGCCCCGTGACCAGTCGCGGCGGCGCGCATGCGGTGCCGCCGGCCGTGGGCACGGCAGGCGCGGCCGCAGCAGCCCGCAGGATCTGCAGCATGAGCTCATTGAGCTCGGCCACCGGCACCAGCATGGCGCTGTCCCAGCGCCCCGCGAGCGGCATTGCCGGCGGCGCTGCGGCCGTGGCCCCTTTGGCGTCGTCCATGGCATTCCTCCAGCTTCGGGCGAAATATCCTGCCGCATTCCGGCTTGGAGGCGCGGGCCATATCTGCCATAGTTGCACCGAAAGTGTTACTGGTAACCTTTCTAGCACAGGAAGCTCCCGATGCGCATCCACGACGATCGCTACAACCGCGACCGGCGCCGCTTCGAGGTCGCCATGCGGTTCATCCAGCACGAAGCGCGCACGCATACCATCCGTCTCTGGACCGGTCTCACCGACGATCGCATACGCAAGCTCTACCGCTCCTACCTGAAGGAGCCCGCGGCCGGCGCGCCCGCGCGCCATCGCGGCAAGTCGCCGCAACAGCCGGCCTTCTTCACGCGCAGCGTGCGCGCACGTCATGAATCGGCGCTGCTGGCGAGCCTGTGCCGGCTGATCGGCGCCCTGCCGGCGCTCACCATGACGGAAGCGGCGCGCGCCGTGCCGGGCCTGGGCCGCGGCGAGCTGCTGTGCCAGGCTTACGAGAGCTACCGCGCGCTCGTTCCCGAGCCGCTCATCAGTTTCGAGCACGCCGTGTTCCTGCTGATCGCGCTCGCGCGCGGCGATGAGCTCATGCTCGGCGGCTGCCGCGAGTGCAACGCCATGCTGGTGACCGATCGCTGGTCGCTGCGCGCGCCGCGCTGCATCGTGTGCGCACCGCAGGCAGGCCCCGCGGGCGAGGTGCGGTCGGCGGATGCCGAGGGCGTCGATGCCGGCTACGCGCAGTTGGGGTTGCCGCTCTAACAGGCGGTCTGCAACACTGCGGGGCATGATCACCGCTCCGAGCCCCGCCCTGCAGCGCCGCGCTGAACTGCGCGCGCAGCCGGACTGGCTCGAGGCGGCACGCGCCGATCCGGGCACGCGCTTCCTGGTGTGCCGCGGCACCACCCACCTGGTACGGCGCGACCCGCAGACCTCCATTGCCTTCCTGGGTCCCGACGACGCCACGATCGCGGCCCTCGACGCCTCGCGCCTGGTGCTGCTGGGGTGGTTTCGTGGCGAGCGCTGCGTGATGGTCGATCTGCCGCCCGAGCTGTCGCTGGCCCCGCCCGACACGATGTATGAGGAGTTGCGGCCGCTGCTGCCCGTGCAGGCGGCGGATGAGGCGCAGCTGCTGAGCTATGCGCGCGCGCTCATGGTGTGGCGCAGCCGCCAGCGGCACTGCGGGGTGTGCGGCGCGCCCACCGTGCCGCGCAGCGCCGGACATGTGCTCGTCTGCACGAACCCGGCCTGTGAATCGGTATTCTTTCCGCGCATCGATCCGGCCATCATCGTGCTGGTCACCGACGGCGAGCGCGCACTGCTCGGCCGCCAGGCCTCCTGGGCCAAGGGCCGCTACTCGGCGCTGGCCGGCTTCGTCGAGCCCGGCGAGAGTCTCGAGGAGGCGGTCGTGCGCGAAGTCGAGGAGGAGACCGGCGTGACTGTCGCGGCGGTGCGCTATTTTGCCTCTCAGCCCTGGCCGTTTCCCGCCTCGCTCATGCTCGGATTCCATGCCGAGGCCAGCGCCGGGGCGGTGCGGCTCGACGGCGAGCTCGAGGATGCGCGCTGGTTCGAGCTCGAGGAGCTGCGCGCTGCATCGAGCCTGCTGCTGCCGCCGGCGCACACCATCGCGCGCCGCCTGATCGAAGCCTGGTTCCGGAGCCGCCAGCCTTAGCGCGACCCGCGCCGACCCGGCGGGTCGAACGCCGGGCGCCGCCCGCGCGCTATTTCTTGCGCTTCGGTGTGCGCTTGCGAGCCGCGCGCCGCGTGCTGCCCGCGCGCCGCGCCGATTTGGCGGCCGTGCGTGCACGTCCGCGTGCGCTCGAGCCGCGACGCCTCGCGAGCGCCTTTCGGGCCGTCTTCCGCTTCACGGCGGACTTGCGCTTGGGCGCCTTGCGCGCGGCTTTTTTGGCGCTTTTCCTGGCTGACTTGGCGGCAGCCTTCTTGGCAGTCTTGCGTGCGGCCGGTCGGGCCGCCTTTTTTGCGGCAGCCGGCGCGGGCGCCTTCCGGGCCGGCTTCTTGGCCGGCGCCGCTGCAGGTGCCGGGGGCGCCTTGGGCGCCGCGGCCTTCGCGGCCGGCTTGGGCTGCGAGCTCGCCGGCGGGGCGGCCGCGACGCTCTTCGGTATCGAATGCACCGC
>DATDHV010000112.1:0-10309 GCA_036521395.1 Steroidobacteraceae bacterium | reverse complement strand
TCTTGCCGACGATGGCGCGCGCCTCCTGCGGATGCTCGAGCAGGAATTCCCCGAGCTTCTGCGCCACGGCAGTCTCCACCATGCCCTTGACCTCGGAGGAGACCAGCTTGTCCTTGGTCTGCGAGGAGAACTTGGGATCGGGCAGCTTGATGGACAGGATGGCCGTGAGGCCTTCGCGCGCATCATCGCCCGTGGTCGAGATCTTCTCCTTCTTTGCGCTCGATTCCTTTTCGATGTAGTCGTTGAGCGTGCGCGTCAGCGCAGCGCGGAATCCCGACAGGTGCGTGCCGCCGTCCTTCTGTGGAATGTTGTTGGTGTAGCAGTACATGCTCTCCTGGTAGGAGTCGTTCCACTGCAGCGCCACTTCGACGGTCGCGGTGCCCTCCTGCGTGCGAAACCAGAAGACTGAGTCATGCACCGGCGTGCGCGAGCGATTCAGAAGGGCGACGAAGGCCTTGAGGCCGCCGTCGTGCTGAAAAACGTCGGAGCGGTTCTCGCGCTCATCGATGAGTTCGATGCGAACGCCCGAGTTGAGGAACGAGAGCTCGCGCAGCCGTTTGGCGAGCGTGTCGTAGTTGAACTGGATGTGGGTGAAGATCTGGGACGAGGGCTTGAAGCGGATGGTCGTGCCACGCTCGCTGGTCCGACCCACCACGGCCAGCGGCGCAGCAGGCTCGCCGAGGTGGTATTCCTGGCGGTGCATGTAGCCGTCGCGACAGATGGTCAGCAACAGATAGTCCGACAACGCATTGACCACCGACACGCCCACCCCGTGCAGGCCGCCGGACACCTTATAGGAGACATCGTCGAACTTACCGCCCGCGTGCAGCACGGTCATTATGACCTCGGCGGCAGACCGTCCCTCCTCCGTGTGGATATCCACCGGGATACCCCGGCCGTTATCGGAGACGGTGACGGACTCGTCGGCATGCACGGTGACCACGACCCGATCGCAGTGACCGGCCAGGGATTCATCCACCGAGTTATCCACGACCTCGAAAACCATATGGTGCAGTCCGCTCCCGTCATCGGTATCGCCGATGTACATTCCGGGTCTTTTCCGCACTGCATCAAGTCCCTTTAAGACCTTGATTTTACTGGAATCGTAGACGTCTGTCGCACTCATACCGAGGCTCTTTTTGACATCCCGCCATTATAGCGGTTATAGGCGTCGGACGCCTCCGTGTTCCACGTGGAACACGGCATCCGGGACGCCCAGGAAGGACTGCTCGGGATGCAACGCCGTCACCACCATCTGAGCTCCCAGGGCACGAACGGTGCCCAATACGGCCTCGGTCCTGCCCCCATCCAGCTCGGCCGCCGGATCATCCAGCAGCAGGGTGCTGTGTCGTCCCGCAGATTGGGTCAGGAAGCGCGTCATGGCCAGCGCCATGGCCATGCCGAGCAATTTCTGCTGACCGCGGGAGACGACCTCGCGGGCCGGGCGACCGTCCACCCGCAGCACGACGTCAAATCGGTGGGGGCCCCGCGAGGTAATGCCCCGCTCACGGTCCTGCTGCCGATGGGACAGCAGGCACTCTGCCAGGGACTGCTCCCCGCCCCAGCCCCGGAAAAATGCCAAGGACGCGGCAACCGCGCCCAAGGACTGCAACATTTCCGCCCAGTGGGGCTGCAGCTCCGTCACCAGGCGTGCACGCGCGGCCGCGAGCAGTTCGCCCAGTCGAATGATCTCACCATCCCACGGCGTCTCGTCGGCGTGGGCTTGAAGCGCGGCGTTGCGTTGCCTCAGAGCGCGTGTGTAATCCTGCCACTGGCGCACGAAGCCTGGTTCCACGTGGAACACTGCCCAGTCGAGCCACCGCCGCCGCTGAGGCGGCCCATCTTCGACCAGTCGGTGAATACCGGGGTCGATGATCTGCACGGGAAACATCTCTGAGAGCTGGACGCGGGAGGTGGCCGGCAACCGATCGATGCGGATGTGCACGACGGGTTTGCCGCCCGAACTGCGCTCGCACTCGATACCGATCGCGTGTCCAGGCTCGGGGCTCGTGCGCCCATGTACCCAAGCGCGCGGGGCCGAGTGACGGATCAACTGCGGCGTAAGGCGGGTTCGAAACGAGCGGCCGCGGCCCAGCAAGTAGATGGCCTCGAGCAGCGAGGTTTTCCCCGAGCCGTTATCGCCGCTGATCAGATTGAGCCGGGGGTCGAGCTCGAGCTCGGCCCTTGGGAAGCAGCGCAGATCCTCCAGCCGCAGTGCAGCCAGACCCATGGCGACTCAGAGCCGCATGGGCATCACGACGTATTTCACGCTGACGTTGCCGGGTGCCCGGATCAGGCAGCTGCTGTTGGCATCGGTGAGCCCAACTTCTACCGTATCGGTATCCACGGCGGCCAATGCATCCAGCAAGTAGCTGACATTGAAGCCTATTTCGAGCTCCTCGCCGGTGAAATCCACCTCGAGCTGATCCTCGGCCTCTTCCTGCTCGGGATTGTGCGCCTGCACGGTCAGCAGGCCTGGCGCAAAGGTGAGCCGTACGCCCCGGTATTTCTCATTGGACAGGATGGCCGTGCGTTGCAGGGCTGCCCGCAGCGCTTCGCGGCCGGCCGACATGATGCGCGGCGGCTCGGCGGGTATGACGCGTCCATATTCCGGGAATTTGCCGTCTATTAGTTTCGAAGTGAAGCGAACATCGCCGATCTGGACGCGAACGTGGTTCGTTCCGATGCCCATTTCGATAGTGCCCTCGCCATCCAGCAGCCGCTGCAGCTCCAACACGCCCTTGCGCGGCAGGATGATCTGCTGCAGCTCCCGCGCCTGGCCTTCCAGCGGCACTTCGCACCAGGCCAGACGATGGCCGTCGGTGGCGACCGCCCGCAGGCTCTGTCCGTTGGACTCGAGCAGCGTACCGTTGAGGTAGTAGCGCACATCCTGCTGGGCCATGGCGAAATGGGTCTTGTCGATGAGCTGGCGGCAGTCGGGACCGCGGATGGAGAGCGTGTGCTGTGCGTTGATGTCCTCGATCACCGGGAACTCCGTGGCCGGCAGGCTCGAGAGCGTGAAGCGGCTGCGCCCGCCGCGCAGTACCACGCGCTCACCCTCGCGCGTGGCGGTTATCTGGGTTTTCTCCGGCAGCGTGCGGACGATGTCGAGCAGCTTGCGTCCGGGCACGGTGATGTCCCCCGGCTGCTGCACGCTGACCTCGGCAGCGGCGGCCAGCTCGACCTCGAGATCGGTTCCGGTGACGCGCAGGCGATTGTCGCGCGCGCTGAGCAGCACATTCGAGAGAATCGGCATGGTCTGTCGTCGTTCGACCACGCCGATGACACTCTGCAGCGCCTCGAGCAGATGTTCGCGTGTCGCGGAGACTTTCATGTGCTGCGGATCCTCTGTCTCTTATGTTCTTTCTTAGGAAAGGACAATGATAGATATTAAGCCTGTGAAAAGCGCGCACAACCGCGCGCAGCCAACTTTTCGCGCCAATTCGCAGCGTGCCGTCGCGCCCGGCTCCGCTAACAACCGCGCCGGCAGCCTGTGTACGTCGTGTGGGTAAGCTTATGCACATTCTCGTGCACAGCAAATGCACCTCAGCCCGTCAGGGTTCTCAACAGGTTTGAATAGTCCTCCTGGATGCGCTGCTCCAGATCACGCAGCTCCTTGATGCGCTTGCACGCATGCAGCACCGTGGTGTGGTCGCGGCCGCCGAACGCATCGCCGATCTCGGGCAGGCTGTGGGTCGTGAGCTCCTTGGCGAGCGCCATGGCCACCTGCCGCGGGCGCGCCACCGAGCGGCTGCGGCGCTTGGACAGCAGATCGGCCACGCGCACCTTGTAGTAGTCGGCGACGGTCTTCTGAATGTTCTCCACCGTGATCAGGCGCGCCTGCAGTGACAGCAGATCCTTGAGCGCTTCCTTGGTGAACTCGAGCGTGATCGGGTGGCCCGTGAAGCGCGAGTTGGCGATCACCCGACGCAGCGCCCCCTCGAGCTCGCGCACGTTGGAGCGAATGCGCTTGGCGATGAAGAACGCCACCTCCTCGGCCAGCTCGATGCCCACCGCCTGCGCCTTGCCGATCAGGATCGCGACACTGGTCTCGAGCTCCGGCGGCTCGACGGCCACGGTCAGTCCCCAGCCGAAGCGTGACTTGAGCCGCTCCTCCAGCCCGTCGACTTCGCGCGGATAGCGATCGCAGGTCAGTATGACCTGGTGCTGGCCCTCGAGCAGGGCATTGAAGGTGTGAAAGAACTCCTCCTGCGAGTGCTCCTTGCCGGCGAAGAACTGGATGTCGTCGATGAGCAGGGCGTGCAGCGAGCGGTAGGCGCTCTTGAAGTCGTTGATACGATTGTGCTGCAGCGCCCGCACCATGTCGCTCACGAAGCGCTCGGAATGCACGTAGGCCACGCGCGCGCCGCTATCGCGCTGGATGATCAGGTGCCCTATGGCGTGCATGAGGTGAGTCTTGCCCAGCCCGACACCGCCGTAGATGAACAGCGGGTTGTAGGCGCGTCCGGGATTGCCTGCCACCTGCATGGCCGCAGCCTTGGCAAAGTGATTGCTCTTGCCCTCGACGAAGCTGTCGAAGGTGAAATCGACGTTCAGCGCCGCGCCGAGCGCGTTCGGCACGCTCTTGAGGCCTCGCGCAGTGGCGATGGGCAGATCGGCGAGCGCAGGTCGCGACCCCACTTCGACGGTAATCGTGGACGGCTGGGCGATGCCGCGCTCGCGCAGCAGCGTCTGGATGCGTTCGATCAGGTTGGTGCGCACCCAGTCGACCACGAATCGATTGGGGGCGAGCAGGCGCAGCGCGCCGTCGGCCTCCACCGATTGCAGTGGTCGCACCCAGGTGTTGAACTGCTGCTCGGGCAGCTCGTTTTCGAGCGCGCTCATGCAGCGCGACCACACCGACGCATCCAAGGCGTTCGCTCCGGGAAAAGGGCCGAGAGTCTATACCCGCGCCATGATCGCCAGGAAGCCGTTGTATTGACACGCCGAGCGCCGCTGCGTACCCTGCCGACCCATTTTTCGTTCAGTTTTCAGGGCCTTGAAATCATGAAACGTACCTACCAGCCGAGCAAGGTGCGCCGCGCGCGCACGCATGGATTTCGGGCCCGAATGGCCACGAAGAACGGCCGCGCCGTGCTGGCGCGCCGGCGTGCCAAGGGCCGCAAGCGCCTGAGCCCGTAGCGCCGGCACGGCCGGAACGATGATAATGGCCGCGCGCGCGCCCGGCGCCGTCGCGCAACCCCTGGGTTTCCCGCGTGCGCGGCGCGTGCGCAAAGCGGGCGAATTCAAGCGTATTTATGCCGGCGGCCGGCGCCTGGCCAACGAGTTCTTCACGGTCAACGTGCAACCCAACGCCTTGGGCGCGCCGCGCCTGGGGCTGTCGGTGGCCGTGCGCACCATGGGCAACGCGGTCGAGCGCAACCGCGTGCGCCGCCTCATCCGGGAGAGCTTTCGACTGAACCAAACCCATCTGCCGGCACTCGACATCGTCATCGGCGTGCGCCCCGACTCGCGTGCGGCCGCGCCGGCGCAATTGCGCGCGAGCCTCGAGGGTCTGTGGCAGAAACTGTCCTCACTTCAGTGGTAAGAACACGGAATCCATGGTGAGCAAGCCCATTCAATGGCTGATCCGCGCCTATCAGCTCGCGCTCAGCCCGCTGCTCGGCCAGCGCTGCCGCTTCTACCCGTCCTGCTCGCAGTACGCGCTCGAGGCCGTGCGGCTCCACGGCGGCGGGCGCGGCAGTGCGCTGGCGCTGCGGCGGCTGCTGCGCTGTCACCCCTGGCACGAGGGTGGCTATGATCCGGTGCCGCTTCCACACCTGCACGATCGCCAACCTTCATGACTGCCAACCTTCGCGTATTTCTCTGGGCGCTGCTCGGCATGGCGCTGTTCGTGAATTACCAGACCTGGGTGCACGACTACCCGAGCACCCCGGCGTCCACGGCCGCGGCCGGTGCGCAACCGCCGGCCGTCCCGCTCGATAATTCGGCCCCGACGGCCACCGCGCCGAGCGCGCCGGGTGCCAACGGCTCTGGCACCACCGGCGCGACGCCGGCGAGCGCGGCCGGGAGCGCCCCGATCGCCGCGGGCAGCACCGCCAGCGGCGCGGTCGCGGCCGCGGGCTTGGGCGAGGGCACGGGAGCGCCACTCCCGGGCGGAAAGGTGCACGTCCGCACCGACGTGCTCGATGTCGAGGTGGCGCTGGCCGGCGGTGAGCTCGAGCGCGTGGATCTGCCGGCCTACCCGGTCACCAAGAACCAACCCGACGTGCCGGTGCGGCTGCTCAACCGCGACAGCGCCGAGTCGCTCTACGTACTGCAGAGCGGGCTGGCCGGGACCAGCGGCGAGCCGGCCCCGACGCATCGCACGCTGTACACGGCCGATGTGCAGGAGCTGCGGCTCGCACCGGGGCAGAACGAACTGCGGCTGCCCCTGCACTGGAGCGATGGCCACGGCCTCACCGTCACCAAGACGCTGGTCTTCCGCCGCGGCCAGTACCGCATCGGTCTGGAGTACGACATCCACAACGCGGGCAGCGCGCCGTGGGCCTTTGCGCCCTACGAGCAGATCCTGCGCTACAACCTGCCCATCGAGCGCTCGTATTTCCGCGTCGACAGCTATGCCTACAAGGGGCCGGCCATCTTCGATGGCCTGAAATACGAGAAGCTCGACATCAGCAAGGGCGCGACGCTGAACCAGAGCGTGAGCTCGGGCTGGATCGCCGCGCTGCAACAGCATTTTCTCGCCGCCGTGATCCCACCGGCCGGCGCGCCGTACCGCTTCCAGCTCAAGACCCTGGGCAATGAATTCCTGCTCTCGGCCACCGGGCCCAGCCAGACCGTACCCGTGGACGGCAGCGCGAGCGTCGGGGCGACCTTCTGGGTGGGCCCGAAACTGCAGTCGCGGCTGGACGCGGTGGGTCCCAAGCTCAGCTTGGTCGCCGACTACGGCAAGCTCAGCGTGCTCGCGACGCCGCTGTTCTGGCTGCTCGATCACGTGCACCGCGTGGTCGGCAACTGGGGCTTCACCATCATCATCGTGACCGTGCTGCTCAAGCTGCTGTTCTACCCGCTGTCCGAGGCCAGCGGCCGCTCGATGGCGAAGATGAAGGCGCTGGCGCCGCGCATGAACGCGCTGCGTGAGACCTACAAGGACGACCGCGAGAAGCTCAACCGCGGCATGATGGAGCTGTACCAGCGCGAGAAAGTGAATCCGCTCGCCGGCTGCCTGCCCATGGTGATCCAGATCCCGGTGTTCCTGGCCTTCTACTGGGTGCTGCGCGACAGCGTCGAGATCCGACAGGCGCCGTTCATTTTCTGGATCAACGATCTGTCCTCGCGTGATCCGTATTTCGTACTGCCGGCGCTCATGGCGGCGGCCATGTTCGTGCAGTACAAGCTCAACCCGCAGGTTGGCGACCCCATGCAGCAGAAGGTCTTCATGTTCATGCCGCTCGCCATGTCGGTGACCTTCGCCTTCTTCCCGGCCGGCCTGGTGCTGTACTGGGTCACCAACACGATGCTGTCGATCCTGCAGCAGTGGAACATCAACCGCCGCATCGGGACTGCGGGCCACACGAAGCGGTGAGCGCCGCGGCTCGCCGCCCCGAGACCGACACCATCGTCGCCCCGGCGACGCCGCCGGGCCGCGGGGCCATCGCCATCGTGCGGCTCTCGGGGCCGCGCGTGCCTGCGATCGCGACCACGCTGCTCGGCGCGCTGCCCACCCCGCGCACCGCGGTGCGTGCGAGCTTTGGCGCCGGGGGGGCCGGGGCGATCGACAGCGGTATTGCGCTGTATTTTCCCGCGCCCCATTCCTATACCGGTGAACACGTACTCGAGCTGCAGGGCCATGCCGGCCCGGTCATCGTCGAGGCGTTGGTGCGGCGCCTGC
The DNA here is from genome assembly GCA_036521395.1 of Steroidobacteraceae bacterium. Lineage (GTDB taxonomy): Bacteria > Pseudomonadota > Gammaproteobacteria > Steroidobacterales > Steroidobacteraceae > FEN-1191. The sequence goes on along the minus strand of DATDHV010000112.1, from coordinate 2,454 downwards.
TCGAGCTCGGCGCGCGGCGCGCGCAGCCCGGGGAGTTCACGCAGCGCGCGTATCTGAACGGCAAGCTCGACCTGGCGCAGGCCGAGGCCGTCGTGGATTTGATCGATGCCGCTTCCGAGGCGGCGGCGCGCGCGGCCATGCGCTCGCTGCAGGGCGAGTTCTCGCTGCAGGTACATTCGCTCGGCGCCGAGCTCGGGGCGTTGCGCGTGCAGGTCGAGGCCGCCATCGATTTTGCCGACGAGGATCTGGCGCTGCTGCCCGATGCGGCCCTGCTCCAAGGTCTGGAGGGGGCCGCGCAGCGGCTCGCCACGCTGTTCGCGCGCAGCGGCCAGGGGCGGCTGTTGAACGAGGGCATGACGGTGGTGATCGCCGGGGCGCCGAATGCCGGCAAATCCACGCTGCTGAACCGGCTGGCCGGGCATGAGGCGGCCATCGTGACGGCGCTGCCGGGCACCACGCGCGATGTACTGCGCGAGCGCATCCAGCTCGACGGCCTGCCATTGCACGTGCTCGACACCGCGGGGCTGCGTGCGCAGCCCGGGGATGCCATCGAAGCGGAAGGCATCCGCCGCGCCGAGGCGGCCCTGCGGGGCGCTGACCGCATCCTGTTCGTGATCGATGCCGCGACCGACCCGCAGGCGGCCGCCTACGGCAGAGCTCACTCGCGGCTGCCGGCCGGGATTCCCGTGACGTTGATCCTGAACAAGATGGATCTGTGCACGCCCGCTGCGCTCAGGCCGCCCCCGGAGCTGGAGGCGATCCGGCTGTGCGCGCGCAGTGGCGAGGGCGTGGAGGGGCTGCGCGCGCATCTGCAGGCGAGCATGAGCTATGTGCACGCAGGCGAGGGCGCACTGTCGGCGCGCGCGCGGCACCTGGAGGCGCTCGCGCGCTGCGGGGGCCACCTGCGGGATGCGACGCAGCAACTGCTTCAGCGCGGAGCTCGCGAGCTGGTCGCCGAGGAGCTCCGGTGCGCGCAGCAGGCACTCGGGGAGATTCTGGGCAATGAGAGCTCGGACGAGCTGCTCGGACGGATCTTCGCGGCCTTCTGCGTGGGCAAGTGAGCTCGCGCCTGCGATGTGAGATTCGGCTGCCGAGACACCGGTGTGTTCGGTAGCGTTACAAAAACGTAGAATTGAATGGATGAATTTCCTGTTTTGATACAATAGTCGCGCTGGCCGGCGGTATTTGCTTTGTGCCGTGAGCCGCTCGCACACTCGCGCCATGCGCTTTTCCAGCGGTTTCGAGGTCATCGTCGTGGGCGGCGGCCACGCCGGCACCGAGGCCGCGCTGGCGGCGGCGCGCATGGGCTGCCGGACCCTGCTGCTGACGCAGAATATCGAGACCCTCGGGGCCATGAGCTGCAACCCCGCCATCGGCGGGATCGGCAAGGGTCACCTGGTGCGCGAGATCGACGCCCTGGGCGGGGCCATGGCCCGGGCCGCGGACCGCGCCGGCATCCAGCTGCGCACGCTCAATGCGAGCAAGGGACCGGCGGTGCGGGCCACGCGCGCGCAGGCCGACCGGACGCTGTACCGCAAGGCCATCCGCAGCCTGCTCGAGCACCAGCCGGGGCTGTCGCTGTTCCAGCAGGAGGCCGCGGGCCTGATCGTGCAGCAGGGACGGGTGGTGGGCGTCGAGACCATCGCCGGCATCGTGTTCGAAGCGCCGGCCGTGGTGCTGACCGTGGGAACCTTCCTGGCCGGACGCATCCACGTGGGGCTCGAACAGAGCAGCGGCGGGCGGGCCGGGGAGCCGCCCTCGTTGCGCCTGGCGGCACAACTGCGCGAGATTGCTCCGCACAGCGCCCGGCTCAAGACCGGTACGCCGCCGCGCATCGACGGTCGCACCATCGACTATGCCTCACTGGCCGTGCAGCACAGCGATCAGCCGCTGCCGGTGTTCTCGTTCCTGGGGCGCGCCGCCGAGCACCCGCCGCAGCTGCCGTGCCATATCACGGCGACCAACGAGCGCACCCACGAGATCATCCGCGCGGCCTTCGATCGCTCGCCCATGTTCACCGGGCGCATCGAAGGCACGGGCCCGCGCTACTGCCCGTCGGTGGAAGACAAGGTCCACCGCTTCGCCGACAAGGCCAGTCATCAGATCTTCATCGAGCCCGAGGGGCTCGACACGCCCGAGGTCTATCCGAACGGGATATCGACCAGCCTGCCCTTCGACGTGCAGTGGCAGTTCGTGCGCAGCATTCGCGGCTTCGAGCACGCGCACCTGACGCGGCCCGGCTATGCCATCGAATACGATTTCTTCGATCCGCGCGATCTCAAGCCCTCGCTCGAGACCAAGACGGTCGCGGGTCTGTTCTTTGCCGGCCAGATCAACGGCACCACGGGTTACGAGGAGGCCGCGGCGCAGGGCATCCTGGCGGGCATCAACGCGGGCCTGCGCCATCGCGGCACGCCGCCCTGGGTCCCTGCGCGCTCGGAAGCCTACATCGGC
>DATDHV010000111.1:0-50248 GCA_036521395.1 Steroidobacteraceae bacterium | reverse complement strand
CCATGTTGATGGTCGTGGTCTTGCCGGCGCCGTTGGGGCCGAGCAATCCGAGGATTTCTCCATGGCGCACCTGGAAGGAGAGCTCGTCCACGGCAATCAGACTGCCGTAGCGCTTGCACAGGCGGGAGGCTTTCAGCGCGGCGGTCGGCATCGGGGGACGATGCTAGCGGAAAAGCCCGCGCCCGTGAGTGCAACCGGCGCTTGCGCGCGCGACTGCGCTTCTATACTGGCGGTATGGCATCTCTGGTGCTGCTTTTCACCTGCCTGGCGCTGGGTTTCCTGGTCGCGCGCTGGGCCCGGCCGCCCGCGGCGCTGGCCACGGCATTGAACTGGTGGATCATCAACATTGCGCTGCCGGCTCTGGTGCTCAATCTGATACCCCGGGTGCACTTCCAGGCGCAATTCTGGTTTCTGACGGCGGCCAACTGGCTGGTGTTCATCGGCTCATGGGTGGTGTTCGCTGCTCTCGGCCACGCACTTGGCTGGTCGCGCGCGCGCATCGGTGCGCTCACGCTCGTGGGCGGCCTCGGCAACACGGCATTCATCGGCTATCCGATGATTGAGGCGCTGCGTGGGCCGCCGGCATTGGCGCTGGCGGTGATCGGGGACCAGACCGGCTGCTTTCTGGCGCTGGCCATCGGCGGGGTGGCCGTCAGTGTCATCTACGCCGGGCGCTCGTTGCGGCCGCTACAGATCCTGCGACGCATCCTGCTGTTTCCATCATTCGTGGCATTGCTGGCGGGAATCGCGCTCGGCCGGCTCGGCGATCCGTTCCCGCTACTGCACGAGCTGTGCGCGCGTATCGCGGCCACGCTCACGCCTCTGGCGCTGTTTTCGGTCGGCTTGCAGCAGCGGCTCGAACTGCCGCGCGCCCGGCTGCCGGCGGTCGGTTGCGCGCTCATCTGGAAGCTGCTGCTCGCGCCAGCAGCGTGCTTTCTGCTCGGCCGGCTCGGGGGAGTCGGCGGCCTGGTGCTGGTGGTGGGCGTGCTGCAGGCGGGCCTGCCGCCAATGGTGTCGGCGGCCATACTGGCCGATCAGTACGAGCTCGAGCCGGCCCTGGCCAATTCGGTGCTCGGCATCGCCATCCTGCTCTCCCTCGCCACCATACCCTGGCTCAACCGGTTGCTATAGCGGCCCAGTCTGGACACCAGCCACCAGCCGCGCGCCGGCGGGCGGCCAACGCCGTGCGCTGTACCCGTGCCGGGCCTATTTCGGCTCGCTGCCCGGCTGCGCATCCTCCATCGGGTAGGTCTTCACGGCGCCCGAATTCGGCGGCGCGGCGGGCGGGGTGGCCGCCGCCGGGGGCGCGGCGGTTTGGGTGGGACCCCCCGGCGCCGGCGGCGCGGCCTCGGTGCCGTTGGCACTGTGGGTCACGGCGGCCAGAAAGCGCCGGGCCGATTCCGACTGCGTCGTGACCTTGCCGGTCGTGATCTGCGTGGTCGTGACCTCGGGGCTATGGTAGTAGTCGTCGTTGGCGCCCCGATCAAACGCGAGGGCGGTGCCGTCCAGCGCCACGCCGGCAAACAGGCCGCGCGAGCGCGAATAGGAATAGATCTCGGCATTGATGCCCGCGGAGGCCTCGCCCTGACGTCCCACGGGACCGGCGGCCACCGAGGCATCGGCGCCCAGGGTGAACTTGCCGCGCGCGAAATTCTCGACGCTGCGTGCGGTCACGAACACGAGCACCACGTCGGTGGAGGTGGCGCCGACCTGCCAGCCCACGCTGCCGCCGGTCAGGCTGATGAAGATAGGATTGCTGAACCGGCCGGAAGGGTCGCGCACCGTCAGCACCCCGTTGCCATAGCGGCCGCCGAAGATGAAGGCGCCCTTGATGACATCGGGAATCACGGCGACGCCGTAGGCGCGCTGCATGAGCCAGTCGGGCACGTTCTGGTCCGGTGTCGCGGCGAGCTCCTGCAGCACCTGCGTGGCCGTGATCAGGCGTGCGTCCTCCCGGGTCTGATCCGCGGTCTGCGCGAAGGCGCTGGGCAGGAACGCCAGCAGGGCCGCCGCACACAGCAGTGAGCGCTGGAATGGGTAATGTTTCATGAATCGCCTCCGCAGCGATGGATATCGGAGGCGGATGATCGTTCAGTACCAGAAGGAAATAAAGAACTGTGTGACGTTGGCGTCGTAGCCGTAGAGGGGAACCCCGATCGGGGAGGCGCCGGGCTTGCCGAAATCGTGGAAATCGTCGTAGGCAATGTGCAGCCGGTTGTAGTTCAGGTTCAGCGTGCCTTTTTCGATCCAGCGCGGCCAGCGCGGATGAAACTGCCAGGTCGCGCCCACGCCGAACGAGAGGTCCTGGAACTGCGCCAATTCACGGTCCCGGGACATGAAGTTCTGCGAGTCCTCGAACGGGAACAGGTCGCCGTAGAAATCCGCGGCGCTCTGCCGGTAGTAGCGCACGTTGCCGCTCAAGGTCCAGCTATGGGACAGCGGCTGCGTGTAGCCGGCGCCGATCGTGTGCGCCAGGATTCCCCAGGTGTCGTGGTAGATCCGGTAGCTGCCGTCGAGCGCTGCGTGCCACGGCAGGTAGTACTTCAGTTGCAGCGATCCGGCATTGCCCGTGCGCGTATTGGGCGTGACCTGGGTCTCGGCCGCGACCGTACCGTCAGGGCTCAAATAGCGGGCGGTGCGGTACGGACTCTGGAGGTAGCCGTCGCTCTCGTCGGTCTCGACGTTCAGCGCGAGCAGCAGGTTGCGCGTGAGCACCTGCGAGATGCCCGCCTGCCAGTTGCGGTGGTCGGCCTCGCCCACCCAGGTCGTCGTGCGGCCGCCATCCACATAGTGCCCGTTCTGATAGCTGTCCTCGCCGACGCGGTCCCAGCCACGCGTGAAGCCGAATGAGACGGTGGTGAGATCGCCGAACATCGACTGGCTGATGGAGAAGAAGCCGGTCCTGGCGACGTAGTCGGGCTCGTTGCTCTCGATATAGCCGAGGCTATAGGTCGTGTTGCCGTGCAGGTAATCGGCACTGATGCTGCCCTGGCGGCGCGTCTCCTTGTAGGGGCTGGCGGTGGAGAGCACGTCCACCGATGCGCTCGAGATCATGTCGACGTAGTAGTTCGCCGCCAGCGACAGCGAGTCGGTGACCTTCTTGCGCACCAGGAGGGAGGGACCTTCGACCGTTACGCCGCCACCGCTCCAGTCGTGCCATAGCAGATCGGCGCGGTCATCCGGCAGGACCGCCGCCCGGCTGACCGCGGCGAGCGTGAGCAGCCCCGCCGTCAGCGTTCGGGCCCGGATGTCCCACCTCGGCCCCATCGGCATCTCCTAGTTGCAGCCGCAGCCGCCGCCGACGCTACCGGTCGCTCCGCGAGCCCCTTCGCGTACCTCGAATACGTGGTCGATGTAGGTGCTCGAGACCGGGTTGGCATCGAAGGACATGATCGGGTCGGCCAGATGCTCACGCTCGTAGGGCTTCACCCAGGGTTGCATGGGCGTACACGCACCCAGCAGCGTCGTCGTCGCGGACACCAGCAGGGCGATGATACCGAGACGACGCGTCATGCTCACTCCCGTACCAGGGTTCGGATCTGATCGAGGTATTCGCTTTCCTCGCCGGGCTGATAGCCCTGATGCACGAAGCGCACCTTGCCGGTTCGATCGAGGATCACGGTGCTGGGCATGCCCGATACGTCGTACAGCTTACTGACTTTGCTGTCGGTGTCGAACAGTATGGGAAACGAAACCGGGGTCGACTTGAGGAAGCCCATCGCATCGGCGCTCTTGGGCTCGACGTTCACGCCGATCAGAGTAAACCCGGCCGGCTTGTACCTGCGGTAGAGCTGATCGAGCACGGGCATCTCCTGCCGGCACGGACCGCACCAGCTGGCCCAAAAATTGATCAGCACGACCTGGCCCTTGAGATCGCCCAGCGACACGCTCGCGTTGCTCGACGAGGTCAGGTGGAAGGCGGGCGCCGCGGCGCCGGGGACCAGCTCGCCAGCCGCGGCCGGTGCGCTCAACCCCAGAGCCAGCGCGCTCACCGCGAGCGCGCCCAATGCGCGCCCCCGCATGCGGGCCACGATCCCAACTGTTGCATCGACTGAATCCATGACTGCCTCCATGAGCGCTCGCGCCGCGGACGGCACTGCACTAGAAGAAAACGGTCGCGCCGATGGTCGCCTGAAGATTGTTCTTCAGCTCTTCCACCCCCGTGACGTCGGACCTGAACACCAGATCCTGCACGTCGATGTGCAGCGCCAGCCAATCCGTCGGCAACACCCTGAAGCCGGCGCCGAAATTCACGGTGAAGTTCTGATCACCGGCGAACTTGACGCTGCCTATGCCGCCGAGCATGTAGAAGGCGCTGGTCATGGCGAGATTGCGTCCGATGAAGACCTCGCCCGGCAGCAAGTTGTAGCCCAGAGACAGGTTGTAGTACGTGAAGCGTCTCTCAGCATCGGAAAGCAGCGATATGTTGCTAAGGGTCTCGAAGCTGGTGAAGCCGGCCTTGGCGCGCCCGTAAGTGGCCTCGGCGAAAAAGTCCTCGCTGATGTGGTAGTCGAAGCGCAGCCCGGCGACCGGCTGGGCGCCGAAGTCCTGAATGGAGATCTCGCCGTAATACGCTCCGAGCTCGATATTGCTCGGGCGGATGGCAGGCACCTTCACGGTGCGCCGCTGGACCTGCGGCTCGATCACGCTGGGCGGCGATGAGCCGCTGTCGCTATCCGGCGACGCCTGCGTGCGCTGGTCCGCTCCGCCGGCGGCTCCCTGCGTGCCGCCCGAGCCCTGCGCATCGCCCGAGCTCTGCGCATCGCCCGAGCCCTGCGCATCGGTCGTGCCCTTCTGGTCCGCGCCTTGAGCGGCGTGCCGGTGAAATACGGCGCAACCCCCGCAATCGAGCACGGCGAGGCTCAGTAACAGAATCCAAATCCGAGTTTCCATTCGTTCTTGACCTCGTAGCTGTTCTGGTTGGTCAAAATTTCGTGCTCGCGCAGCTCGCCGCGCAGGAACAATCGCCGGGCCAGGTAGAAGCGCAGGCCGAGACCCACATACGCGCTCTGGTTGCTGGAGCTCAAGGGCCGCGCCAGGGTGGCCTTGGGTTCGACCTGCTCGTAGCCGCCGCCGAGCGTCACGAACGGCGAGAGTCGCCAGGTGGGCGCGAACACATGGCTGAAGCCGATGTCGATCAGGTAGCCATTGGAGAGGTTGCCGAGAAACTGCGAGGCCGAGAGTTCGATCTTGAGGTTGTCCGTCAGCGACAGGGCCTGGTAGGCCGAGATCAGTGTCGCACCGGCGTAAGCGCCGCCGAACGCGCCGCTCTCCCAGCGGTGGGTGGCGAAGCCGGCGCGGTCGCCGAGATTGAGCTGGAACGGCGTGCCGTCGGCGAGTGTCGTACGCATGAGGTCACGCTCGTACGCCCAGCCCTCGATGCCGCGCTCGGTGCGCACCTTGAACCACTCGGTGCGCCGCATCAGCACGTCCACGGATTCCCCCCGGGCCACCACCTGCGTGACGGGATAGCCGCGGCCGGGACCGGTGTGCAACTCGAGGTACGGCTGCACCACGAAGAGCTGCAGGTAGTCGCGCGCGGTCGCGGCCGCCGACGCCAGCAGCGAGAGCAGCACGGCGGCGATCAGTGGAGCGACCTTAGTTGGCCAGCGGCGCGTCGAAGGGGTTGTTGTAATACTGCGCTCCAATATCCACCCACTCTGACAACAGCCGCAACTCATGTGCGGTCATGAAGCCGGCATGATTCACCGTCCCCGTCACGCTGCAGCCCAGCGTCGCGCCGCTCATGATCGCAAAAAAGCACGAACCGTTGGCGTTACCGGCGGCCATCGAGCCGGGTACCGTCGTTCCGGAGTCTACCAATTGATTGGTCATGTTGAGCGACAGGACGTCGTGAGTGTCTACGAGCTGGGTATAGGCACGCAACTGCGCCGTAGTGCTTTGCGCCGGATCGGCGTCGAGCTGCAGGTTGCCGTCCGGCGGCACGGGCACCGCGACACCCCCCGTCATGACCGTGCGCGCGGCCGTGTGGCAGTTGGTGCAGGTCTCGGCGCCACGCGGGTCCGGCGTCGTGCTTCCGCGCACCACGCTCCACAGCGGGTCGATGACGGCGGGGTAGTTAATGATGCTCACACAGTAGCCCGACCACACCGCCACGCACGCCGGTACCACCGGCAGAGCGGTGCTCAGTGCGGCGTAGGTGTAGGAAATGGGCGCATTGGGCCCGGTCGGATTGGTGTTGCCATCGCCCCAGGCGTCATTGAAGATCACGTCCGAGCTCAGCAGCGCGGCCTCAAAGGCAGCTGACGGGCTGTTATTGCAGCTCGTGCTGCCCACCAGTTCCTGCGCCATGGTGTTGCCGGGGCACAGCGACAGTGTCGGCACGCTGCCGTTGCCTGCGGCGGTGAAGGTCGCGCCCTCGCCGCTGTTCAGGGCGATGGACAAGTCGGCGCGACCGTGCGAGCGACCGCTGACCTCCACCGCGTTGCCGTCGGCGGCCGTGACCACGTGCGCGGGCTGCGGGGTATGGCAGCCGTTGCAGCTCAGCACCTCGCCGGGCCGCACCGTCAGCCACGAGCGGTGGCGCGGGAAGTCCTCGAGGGCGCGGGCGTTGACATCGACCACGGTGATCTGAAAGGGCACGTTGGCAGGCACCATGACGCGTACCGAGCCGTCGGGCTCGATCGGCACGTAGCCCAGCAACTGGCGCATATAGCCCACCGAGCCGCTGAGGGCGATATTGCGGTCGAATTTCGGGAAGCCGTCCTTGAGGTCGGGATCGCCGAAGGCCACGGCCTTCTCGATGCGCAGAAACCTCGCCGGCCGGTTCGCGGCGCTGGCCGCCACCATCGCCGCGAGGCTGGCATTCGCGCCCAGTCCGGCCGCCACGCCGTCGCGGTCGTAAACGCTGCGCACGTCGAGGATGCCGTAGGACGGATCGATGAAGAGCGGCGGAGGACTGTCGACCGGGCAGGTGGCGTTGATCGCGCAAGGTATGGTGCGCGGCTCGAGCGACACGATGTCGCTGATCATGACGCCCTCGACCGGCGTGAACACGGGTTTCAACGTGCCGGCGTTGTTATCGAGCAGCCAGGCGCTGTAGAGCGGCGGCGCGAGCGTGAGGCTCGGATTGGCCGACTGCGCCAGGGCCAGGTTGGCGGCAGTGCAGGCGACCATGAGGCCGGTGACATCCTGCAGGCGGCACTCGCCCCAGGTGACGAGCACGCGATTGGTGCCGTCCCAGAGCGGGAACGCGGAATTGAAGCGGCCGCCCGGAGACGGCACCGGCACGCCGTTGATCGATTGCGTGCGTACGTCGTTCGCCGTCGCGGGAACCTGCGCGCTGGTGACGGTTGGATAGCCCGTGTCGGGCACGGCCTGATTGTTCTCGACGTAATTGCCGACGTCTATGATCTGCAGATTGCCGCCGAAGTCGGCGGCGGTGACTGGGCGCACCAGCGCGAGCACGCGACCGTCCTGGAGTTGCCGCGCGCGCACGAACTGCACCGTGCAGTCCATGCCCGCCGGGCAGCTCGCGGCGTCCGACGGGTTGGTGACGCTGGTGTCGTGGCTCTGCGCGCCATACAGGAGCTGCACGTCGGTGCCGTCGGGATTGGCGCTGTAGAGCTGTAGCGCACCCCCGCCGGTGCGGCCCGGCGTGTTGTCCCAGCGGCTCCACATGATGCGGCCGCTCGACATCAATGCGGCATCGATGTCGTGGCTCGGATTGAAGGAGATCTGGTGGATGCTGGTGCCGTCGGCGTTCATGACGTGCAGCACGAAGTCGGAAGTGTTCTGCGATTCGGTCTGCGCCTCGAACGGTTGCACGTTCTCTCCGACGGCGCCTTCGTTGATCAGCACCTCGCGCGCGTCGGTCTGCCGCGTCGATGAAAATACGATCCGGCCATCGCTCAGGTAATGCGGGTTGACGTCATTGCCGTTGGGATCGGTGTCGATGCTGGTGCCGGTCAGCTGCGTCAGCACCCCATCGGACACACTGTATTGCCAGATGTGCCAGGTCGGAGGCGCGAAATCCCGCTGCATGGGGGCAATAGGGCCGCGCATGGCGAACACCAGCAGCGCGCCGTCGGGCGAGACATCCAGATCCTTGACGTCCCAGAAGTTGGTGCCGGTGACGCTGGCGGTGACGTTCGTTTCGGTGCCGGACGGGCTGGCGCTGCTGCGCACGTATACGTCCGCCTTGCTCCAGTAATTGCGCGGCAACGTCACGTCGTCCTTGGCGCGCAGCGCGGCCAGGCCGGTGGCGTCGGTCGGCAGCGTGCGCTTGATGTAAGCGATCGCGAAATCGACGTTCTGGCCGCCGGAGGATTGGCCCTTGCCGATATCGAGGTCACCGCGGCTGCTGCAGGCAACGAAGATCGCTGCCGCAAGCGTTATGCCCAGCGTGCGTAATTGTCGTCTCATCGAGTCGAAGTCTCCGTTGCGCGTGTGCGAGAGTTCATTCTTTGGCGTGTTGATGCGATGTGATCCCGGTCTCATTTTTTTGCAGCCGATTGATTCAAGCGGTGGTGGTGATACGTAATCAACGCCGCTGTCTGTGCTTTGAGACATTACGACTGTTTGATGCCCTGCGTATAGTCGCTCGCACTGTGCAAAGCCATTTTGCACCAGGGAGCGACGATGAGCACAGCAGGAAGGCGCACCAGCGCCGCGCGGCACGCGGGCGTGATGCTCGCCGGACTATTCGGCCTGCAGCCGATGATGCCGCTCGTTGCCGGGCCGAACGAGCAGGCTGCGCGCATGCACAATCGCCTGGCCGGCGTGCCGCCCAGCGATGCAGTGCTCACGCAGATGGCCACGATGATCAGCAACGGCAATCCGCAGGGCGCGGCGCAGCTGGCGATGAACAACAGCGGTTTCTACAACGTGACGCTGCGCAACTTCATTGCCCCGGCCACCAATCGCGCGCAGTCCGCCTTCGTTCCGCTCAACGATTACACCGCCACCGTCATCGGCATGATCCGTGACAACGTGCCGTTCAATACCGTGCTGTCAGCCGACCTGCTGTATATCGGCAACGTCAGCGGCGCGCCGCCCTATGCGCCCAACAACAACAATCACTACCAATACCTGGACGATCACGGCGTCGACCTCAAGTCCGCGCTGGTGGCGACGACCCAGTCGTCGATGACCGGCGTGCCGTCGGCGGCCACCGCCGGTGTCATCACGACCGAGGCGGCCGCCGCGGCCTTCTTCATCGCCGGCACCAATCGCGCCATGTTCCGTTTCACGATGATCAACTACCTGTGCAATGACCTGCCGCAGGTGATGGATATCTCGCGGCCGCCCGATCGCATTCGCCAGGACGTCAGCCGCTCCCCGGGCGGTGACAGCCGCGTGTTCCTGAACAACTGCATCGGCTGCCACGCGGCCATGGACCCCATGGCGCAGGCATTCGCGTACTACAACTACGACCCGACCGCCCTGCAGCTGGTGTACACGCCCGGGCAGACGCAGGCCAAGTACCACATCAATACCGGCAACTTCCCCTATGGATTCGTGACTCCCGACGACTCGTGGAACAACCGCTGGCGTACCGGGCCGAATGCGCTGCTCGGTTGGAGTCCGACGCTGCCCGGCAGCGGCAACGGCGCCAAGTCCCTGGGGCAGGAGCTGGCCAGCAGCCAGGCGTTCGCCAACTGCCAGGTGCAGAAGGTCTTCCAGGCCATCTGCCTGCGTCCGCCGAGCAATGCAACCGACCGCAGCGCCGCCGCGCAGATCGTCTCGGACTTCGAATCCGGCGGCTACAACATGAAGCAGGTTTTTGCCGAGACCGCCGTGTACTGCATGGGCAACTAGGCGATGCCGCCGGGCCCCTGGGAGACTATCGTGAACCGATCCGCCTTTCGTCTGCCGAATCCGGTGCGCGCGCTGGCGCCGCCGGCCTTGGCGCTGTTGGCGCTGGCCGCCTGTTCGGGCGGCGTACCGACGATGCCGAATCCCGACACGGCGACGGCCACGGCCTCGGTCTATGCGGGTCCCGCGCCCGCATCCGCCGATGTCGAGGCGTTCAAGGTCAACCTGTGGCAGAACATCAACATGGTCTCGCGCTGCGGCGGCTGTCACAAGGCGGGCGGGCAGTCACCGATGTTCGCGCGCTCCGACGATGTGAACCAGGCCTACAGCGCCGCGCTCACGGTCGTGAATCTCACGCAGGCCAATCAGTCGACCATGGTGGTCAAGGTCGCCGGCGGACACAACTGCTGGCTCGCGAGCCCGCAGGCATGCGCGGACATCCTGACCACGTGGATCCAGAATTGGGCCGGCGGCGGCTCGGGCGGCGCCGGCGGCGCGACACAGATCGCACTGACCGCGCCGGTCGACCAGGCCGTGGGCCCGACCAAGCAGTTTCCGGCGGATTCGACTCTGTTCTCGAGCACGGTGTATCCGCTGCTGACCAGGTTCTGCTCGCGCTGTCATTCGCCGAGCGCCACCGTGCCGCAGTCGCCGTATTTCGCCAGCAGCAATGTCGATGAGGCCTACGCCGCGGCGCAGGCCAAGATCAATCTGAACACGCCGGCGCTGTCGCGCTTCTACGTGCGCTTGGCCACCGAATCGCATAATTGCTGGCCCACTACCCCGGGCGGCGCCGTCGACTGCCCGGGCAGCGCCGCGGCCATGCTGGCGGCGATCCAGGCGTTCGCCAACGCCGTGCCCGTAACGCCGGTGGACCCGACGCTGGTGGTGTCGCGCGCGCTGGGGCTGTACGACGGCATCGTCGCCTCCGGCAACAACCGCTACGATGCCGACATCATCGCGCGCTGGATGTTCAAGGAAGGCACCGGCAGCACGGCCTTCGACACCAGCGGCGTCGATCCCGCGATCAACCTGACACTGTCGGGCAATACCGCCTGGGACAGCGCCTGGGGCCTGATCCTCGGCACCGGCGGCGCCAAGGCACAGGGCTCGACGGCCACCAGCGGCAAGCTCTACACCGCCATCAGCGCCACCGGCCAGTACTCGCTCGAGTTATGGGCCGCACCGGCGAACGTCACGCAAACCAATGCGTTCATGGCCGGCTATTCCGGTGGCACGACACTGCGCAATTTCACGCTGGCGCAGGATGCCATGCAGTACCAGGCCTACGGGCGCAGCACGGTCACCGACGCCAACGGCGCGCCGCCGCTGACCACCGCCGCGGCCAACATGAATGCGCAGGCGGCATTGCAGCACATCGTGCTGACCTACGATCCCACGCACGGGCGCCAGCTGTACGTCAACGGCAACTTCACCGGCGATCTGGACACCGCGAAAGGCGGCACGCTCGGCAATTGGGACAACACCTTTGCGTTCGTGCTCGGCAACGAGACCTCGAACGATCGTCCGTGGCAGGGCGAGATCCGCTTCGCCGCGGTTCACAACCACGCTATGACGGTGTCGCAGATCCAGGAGAACTACGCGGCCGGCGTGGGTCAGCTCTACTACCTGCTGTTCGACGTCAGTGCGCTGACCGGCGTGCCGCAGAGCTACATCATGTTCACGGCCAGCCAGTACGACAATTACAGTTATCTGTTCGACAAGCCGACCTTCATCAGCCTGAATCCCCAGTCTCAGCCCGGCAGCATTCCCATCCAGGGCATGTACATCGGCATCAACGGCCAGGAGGCCAGCGTCGGCCAGGCCTACAGCACGCTCAACACCACGGTGACCAACGCCAACTATTCGCCTACCGCGGGACAGCTGCTGTCGGACATAGGGACGGTGATCGCGATGCAGCTCGGACCGGCATCGGACCTCTTCTTCCTGAGCTTCGACCAGATCGGCACCCACACGCACGTGCGCACCTCGCCCGCGCCGAGCGCGTCGGCGCCCGTGGATCTCACGCCCTCAGCCGATATCGGGCTGCACGTGTACGATGAGATCAATGCCACGATGGCGGCGGTCACCGGCGTGTCGCCGGGCGTGAGCGCGGTCAATACGACCTACCAGGCCGTGCAGCAGCAGTTGCCCACCGTGCCGAACATCCAGGGCTTCCTGCCGTCGCAGGAAATCGGCATATCGCAGCTCGCGATCCAGTACTGTAACGCGCTGGTCAATGACAGCACGCTCGAGCCGGCATTCTTCCCGGGCCTGAACCTCAATCAGACCCCGGCGCAGGCCTTCGGCACTACCGCCGGCATGGACCTGGTGATCACGCCGCTGATCAACAGCCCGGCGATCGGCGCCAGTCTTGCCAGCCAACCCACCGCGGCGCAGATACGGACCGAACTCTACAGCCTGATCACCTCGCTGGTGAACTGCAACGCGAGCGATCCGACCTGCGTGCAGACCCCGACGCGTACCCAGACCATCACCAAGGCCGTCTGCGCCACCGTACTCGGCAGCGCGACCACCCTGATCAAGTAGTTTCACATGAGGCGCCAGTCATGAAGATCAGACGCAAGCGGCCCCTGGGCCTGCACGAACCGCTCCGGCACCCGGATCACCCCCGGCCGGTGAGCCGTCGCGATTTCATCGCGCAGGGCTTCATGCGCGGCGCAGCCACGGTGGCGGGCCTGTCGGTATTCAGCCTGTTCGCCGACCCGCGCAAGGCCTATGCAACCCTGGCGGCCGACATTGCGGCGCTCAAGATCTCGCCCTGCAACATCACCACCGGCTCGGGCATGATTCCCTTCATCTGCTTCGACCTCGCCGGAGGCGGTAACGTGGCCGGCTCGAACGTGCTGGTAGGGGGCGCGGGCGGGCAGATGGATTTCCTCTCCACCGCCGGCTACAACCGCCTGGGATTGCCGGGCAACATGATCCCGAACTCCTCGATCGGCGCGGGCAACTTCATCGATCAGTCCCTCGGCCTCGCATTCCACAGCGACAGCGCGTATCTGCGCGGCATCAAGCAGCGCGTGGCGGTGGGCACGGCTGCCAACGTCAACGGCGCGGTCATGCCGGAGATGAGCGAGAACGACACCGGCGACAATCCGATGAACCCGATGTACGGCATTTACAGCTCAGGTTACGCCGTCCTGTCGCCCGCGGCCGGCAACAAGGGCGATCTGCTGGCCCTGATCGGCACCGAGAGCACGACCTCGGGCGGCAATTCCGTCGCACCGTCGTACATGATCGATTCGACGGTGCCGCCGACCAAGGTATCGCAGGCTTCCGACGTGACCGGCCTCGTGAGCACCGGACAGCTCGTCGGGCTGCTGAGCCAGGGCGATGCCACCGCCGTGCTCGAATCGATCGAGCGCATCAGCAAGAACAAGCTTGACGCGGTCAATACGCAGCTCGGCGTCCAGGACGCTGTGGTCAAGGATTTGGTTCAGTGCGGCTACGTGGGGGCTGCCGATCAGGTCGATCGCTACGGCAACGCCAGCGCGACGCTCAATCCGGACCTGGACACGGCCATCGTGGGGCCCGGCGGCATATTCACCACGGCCGAATACCAGGCCGATTCGAATTTCCAGGCTACGGCCGCGGTCATGAAAATGGTAGTCAACGGTTACGCGGCCGCCGGCACCGTCGAGCTGGGTGGCTACGATTATCACACCGGTGATCGCGCCACGGGCGAGATGCGCGATCTCGAGGCCGGGCAGTGCATCGGCGCGTGCCTCGAATATGCGGCGCGCATGCAGCAGCCGCTGATGGTGTATGTGTTCACGGACGGCTCGGTGGTCTCGAGCGGCATGATCGACAACTCCGTCGGCGGCCGCGGCAAGGGCGTGTGGACCTCGGACAACCAGACCACAGCCGCGACTTTCTTCCTGGTCTACAATCCCAATGGCCGCCCGACCGCGATCTCCAATCAGATCGGCAGCTACACCAGCGACGGCAACGTAAATACCACCTCCAGCCCGGGCGCCAATGCCGTCAACCTGCTGTCCGAAACCGTGGTGCTGAACTACCTCGCCCTGCACAACAAGGCCGGCGCGTTCCAGACGCTGCAATGGGCCAGCGGCCTGGGCACCGGCCTCGGCAGCGCCAGCGCGTACGACGCACTGATCGCGCTGGCACCGATTCGCTAGCGCCTCACGCGATCTTTGGTCCGAGGTCACTGGCCTGGTCTGCTCTCGCCGGTGCGCCGGAACATTTCCCCGCGCGTCCCGCCGCTGCCACAGCGCCGCGGCGTCGCTGCGGCCAAGCGGCCGGGACCTGGCCGGTCTGTGGACTGGATCTCAAGCCACGCGCGGCCGATTGACGGATAATGTCAAATCATCGCCAGGAGGTACGGAGAAAAGAGTGCGAGCGTGGCCGAAGCTGCGAGCAAACCTAGCGTGCGGGCCCATCCTCTGGACCCTCGGCGCCCTGGCTCCGGCCGCTTTCGAGGCGGCGCCGGCGATCGCAGCCACGCCCGTGCCCGCGTACGCGCTGCTGCAGCGACCGGCGCCCGATTTCGCGCTGCCGGCGGCGGTGGGCGACAACGTTCGGCTGTCCGAATATCGAGGCCAGCCCGTCGTGCTGGCGTTCTGGAGCAGCCGGTGCGGCACATGCGCCGCGATGCTTGCCGCGCTCGCCCGTTACTACGCAACGTACCGCTCCTCGGGACTGATGGTGCTCGCCGTCAGCGTCGAGGATGATCCCCGGCGCGCGAGCAACTACGCGCGCGCCCACGCCACCTCGTATCCCTTGCTGCTCGACCAGACCAAGAGCGTCAGCCGTGCCTACCAGATCGAGCGGCTGCCCACGACGGTGCTGATCGACCGTTCGGGGCTCGTGCGCTACCTGCACAGCGATGATCGCGCGGGCGATGCGGTCTATGTCGCGCAGATCCGCGCGCTGCTGGACGATAAGGTCGACACCCCATGAATTCCTTCTCATCAACGCGGTCCCACATGAACACTATGTCCCGCCGCCTGCTGCGCACTCTCTGGCCGCTGCTGATTCCGCTGGCCCTTCCGGCCCTGGCCGCGGCGCCGCCGGCGGCGTCACCCGCCTCAGCGCCCGCGGCCGTCCCCGCGCCCATACCCCCGCCTGCGGACGCATCTGCGTCCGCCGATGCGCCCGCCAACGGTGCGGCGGCGGCGGCAACGGCCGGTGCGGCGGCGGCCGATGCGGCCGTGTCCGATACCTCGGCGGACGGCGCCGGCGGTACGCGCGGCCTCGATGAGCAGATCCAGGATCTGAAGAAGGACGTGGTCGATCTGAACAAGGATCTGTTCGTGCTCGAGGAGGAACTGCTGTTTCCCGCCAACACTCAGGTTGCGGTGTTCGTGTCCGTGGATGTCGGGGATTTCTTCGCCCTCGATTCGATCTCGCTCAAGATCGACAACCGCGATGTCAGTAATTATCTCTACACACCGCGCGAGGTTGCGGCCCTGCTCAAGGGCGGTGTGCAACGCCTCTATGTCGGCAATCTCAAGGCTGGTCAGCACGAGCTGCTGGCGCTGTTCAACGGCAAGGGTCCGCACGAGCGCGACTACCGAACCGCCGCGAGCCTGCGGTTCGAGAAGGGCGTCGGCGCGAAGTACCTGGAGCTCAAGATCACCGACCACGAGCACTCACAGCAGCCGGAATTTGTAATCAAGGACTGGGATTAAGATTCCCATGAGCGGCAGCCGGCATTGGTTGGCCAGAGGCTTGCTGCTCGCGGCACTGGCCCTGTGCGCCTGCGCCGGCACGCCGCGCAAGAGCGCATCGGACAAGCTGCCGAGCGTGCGCGTGCAGGATCTGCACTACGGCGAAGTGCTGTTCCAGTTCTATTCCGGCCAGGAATTCCAGGCCCTGACCGAGCTCGAGGCGTTCAACCAGTGGCACCGCATGCCGCACCACATTGCCGACGCCGACCTGCTGGCCGGCGGACTCTATCTCGATCTCGGCATGCACAACGAGGCGGGACGGCGCTTCGAGCGCCTGCTCACCGACGACGTGCCGGTGGGGGTGCGCAATCGTGCGTGGTTCTACCTCGCCAAGATCTGGTACGAGCGCGGCTACTACGACCGCGCCGAGCAGGCAATCGGTCGCATACAGGGCATGCTGGATCCGGAGCTGGAGGCCGAGCGCGTGCATCTGCTGGTCAATGCCCTCATGCGCCAGCAGCGCTTCGATGACGCCATCGCGCGGCTCAAGGGCTGGCACGGGCCGCCGGACTGGATGGCCTACGCCGGCTTCAATCTGGGCGTGGCGCTGGTGCGCGCCGGGCGGCTGGCCGAAGCCGACCCGATCCTGACCGCGGTCGGCACGCTCAATACCAGCAGCGAGGAGCTGCTGAACCTGCGCGACAAGGCCAACCTGGCGCTCGGATTCGCTTACCTGCAGGCCGATCAGAGCGCCCAGGCACGTGTGCCGCTCGAGCGCGTGCGCCTGAACGGACCGTACTCGAGCCGCGCGCTGCTCGGCGACGGCTGGGCGCATGCGGCACAGGGCGAATATCGCGCGGCGCTTGCTCCCTGGCTCGAGCTGCGCCGGCGCAACCTGCTCGACGCGGCGGTTCAGGAATCGTATCTGGCGGTGCCCTACGCGTTCGGCAAGCTCAAGGCCGGTGCGGAGGCGGCTCAGTACTACGAGAGCGCTTTGAGCTCGTTTGCCACCGAATCGAGCAACCTCGATGCCGCGATTGCGCACATCCACGAGGGGCACATGCTCGATGACCTGCTGGGCGAGGACAAGGATGCCCGCTACGGCTGGTTCTGGCAGCTCAAGACCCTGCCCGACGCACCGCAGTCGCGCTATCTGTACACCGTGCTGGCCGACAACGACTTCCAGGAAGGGCTCAAGAACTATCGCGACATGGCGTTCATGCAGCGCACCCTCAAGCACTGGGACGACAGCATGGAGGCGTTCGCGGCCATGATCGACACGCGTCAGCGCGCCTACGCCGAGCAGCTGCCGCGCACCGATGCGCTGCTCGACAGCGACGTGCCGGGGAAATTGCGCGACGCGCGCACCACCGTGGCCGCGCGCCTCGACGCGGTCGAGACCGGCGACGACGTCGCCGCGCTGGGCACGCCGACCGAGCGGGACCAGTGGGCGCGCGTGGCGCGGCTCGAGGAGCAGCTTGCAGCCATGCCGGCGGGACCGGAATTGGATGAGGCGCGTGACAAGCTGCGATTGATCAAGGGCGTGCTCTACTGGCGGCTCGATGCCGCCTTCAAGGCGCGCAGCTACGCGGAGCAGCGCTCGCTGCACGAGCTCGATGCGGCGCTCGAAGAGCTGCAGAACCGCTGGGTGCGCGTGGGCCAGGCGCGCGCCACGGTACCGGCCGATACCGGCGAGTTTGCGGCGCGCATCGCCGCGCTGGCCACGCGCATCCAGGCCATGCACGAGAGACTCGCGCAGGCCTCGCAACAACAGAATCAGTATCTCGAGGACGTGGCGGAGGCGCAGCTTCGCACACAGAAGGAGCGGCTCGACGCCTACGCCTTGCAGGCGCGATTCGCGCTGGCGGACATCTATGACCGCGCGGCCGATCAGGGCGGCGCACCGGCCGCCGGCGCCGCGGCACCTGCGCCCGCGCCCGCGCCGCAGTCCGCACCAGCGCCGCAGCCCGCGCCCGCACCGCAGTCCGCACCAGCTCAAGCGCCTGCGCCCGTTCCCGTACCGGAGGGGCAATGACTCCTCGCCGCACGGGCACGATCAGGGTCACGCTGCACTGTGCCGTGCTGCTGGCGATGGCTCCGCTGGCGATGGCTGCGAAGCCAGCCGCCAGCCCGCCGGCTCCCACCATCGGCGACCTGGACGCGAAATCGGTACCGATCAATCCGGCCCCGGCTCCCGTCAAGGGCGGCGGGGCGGACAAGGCGATGGAGAACTATCGGCAGTTCCTGAATCTGCAGAATGCCGATCCGCGGCTGCGGGCCGAAGCGATGCGGCGGCTCGGGGATCTGAGCCTGGAGTCCGGCGAGCTCGAGCGCATGGCCAATGAGGTCACGCAGCTCGACATGCAGGGCGCCGAGGCCATCCGGCTGTACACCACGC
Organism: Steroidobacteraceae bacterium; assembly: GCA_036521395.1. GTDB lineage: Bacteria > Pseudomonadota > Gammaproteobacteria > Steroidobacterales > Steroidobacteraceae > FEN-1191. The sequence goes on along the minus strand of DATDHV010000111.1, from coordinate 32,419 downwards.
TGCTCAAGGCCTATCCGGAGTACCAGCGCAACGACCAGGTGCTCTATCAGCTCGCGCGGGCCTATGAGACCACGGGGCAGAGCGCACAGGCACTGGCGACGCTGGATATCATCGTGGCGCGCTACCCGCGGGGACGCGATTTTGCAGAGGTGCAGTTCCGGCGCGGTGAGCTGCTGTTCTCCGCGCGCCGCTACCCGGAGGCACAGCTCGCCTACGAGGCCGTGCTGGCGCGCGGCCGGAACGGCTCGACCTTCTATCCCCAGAGCCTGTACAAGCACGGCTGGTCACTGTTCAAGCAGGGGCTGAACGAGGACAGCCTCACCTCGTTCGCCGACCTTCTCGACCTGACCCTGGATGATCCCCACAATGGCGTGCGCATGCGCCCGCTGGAATCGCTCGGCCGCGCCGATCGCGAGCTGACCGAGGATACCCTGCGGGTCATGAGCATCACCTTCTCGTATCTCGACGGTGTGAAGGGAATCGATGATTTCGTCGCGCGCCGCGGTCGCATGCCCTACGCCTGGCTGCTGTATTCGCGCCTCGGCGATCTTTATGTGGACAAGCAGCGTTACCAGGATGCGGCGGCCACCTACCGGTCGTTTGCGAGCCGCAATGAGGTCGATGAGCACTCCCCGACATTGGAGATGGCGGCCATCGAGGCTTACCGCAAGGGCGGCTTTTCCGACCTTGTGCTCGCGGGCAAGCTCGAATTCGTGCAGCGCTACGGGTTCGGCGCGCCGTTCTGGCTGGGACGAGAACACGGGTCCTACCCGCAGCTCGTCGAGCAACTCAAGACCAACCTGAAGGATGTGGCGCAGTACTATCACGCCAGCGCCCAGAAAACCAAGAAGTCCGAAGACTACACGGCCGCGGCGCACTGGTATCGGGCCTACCTGAGCTCGTTCCCGGGCGATGCGGACGCCGCGGCGACCAACTATCTGCTGGCCGATGCGCTGTTCGAGAGCGGACAGTTCCTCGATGCGGCCGCGGAATACGAGCACACCGCCTATGGTTATCCGCGCAATGCCCGCTCGGCCGAGGCCGGCTACGCGGCCCTCGTGGCCTACCAGAAATATGAGGACACGCTGAGTGCCGATGCACGTGCGGCCACGCACCAGCGTGCCACCGAGTCGGGACTGAAGTTCGCGCAGACCTTCCCCGAGCATCCCGAGAGCGCCGTGGTGCAGACGCACGTGGCTCAGGACCTGTATGCGGCCGGTGATCAGTCCCGGGCCGCGCAGACCGCGCAGGCACTGCTCGCGCGCAACCCGCCCGTGGATACCGCCAAGCAGCGCATCGCCTGGACCATCGTTGGCCAGGTGAGTTTCAATCAGGCCGACTATGTGCAGGCCGAGGGCGCCTTTACCCACGCCCTCGCGGCGGCGGCTGCCAACGATCCGGAGCGTGCTGACATCACCGAACGCCTGGCTGCGGCGGTCTACAAGCAGGGCGACGCCAAGCGCAGTGCCGGCGACCAGGCGGGCGCAGCGCAGGATTTCCTGCGCGTGGCGCGCATCGCGCCCGGTTCGAAGGTCATCGTCACCTCGCAGTACGATGCGGCTGCCGCGCTGATCAGCGCGCAGCAGTGGGACCAGGCGATCGCCGTTCTCGAGGCCTACAAGCGCGACTATCCCAAGAGCGATTACAGCGCCGACATCGACCGCAAGCTCGCCGTCGCTTACGAGCGAGGCGGCCACGCGGGGCAGGCGGCCGCGGCGTATGAGCGCGTCGCCGGGGATCGCAAGGAGGAGCCAGCCGTCGTGCGCGAAGCCATCGTCAAGGCGGCCGACCTGTATGCGCAATCGGGTGATGCGGTGCACAGCACGGTGATGCTGGAGAGACTCGTGCGCGACTACCCGACGCCGGTGCCGGACGCGATCGAGGTGCGTCAGCGCCTGGCCGACGCGGCCTCCAAGGCCGGCAATCTCGAGCGCCAGCGCTATTGGCAGCGCGAGATCGTCAAGGCCGACGCGCAGGCCGGCGCCGCACGCACCGACCGCACCAAGTTTCTTGCCGCGCGGGCTCAGCTGGCGCTGGCCGAACCCACGCGTGACGCCTTTCGCGACATCAAGCTCGTGGCGCCGCTGAAGCGGACCTTGGAAGCGAAGAAGAAGGCGATGGAGGCGGCGGTACAGGCTTACAAGCACGTGGCCGAATACCAGGTCGCGGAGACCACCACGGCCGCGACCTACGAGACCGCGGAGCTGTACCGCACGCTGGCACACGACCTGATGGCATCGGAACGGCCGAAAAGACTTACCGCCGATGAGCTGGAGCAATACGACACGCTGCTGGAAGAGCAGGCATACCCGTTCGAAGAGCAATCCATCTCGATCCACGAGATCAACGTCAAACGTGCGCGCGAGGGAGTCTACGACGACTCGGTGCGCAAGAGCTTCGACGCCCTAGCGCAACTGCTGCCGGCCCGCTATGGCAAGGTCGAGCACAGCGAGACCTGGGTCGCCGCGCTGGCCGCGCCGATTGCCGCACCTGGCACTACAACGGCCGCCCTAGCGGACTATGAGCGCGCCGCACAACTGGCGCGCGCCGGCAAGCCTACCGAGGCAGAACTGCAGCTCCAGCAGTTCGAACTGCAATATCCCGGGTACGCCGCGCCGGCAATCGACCTCGGCCTGCTGACCCGGGGGGAGGGCAAGCTGGCGGACTCCGAGGCGGCGCTGCGGCGTGCCACGACCATTGAGCCGGGGAACGCCATCGCCTGGACGGAACTCGGATTGACCTTGCGGCAGGAAGGCAAATTCAGCGACGCGCGCAGCGCCTATGGGCAGGCGATCAGCGCCGATGCCGCCTACGCGCCCGCGCACCGCAATCTCGGCGTGCTGCTGGACCTGTATTTGGACGATCCGGCCGCGGCGCTGCCGGAGTTCGAGCGCTACAAGGAACTCTCGGGCGAGGATAAACCCGTGAGCGCCTGGATAGCCGAGCTGCGAACGCGCACGGGCGTCAAAGCCTCGCCGGCCTCCGACGCCGCGCCGCCGGCCGGCCCTCCCGCCTCGGCGGGCTCAGCGCCAGACGCCCCCGCAGCGCCCGGCGTCCCCGCAGCGCCCGGCGCTCCTGCGTCGGCTGCAACACCCGCCGCGCCCGCAACGGCCGACACTCATGGAGGTGCGACGTGAGAGCAAGGTACCTGGCTGGATTCTCTGTGCTGCTGACCTGGGCCTGGTTCAGCGCGGCGGTGGCGCAGTCGCCGGATCTCGAGCCGCAGGTCCAGACCTCGCCCGCCACCAGCCCGGTCGCCGCGCCCTCCGCTCCCACGCCCGCGCCCGTGCCTGCGAAAGCGGTGCCGGCGCCGGCTGCAGATGCCGCTGGTAGTGCGGCGCGCAGCACCGCCACCGGCAAGCATTCGGCCGGCAGCGCCGTGCGCCAGGACGGGGCGGAGGAAAAGCAGGCCCCCGAGCCGGCTGCGGGCACCAGGAAGCAGGATCGCATCGAGCTCGGCACCACGCAGATCAGCGGTAATCGTGAACTGCCCAAGGTGATGTACGTGGTGCCCTGGCGTCGGGCGGATCTGGGGGAGTTCGCCGGGCGGCCTCCCAACAGCCTGCTGGATGAGGCGCTGACCCCCGTCGATCGCGACGTCTTCCGCCGGCAGAATCGGTATTACGCGGCGCTCCAGGCCGGCGCTGCGGCCTCGAAATCTCAACCTGCGACGGCGGGACCCCAGGCCGCGGGAGCAGAGCCCAAGGATGAGAAGTAGATCGCGGTAATGCGCATTTGCGTCACTTTAGTTTGATCGTTCCGGTGGATCATAGCGTTCAGGAATGGGAGAGAGCACGATGAACCTGTTCAGTCACGTAGTACGTTTTTTCCAGGGCGGCGGGGACATGATGTACCCCATCGCCATAGTGTTTGTCGCCGGTCTGGCCATTGCACTGGAGCGGTGGATCTATCTCACGCACACGCAGTTGCGCAACCGCGGATTGTGGAACCAGCTCGTGCCGTTGCTGCAGCAGGGTAATTTCCGCCAGGCGGTACAGCTCACTTCCAAGTCGAACTCGGCCATCGGGCAGATCCTGAGCTACGGACTGGCCCGTATCAGCTCGGCGCGGCATCGCGACGATATCGAGAAGGCCATGGAGGAGAGCCTCATGGACGTGGTGCCGCGGCTCGAGAAGCGCACGCACTACATCGCCACCTTCGCCAATCTGGCGACCCTGCTGGGGCTGCTCGGTACCGTCATCGGCCTGATCAACGCCTTCGCCGCGGTGGCCACGGTCAATCCGGCCGAGAAAGCCAACCTGCTCTCCGCGAGCATATCGGTGGCCATGAACTGCACCGCCTTCGGCCTCATGAGCGCCGTGCCGCTGCTGCTGATCCATGCATGGTTGCAGACCAAGACCACCGACACCATCGACAGCCTGGAGATGGCGTCGGTGAAGTTCCTCAACGCCGTCACGGAACGTCAGGCGCAACCGGCTCCGGCCGCGGCCTGACGCGCCTTCCCCGGCAGCAGGAAGCGCCGCGTGCGCCGTTCGTACCAGGTCCGCAAGCTCTTGCGCCGCCAGCGCAAGCCGGCCGAGCTCATCCTCGTGCCGATGATCGACATCTTCACGGTGCTGGTGACATTCCTGCTCATGACGGCGGTGTTCTCCCGCACCGTCATCCTGGAGCTGAAGCTGCCGCCTGCGAATGCCGAGTTCACGCCGCCGCCGCCGGGGCTGCAGCTCGAAGTCGTGGTGCACAAGGACGCGCTGCTGGTCGATGATCGCAATTCCGGCCCGCTCGCGACCTTCGCGAATCGCGATGGCACCTACGACTACGACGCGCTGTCGAAGTACCTGCAGCAGGTGAAAAGCAAATTCCCCGACAAGACCGATGCCACGCTGCTGCTCGAACCGGATATTCCGTACGACGTTGTGGTGCAGGTCATGGACCGCATGCGCGTGCTCGAGGTCAATGCGGGCCTCAGCGTCGAGCAGTTCGAGCTGTTCCCGGACGTCGCGCTCGGCGATGCGCCGGCGAGCGGAGCGCAACCATGAGCATGTCACGACGCGCCCGGTTCATGCTGCAGCATCAGCTGCGCCACCGCGCCGACGGCCAGCTGAATCTGATCCCCTTCATCGACATCCTGACCGTCATGGTGTCCTTCCTGCTCGTGTATTCCACCAACGTCGAGGTGGTCCAGAACAGCAAGGGCATCGAGATTCCGCAGTCGATCTCCGAGCGCCAGCCGCGCACCACGGTGGTCGTGATGCTGACCAAGGACGACATGTTCGTCCAGGGCGAGCGCGTAGCCTCGGTGGCTGACGTACGCGCGACCACGGGTGACATCATCGGACCGCTGCGCGAGGCGCTCAAGCGCCCGATGCTGGTGGGGCAGGAGGTCAGCGAGGCCGATCTGGGACAGCGCGAGATCACGGTCATGGCCGACAAGTCCCTGCCCTACGAGGTGATCAAGAAGGTCATGCGCACGGTCACCGATGCGGACTACGGCCGCATCTCGCTGGCCGTGCTGCAGAAGGACAAGCCGGTACCGGCCGGCGCCGTGGGACATTAGGCGGAGATAAAGGATGCAGCTGTCCCAGTACTACCGCGACTACACGCTGGCGTGGGAGATCGATCCCGAAGAGCAGCGCCGGTTTCGCCGCCTCATGGGCGCGGGCCTGCTGCTGGTGCTGCTGCTCGGCGTGGTCATACCGCTGGTGCATCTGCCGCGCGAGACCGCGGCCGAGGAGGCCGTGCCCGAGCGGCTCGCGCGGCTGATGGTGCAGGAGAAGCCCAAGCCGCCGCCGGTGCCGGTGGAACAGCCCAAGCCCAAGCCCGAGGTCAAGCCCACGCCGGTGCCCAAGCCCGTGGATCGCGTGGCCCAGGAGCGTAAGAAAGTGCAGCAATCGGGGTTGCTGAAACTCAAGGACGAACTGGCCGACCTGCGGCAGAACGTGGACCTGACTCCGCTCGGCCAGACCAAGAACCTGCAGGGAGCGGTCGGGCAGGACAGCCATGCCGAGCGTTCGCTGATTGCCTCGAAGGTGGGCTCCGGCTCGGCCGGCATCACCACCGCCAACGCCAGCCGCGGCTTTGGCACCGGCGCCGGCTCGCTGACGGGGCACGAGACCACGGCGGTGAGCTCCCGCATTGCCTCGGCCGGCAACGGCACCAATGTCGCCCGCGGCGCAAGCGGCAAGCCCTCGCGCAGCGAGGAGGAGATCGCGCTGGTGTTCGACGCCAACAAGGGCGCCATCTACGCCCTCTACGGCCGGGCGCTGCGCGATCAGCCAGACCTGCAGGGTAAGCTGGTGCTGGAGTTCACCATCTCCCCGGCCGGAGAGGTGACCGAATGCCACGTGGTCTCGAGCGAGCTGAAGGATCCGGATCTCGAGCGTAAGATAGTGGCCAGGGTCAAGTTGTTCCGCTTTGCGGCCAAGGACGTCGCGACCATCACGACGACCAAGCCAATCGAGTTCGTACCGACGGCCTGAGAGTGAATCTACAGTCAGAAATCGACTATTTCACCGAGCTGCAGCCCGTGGACCAGGCGCGGCTGCTGGCAGTGTTCCTGCATGAGCTCACCGTCGAAGCGCGCACTACCTACGGCGCCAGTGCTGATCAGGTACACGACGGTACCCGACTGCGCTTCGTCAATGAGATCGTCTGTCGCCTGGCGCGTTTCGTGGAACAGCTGCTGGCCGACGATCAGACGCGCCCCGGCGATGACGTCGTGGTGCGTATGCTGCTCTCCCCGCGCGCCGACAAGACCGCGGAGCGACTGGTCATCAATGCCTACCGGCGCGCGATCCACGGCTTCGACCGCTACGATGCCACGGTGACCATGGACAAGTGACGGCGGCGCGCCGTAACGTCGGCGCGTGTCCGCCCTGTCTCTCGGCCAGATCCTGATACTGCTGACCGCCGCGGTGGTGGTGGTCATGCTCGGACGGCGCGTGGGACTGCCGCCCCTGCTCGGCTACATCATCGTCGGCACGCTGCTCGGCCCGTTCGCCTTCGGCGTGCTGCCCAACGGGCCGCAGACCCAGGCCATCGCCGAGATCGGCGTGGTGTTCCTGCTATTCACGCTGGGCCTGGAATTCTCCTTTCCGCGCATGGTGGCGATGCGGCGCGAGGTATTCGGACTCGGCAGCGCCCAGACCGCCGTCGTGGGCGGCGCCGGCGCCGCAGCCGCGCATGCCTGCGGCATTAGCTGGCCCAGCGCGGCGGTGCTCGGCGGCGCACTCGCGATGTGCTCGACCGCCATCGTGCTCAAGCAGCTCGGCGATCAGGATGAGCTGAACCGCACCCACGGCCGGCTCTCGTTCGCCGTGCTGCTGTTCCAGGATCTGGCCTTCGTGCCGCTGTTGGCGCTCGCGGGCGTACTGGCCGCGGGCCAGCCGGGCTTCACGGCCGCCTCGGTCTGGCGGCTCGTGGGACTGGGCTCCTTCGCGCTCGTGGCGGTGCTCGCGATCGGTCGCTGGGTACTGCGGCCGCTGCTCTATGAAATCGCCAACAGCCGGTTGCGCGAGCTGTTCACCCTGGCCGCGCTGCTGGTGGTGCTCACCTCCGCCTGGATCACGCAGCGGCTGGGCCTGTCGATGGCACTCGGAGCGTTCCTGGCCGGCATGATGTTCGCCGAAACCGAGTACCGTCACCAGATCGAGGCCGTGATTCGCCCGTTTCGCGAGTTGCTGCTGGGCTTGTTCTTCATTTCGGTGGGCATGCTGCTGGATCTGCGGGTGCTGGGCACGCAGTTGCTCACCATCCTCGGACTGCTGGCGTTGATCGTGGCCGCCAAGACGGTGCTGTCGGCGCTCACGACGCGCGCCTTCGTGCCGAGCAATTTCAAGGCGCTGCGCACCGGCCTGGTGCTCGCGGGCGGCGGGGAGTTCGGGGTGGCGCTGCTGTCGCTGCTGGCGCGCGGCCCGGCCCTGGTGCCCGCGCGCGCCGCGCAGCTGCTGCTCGCGACCGTGGTGCTGGGTATGATCGTGAGTCCGCTGATTATCCGCTACAACCGGCCCATCGCCCGCCAGCTGCTGCGCGAGCGCGGGCCGGTGCGTTCGGCGGTGCTGCGCGATGAGCTCGCGAATACCGAGCTGGCGCACCGCGAGCACGTCATTCTGTGCGGCTTCGGCCGCGTCGGCCGCCATCTGGCGCGGGTGCTCGAGTCACAGGGCTTCGAGTACCTCGCCATGGACCTGGACCCGGCCAACGTGCGCGCGGCGCGCGAGGCGGGCGAGCCGGTGGTCTGGGGCGACAGCTCGCACGAGGAGCTGTTGCGCAATCTCGGCGTGGAGGTGGCGACGGTGGTGATCATCACCTTTGCCGACCCGGCCGTGGCCATCGGGGTGGTGCGCGCCGTGCGCCGCCTGCGCGCCGACGTGCCGGTGCTGGTGCGCACGCAGGACGATACACGCCTGGCCGATCTGTCCCAGGCCGGCGCCACCGAGGTCGTGCCCGAGACGCTCGAGGCGAGCCTGACGCTGGTATCGCAGGCCCTCACGTTGCTGCAACTGCCCAGCGCACAGGTCACGCGGGTGGTCGACGCCGTACGCACCGAGCGCTACGCGACCCTGCGCGCGCGCCCGGCCATTGCGCACATCGAGAGCAGCGCGGAGCCGGCCGAGCTGCTGCACTCGGTGGTGCTGCCGCCGCAGGCCTGGGCCGTGGGGCGCCGGCTCGAGGAAGTGCGCCGCCGCGGGGCCGAGGTGGCCTTCACCGCCATACGCCGTCAGGGCATCACCGGTCGCGAGCCCGCCGGTGACACCGAGTTGCGCGAGGGCGACGTGGTGGTCATTTACGGCGATCCTGCGGCACTCGAGCGCGCCGAAGCGGTGCTGCTGACGGGCTAGCAGACCGTGTGGCGGATGCGGTTAGAATGCCGCCCCCGATGAACCGCGAAGAGATCAAATTTCCGGCGCGCCACAACCCGCTGCGAGAGGATATCCATGCGCTCGGGCAGCTCATGGGCGAGGTGCTGCGCGAGCAGGGCGGGGATGAGCTGCTGACGCTGGTCGATGAAGACCGGCTCACCGCCATCCGCTGGCGCGAAGGAGTGGCCGGCGCGGCCGATGCGCTCGCCGTGCGTGTGCGCGGCCGGCCGCCGCGTCTAGCGCGTGAGCTCGTGCGTGCGTTCTCGGCCTATTTCCAGCTCGTCAACGTCGCCGAGAAAGTCCATCGCATCCGTCGCCGGCGCGAATATTTTCAGCAGGACGGCGACCGCCCGCAGCCGGGCGGGGTGGAGGATGCCATTTCCGAGCTCAAGTCTGCGGGCCTGAGTCTCGAGCAAGTGCTCGCACTGCTGTCGCAGTTGTCGCTCGAGCCGGTGCTGCTGGCCCATCCGATGGAGTCCACGCGCCGCACGACCCTGCGCCGCCAGCAGCGTATGGCCGGCCTGCTGCTGGAGCGCAGCAACGCGACGCTGGCGCCGCACGAGCGCCGCATGCTGCTCGAGCGCATCCGCGCCGAGATCAGCGCGGACTGGCAGACCGAGGAGCACCCGCGCGAGCGCCTGACCGTCGCCGATGAGCGCGAGCATGCGATCTTCTACCTGGCCGAAATCCTCTATCGCATCATTCCCGCCTTTTACCAGGAGATCGCCGCGGCGCTTGGCAAGCTCTACGGCGCCTCGCCCGAGAGCCTCGAGCTGCCGGTGCTGATGCGCTTCGGCAGCTGGGTGGGCGGCGACATGCAGTCCTCGAGCGACGTGCACGCCAAGAGTATCCGCGAGACGCTGGCGCGCGCGCAGCAGACCATCATCAACAACTACTACGGCGACTGCCAGCAGCTCTCCCAGCACCTGTCACAGAGCGAGCGCCGAGTGGGCGTCTCCACCGGAGTGATCAATCGCATCGAGGAATATCGCACCCTGGTGCCGGGGGCGCCGGGCATCGCCCCGGCGCGCCACGACCGCATGCCCTACCGCGTGCTGCTCGGTCAGATTGCCGAGCGACTGCATGCCACTCACGACGGGCGCTCGAGCGGCTACCAGCAACCAGCGCAGTTCCGCGCCGACATCGACCTGATCGCTCGCAGCCTGCTCGCCAACCGCGGTGCGCACGCCGGCTACTTTGCGGTCCGGCGGCTGCTGTGGCGCATCGATACCTTCGGCTTTCATCTCGCTACGCTGGATCTGCGCGCGCATTCGTCGGTGCATCACGCCGTGCTCGCGCAGGGACTCGACGATCCGCAGTGGTGCACGCGCACGCCGCTGGAGCGGCACACCCGACTGGTGGAGATCCTCGAGCGCGACATCGGCGCGACCGGCAGCTTCGATGCCCTGGGCAAGCGCACGCTGGCGGTGTTCGATGCCATCGTGCAGAGCCGGCACCGCTATGGCGCGGAGGCCGTCGGCCTGTACATCGTCGGCGGTGCGGCCGCCGCGGACGACGTGCTGGCGCCGCTGGTCCTGGCGCGCTGGGCGGAGGCCTATAACAAGAACAACGGCGAGGTCGCGATCGATGTCGCGCCGGAATTCGATCGCGTCGACACGCTCGAGCGCTGCGGTGCCGTCATGCACGAGCTGCTCGAGGACGGGGTGTACAAGCGTCACCTCGAGGCGCGCGGACGCCTGCAGACGGTACTGATCGGCTTCTCGGACAGCAGCCAGGAGAGCGGGATCGTGGCCTCACGCTTCGCCGCCTACCGGGCGCAGCGGCACCTGACGGAAGCGCTGCGGCAGGCCCACAAGGAGCACGTGCTGTTCTACAGCCGCGGGGGCAGCATTCCGCGCGGCGGCGGCCGCATCGACACGGTATTGCGGTCGGCGCCAGCCGAGTCGGTCAGCGGGGTGCTGCGCTTCACCGAGCAGGGCGAGGGCATAGGTCAGAACTACGGCCTGCGTCCCAATGCCATGCGTACGCTCGAACGTGCGCTGAGCACGCTGGCGCGAGCGACGCTGGCGGTCAAGCGCGGCGTGGCGGTGCGCGAGAGCACGGCGCTGGCCGAGTGCGTGGGCCTGGTGGCCGGGCACAGCGCCCAGGCCTGGCGCAGCCTGGTCTATGAGACCGCGCAGTTCGGCGACTTCTTTCGCGCTGTGACCCCCATCGATGTCATCGAGCGCATGGAGATAGGCTCGCACGGGCCGCCCGGCGGGGAGCCCGGCGGGATCGAGACCGTGCGCCCGGAGGCCTGGGTGTTCGCGTGGGCCCAGTCGCGCCACATGCTGCCGGGTTGGTACGGCGCCGGCTCGGGACTGGAATTCGCCAAGGCCGAGCGAGGACTGACGCTGCTGCGCCGCTGCTACCAGGGCTGGCCGTTCTTCCGCAGCCTGCTCGACGATATCGAGACCATGCTCTCGCGTGCCGACCCGGCGGTCGCGGCCCAGTATGAGCGGCTGGCCGGCCCCGAGCTGCGCCACTTCGGTGCCAAGGCGCGCGCGGAATACGATCGCACCTGCGCGCTGGTGCTTGAAATCAAGGAATGCGCGGCGCTGCTGGACAGCGACCAGACCCTGCAGCGGAGCATCGCGCTGCGCAACCCCTACGTCGATCCCATGAATTTCATGCAGGTGGACCTGCTCGAGCGCTGGCGCGCGAGCGGGCGGCAGAACCGTGACCTGTTCGAGGCGCTCCAGGCGAGCGTGAGCGGTATAGCCCGCGGCCTGCAGACCACCGGTTGAGCCTGTCGGGCTAAGACGTCAGCACCGCGGCGCGGCCGCCTACAGGCTTCGGGACCGATCGGACCATAGTTTTGCCATAATCGGCCCCCAAGCCCGCTGTGGAGTTACGGCATGGTCATCGCGAGCAGCCTGGTCGCTCCGGACGCCAGGCCCGGATCGGTTACGGCCGCTATTGCGGCGCCGCGCATCTGCATCGCGCACGTAACGCCGTGCGTGGATGAAGGCCGGCTGCCGTCCAAGGGCATCGTCGGCCATACCCTCGCCGTCGAGGCGGACATCTTCATGGATGGGCACGATGCCCTTGCCGCGCGCCTGATCTGGCGCGGTCCGCGCTCGCTCGAGGAGCAGTCCACCCCCTTGCGTGCGCTCGGCAACGACCGCTGGCGGGCCGAGCTCACCCCCGTCCAGTCCGGCCGGCACCGTTTCAATATCGAGGCCTGGCGCGACGACTGGGGCAGCTATCGGCAGGACCTGGCGAAGAAGAGCGCCGACGGGGTGCCGGCGCTGCTCGACATCGAGGAGGGGCGCAGGCATCTGCTCGCGGCCGCCGCGCACGCCGCCGGGCCGGCCGCCGAGACCGCGACCCGTTTCGTGCAGCAGCTCGAGGGCATGGATGAGCTCGCCACCCTGGAGATGCTGCTGTCGGACGAGGCCGCCGTGCTGATGCGGCGGCTGCAGGAGCGGTGCTTCCTCGCGCATCTGCCCGCCGACCTGTTCATCGACGTCGAGCGGCCGGCGGCCGGATTCGCGTGCTGGTACGAGCTGTTTCCGCGCTCCCAGGCATCCCGCAGCGGCGAGCACGGCACCTTCGATGATGTCATCGCGCGCCTGCCGGCGCTGCGCGCAATGGGCATCGACGTGCTCTACCTGCCGCCGATCCACCCGATCGGCCGCAGTCATCGCAAGGGCCGCAACAACGCGTTGCAAGCCGGCGCCGAGGATCCGGGCAGCCCCTATGCGATCGGTGCGGTCGAGGGCGGCCACACGGCGCTGCACCCGGAGCTGGGCGACATCGAGGCCTTCCGCCGGCTGCTCAGCGCCGCGGCCGCACACGGCATGGAGGTGGCGCTGGATTTCGCCGTGCAGTGCTCGCGCGACCATCCGTGGCTCGCGACCCATCCGGAATGGTTTTCCTGGCGCGCCGACGGCTCGATCCGTTATGCCGAGAACCCGCCGAAGAAGTACGAGGATATCGTCAACCTCGATTTCTACGCCGAGCAGGCCACGCCGGCGCTGTGGCTGAGCCTGCGCGATGTGGTGCTGTACTGGGTCGACATCGGCGTCAGGACCTTTCGCGCAGACAATCCGCACACCAAGCCGCTGCCGTTCTGGCAGTGGCTCATCGCCGACATCCGAAGCCGCCATCCGGACGTGATCTTCCTGTCGGAGGCCTTCACGCGCCCGGCGATGATGTACCGCCTGGCGCAGATCGGTTTCGCGCAGAGCTACACGTACTTCATCTGGCGCAACACCAAGCGCGAGCTCACGGAGTATTTCTCCGAGCTCACTACGCAGCCGCCGCGGGATTTCTTCCGCCCGCACCTGTTCGTCAACACGCCCGACATCAACCCCTATTTCCTGCAGACCTCGGGGCGCCCCGGGTTTCTGATCCGCGCGGCGCTCGCGGCCACGCTGTCGGGCCTGTGGGGCCTGTACAGCGGTTTCGAGCTGTGCGAGGCCGCGGCGCTGCCCGGCCGCGAGGAGTACCTGGATTCGGAGAAGTACCAGATCAGGCAGCGCGACTGGCAGGCTCCCGGCAACATCATCGCCGAGATCACCCGGCTCAATCACATCCGCCGCAGCAACCCGGCGCTGCAGACGCACCTGTCGCTGCGCTTCTACACCGCCTTCAACGATCAGGTCTTGTGGTACGGCAAGTCCACGCCGGGGCTCGACAATTTCATCCTCGTTGCCGTCAGCCTCGACCCGCACCACGTGCAGGAGACGCAATTCGAAGTGCCGCTGTGGGAGTTCGGCCTGCCCGACCACGGCGTGCTGCAGGTGCAGGAGCTCATGCGCGGCACGCAGTTCAACTGGTACGGCAAGATCCAGCATTGGCGCTTCCTGCCGCAAGAGCTGCCGTTTGCGATCTTTCGCGTGCAGCCGCGCCCCTGAGCTGCCAGGAGCTGCATGGACCAGCCGTCGCTGACCCGCAATCAGAACCGCCTGCGCAGCACGCGTGCGGCCGAGGCGCATGTGCGCGATCCGCTGTGGTTCAAGGACGCGGTGATCTACCAGCTCCATCTGAAGTCTTTCTTCGACGCCAACAACGACGGCATCGGTGATCTGCCCGGCCTGATCGCCAAGCTCGATTACATCGCCGAGCTCGGCGTGAACACCATCTGGCTGCTGCCGTTCTATCCGAGTCCACGGCGCGACGACGGCTACGACATCTCCGACTACCGCGGCGTGCACCCGGACTACGGCACGCTCGCCGACGTGCGCACGCTCATCACCGGGGCGCATGCACGCGGCCTGCGTGTGATCACGGAGCTGGTCATCAACCACACCTCCGACCAGCATCCCTGGTTCCAGCGCGCGCGCCGCGCCAAGACCGGCTCATCGGCGCGCAATTTCTACGTCTGGTCGGACACCGACCAGCGCTACGCCGGCACGCGCATCATTTTCATCGACAGCGAGAAATCCAACTGGACCTGGGATCCGGTCGCCAACGCCTACTACTGGCACCGCTTCTACTCCCACCAGCCCGATCTGAACTATGACAACCCTCGCGTGCTCAAGGCCATGCTGTCGGTGCTGCGCTACTGGCTGGCGCTCGGCGTGGACGGACTGCGGCTCGATGCGGTGCCCTACCTGGTCGAGCGCGAAGGCACCAGCAATGAGAACCTGCCCGAGACGCACGCCATCCTCAAACGCATCCGCGCCGAGGTCGACGCCGCCTTTCCCGACCGCATGCTGCTGGCGGAGGCCAACCAGTGGCCCGAGGACGTGCAGCAGTACTTTGGCAATGGCGACGAGTGCCACATGGCATTCCATTTCCCGTTGATGCCGCGCATGTACATGGCGCTGGCGCTCGAGGACCGTTTCCCGATCACCGACATCCTGCGCCAGACCCCCGAAATTCCCGCCAACACGCAGTGGGCAGTGTTCCTGCGCAATCACGACGAGCTGACCCTGGAAATGGTCACCGACAAGGAGCGCGATTACCTCTGGGAACAGTACGCCGCCGACCATCGCGCGCGGCTGAATCTTGGCATCCGGCGGCGCCTGGCGCCGCTGGTCCAGCGTGATCGGCGCCGCATCGAGCTGCTGCACTCGCTGCTGCTGTCGATGCCGGGCGCACCGGTGCTCTACTACGGCGATGAGATCGGCATGGGCGACAACATCCATCTTGGCGACCGCGACGGCGTGCGCACGCCCATGCAGTGGTCGAGCGACCGCAACGGTGGCTTCTCGCGCGCCGATCCGGCGGTGCTGGTGCTGCCGCCGATCATGGATCCGCTGTATGGCTACCAGGCCATCAACGTCGAGGCGCAGTCCCGCGATCCACACTCCCAGCTCAACTGGATGCGGCGCATGCTCTCCATACGGCGCCTGCAGCGCGCCTTCGGACGCGGCTCGTTCCGGCTGCTCTATCCGACCAACCGCCGCGTGATGGCCTACGTGCGCGAGTACGCGGCCGAGGGCCGCAGCGAGACCATACTGTGCGTGGCCAACGTGTCGCGCTTTGCGCAGGCGGTGGAACTCGATCTGAGCCAGTTCGAGACCCGGGTGCCGGTGGAGATGCTCGGCGGGGCCGCGTTCCCGCCCATCGGCCAGTTGCCCTACCTGCTCACGCTGCCGCCTTACGGTTTCTACTGGTTCGTGCTTGCGCCGCTCTCGCGCATGCCGACCTGGTTCGTGCCGGCGCCGCAACCCATGCCCGAGTACGTCACGCTGGTGGTGCGCAGCTCGCTCGAGGAGCTGCTGGCCGAGCCGATCCGCACCGTCCTGGAAGCCGAGGTGCTGCCGGCCTACCTGCCGAAGCGCCGCTGGTTCGCCGGCAAGGACCAGACGCTGCAGCACACACATATCTCCGCCGTGGCCATGGTGCCGGGCATCGAGCCGCCGGTGCTGCTGGCGGAAATCGAGGCGCAGATGCCGCGCGGCACCGATCGCTATCTGCTGCCCTTCGGCTTCGTCTCCGAGGACGCCATGGCCGGCGCGTTGCCGCAGCAGCTGGCGCTGGCCCGCGTGCGGCGCGGCCGCCGGGTCGGTTTCCTGACCGACGCGTTCGCGCTCGACAGCTTCGCGCGTCGCCTGATCGAGCTCATGGCCGCTGGCGCGCGCGTCTCGACCGACGGCGGTGAGCTGCAGTTCAATCCCACATCGCGCTTCGGCGCGGTCAATGTCGGCCCGGAGGCGGAAGTGCGCCGCTCCTCCGCCGAGCAGTCCAACAGCGCCGTCATCGTCGGTGGCCAGGTGATGATCAAGCTGTTCCGGCGCATACACGCCGGCGCGCATCCGGAGGCGGAGATGGGTCGCTACCTGACCGAGCGCGGCTACGCCAACATTGCGCCGCTGCTCGGGGAGATCAAGCGCGTGGGTCACGACGGCGAGGACTTCGTGCTCGGCGTGGCGCAGGGTTTCATCTACAACGAGGGCGACGCCTGGAGCTGGACGCAGAACCTGCTCGAGCGCACGGTGCAGGAAGTACTGGTGCTGCCTTCGGGCGAGCCGCTGCCGGAGCAGAGCGAGGCCATCGGCCGCTTCCGCAAGGCCGCGAGCATGCTTGGGCGGCGCCTGGGTGAGATGCACGTAGTGCTCGGGCAGCCCACCGCCGAGCCGGCGTTCGCACCGGCGGTCACGGGGCGCGAGGAGTGCGACGCATGGGCCGCGGCGGCGCGCGCGCAGCTCGAGGCGGCGTACGCGCTGCTCGACGCCCGCGCGCAATTCTCCGAGGAGGAGCGCCACAGCGTCGAGGCGCTGCGGCTGCAGCGCGAGCGTGCGCTGCAGTTGCCGGCGCTGCTGGCCCAGGCCGGCATCGGCTCGCTGTCAATGCGCATACACGGCGATCTGCATCTCGGACAGGCGCTCGTTGCCCAGGGCGATGTCTTTTTCATAGACTTCGAGGGCGAGCCGGCCCGCCCGCTGAGCGAGCGTCGGGGCCTGAGCAGTCCGTTGCGCGACGTGGCAGGGATGCTGCGCTCGTTCGACTATGCCGCCGCGACCATCATCGCTGCGGGCGGTGCCGGTCAGGACGAGACGGCGCTGGCGCGCAAGCGCAGCATCGTCGAGCGTTTCTGGCAGAGCTCGGCCGTGGCGTTCGTCGATGCCTACCGCGAGGCGGCGGCCCCGCTCGCGCACCACTGGGCGAGCCCGCGGAGCGCGAATGACCTGCTGAATCTGTTTCTGCTCGAGAAGGCGGCGTACGAAATCCGTTATGAAGCGGCCAATCGACCCGCGCTGCTGAATGTGCCGCTGCGCGGGCTCGCGCAGCTTCTGTCCCGCATCCAACCCCAGGCAGGTGACGCATCATGATGGCCGCCGAACGCTTCAACGATCAAAACCTGGCGATCGACTCGGCCATCGCAGCGGCACTCGAATCCGGCAGCGCGGAGGATCCGTTTGCAGTGCTTGGCCCGCACGCCGACGGCGCCGGGATCATCATTCGCGCCTTCGTGCCGCCCGCCGAGGCAGTGGAGATCATCGCGCCGGACGACACACTGCTCGCGCGCATGCTGCCGGTACAGCCACCGGGGTTGTACGCCGGCCGCATCGAAGCGCCGGGCCGCTACCGCCTGCGCATCCACTGGCCTGGCGACGTGACGCAGGTCACCGAGGATCCGTACTCGTTCGGCCTGCTGCTCGGCGAGCTGGATGTGTACCTGCTGGCCGAGGGCAACCATCTCGAGCTGGGCCGCTGCCTGGGCGCGCAGGCCATGCGTATTGAGGGGGTCGACGGCGTCCGATTCGCGGTCTGGGCTCCGAATGCGCGGCGCGTCTCGGTGGTCGGGGACTTCAACGGCTGGGACGGCCGCCGCCACCTGATGCGCAAGCGCGTCGAGGCCGGCGTCTGGGAGCTGTTCATTCCGCGATTGCCGGTGGGCACGATCTATAAGTACGAGATCTTAGGTCCGCACGGCCTGCTGCCGCTCAAGGCCGATCCGGTGGCGCTGCAGGTCGAGCCCTCCCCGCTCACGGCCTCCGTGGTCGCCGACCCGACGCCGTTCGCGTGGAGCGATGCGGCCTGGATGGAGGCGCGCGCGGCTGCCGGGCAGCACCTGCATGCCCCGGTCTCGATCTATGAAGTGCACGCCGGCTCCTGGCGGCGCACCGGACCGGGCTTCCGCGGCCTGAACTGGGAGGAGCTGGCCGAGCAGCTCATCCCCTACGTCAAGGAGCTGAGCTTCACCCACATCGAGCTGCTGCCCATCATGGCCCATCCGTTCGGCGGTTCGTGGGGCTACCAGGTGCTCGGTCAATACGCCCCGCAGGCCGAGTTCGGGGAACCGAAGGCATTCGCGCGCTTCATCGATCGCTGTCACAACGCCGGTCTCGGCGTGATCCTCGACTGGGTGCCCGGTCACTTTCCGACCGACGTGCACGGGATGGCGAACTTCGACGGCACCGCGCTGTACGAGCACGCCGATCCGCGCGAGGGGTTTCAGCAGGAGTGGAATACTGCCATCTACAACCTCGGCCGGCGCGAGGTGCACGCCTTCCTGATCTCCGGTGCGCTGCACTGGTTCGAGCGCTATCACGTCGATGCGCTGCGCGTGGATGCCGTGGCCTCGCTGCTCTATCGCGATTACGCGCGCAAGGAAGGGCAGTGGATCCCGAACCGTTACGGCGGCCGCGAGAATCTCGAGGCCATCGACTTCCTGCGGCACCTCAATGATGCCGTGGCTCAGCGTTTTCCGGGATCGATGATGATCGCCGAGGAATCCACGGCGTGGCCGGGAGTCACCCGACCGACCCGGGAATGGGGCCTGGGCTTCACCTACAAGTGGAACATGGGCTGGATGCACGACACGCTGCGCTACATGGCGCACGATCCGGTGCATCGCGCGTACGATCACAACGACATGACCTTCGGGCTGCTGTACGCCTTTACCGAGCATTTCGTGCTGCCGCTCTCGCACGATGAGGTGGTGCATGGCAAGGGCTCGCTGATCGGCCGCATGCCGGGGGATACCTGGCAGCGCTTTGCCAATCTGCGCGCGTATTTCGGCTTCATGTGGACGCAGCCGGGCAAGAAGCTGCTGTTCATGGGCGGGGAGTTCGGCCAGGACTGGGAATGGAACCACGACAACCAGGTCGACTGGGCGGCGCTCGAGCATCCGCTGCACCGGGGCGTGCAGCGGCTGATCGGCGACCTCAATCGCCTCTACGGCAGCGAGCCGGCCCTGCACGCGCTGGACTGCGACAGCGCGGGCTTCCGCTGGATTGTCGGCGATGATAGCCAGAACAGCGTGTTCGCCTATTATCGCTGCGGCCGCGCCGACACCCCGCCGGTCATCGCGGTGTGCAATTTCACGCCGGTACCGCGCTTGCGCTACCGCATCGGCGCGCCGCGCGCGGGCGGCTGGCGCGAGATCCTCAATACCGATGCCGAGATCTACGGCGGCAGCAACCTCGGCAATGGTGGTTGGGTGCAGGCGGGTTCCGCCCCCAGTCACGGCCAGCCGTTCTCGCTGGAGATCACAGTGCCCCCGCTCTCCACCGTGCTGCTGCGCCATGATGCTTGAGGCGGTCGCGATGCCGGTGATGCCGGTAGCATGAACCTGGTGCTGCCCAAACGCGCGCTGGCCGGCGTGCCGTATCCGCTGGGCGCAACCTGGGAGCCTGGCGGCACGAATTTCGCGGTGTTCGCCGAACACGCCGAGCGGCTCACGCTGTGCCTGTTCGATGCCGGCGGGCGCACCGAGCTGCGTCGGCTGCGCATGCCCGAGTGCACCGACGGCGTCTGGCACGCCTACGTGCCGCACCTGCCGCCGGGTCAGCTCTACGGCTACCGCGCGCACGGTCCATACGATCCGGCGCAGGGTCATCGCTACAACGCCAACAAGCTGCTGCTCGATCCGTATGCCCGCGCCCTGTCGGGCGCGCTGCGCTGGAGCGATGCGCTCTACGGCTATCGCCTGAGCTCCCCGCGTGCGGACCTGGCGCTGGACCGCCGCGACAGCGCACCAGCGGTCCCCAAAGCCGTGGTGACGGTGGATCATTTCGATTGGGGCGATGACCGGGCGCCGCGCACGCCCTGGTCGGATACCGTGATCTACGAGACGCACCTGCGTGGCCTGTCGATGCGGCACGGCGCGGTTCCGGAGCGCGAGCGCGGCAGCGCCGCGGCGCTCGGCCACCCGGCCGTGGTCGAGCATCTCAGTCGGCTGGGTGTCACCGCCGTCGAACTGCTACCCATCCACGCCATGGTGCAGGATCGCGCGCTGCTCGAGCGCGGGCTGGTGAACTACTGGGGCTACAACACGTTCGCCTACTTCGCGCCCGAGCCGCGTTACCTCGCGAGCGGCGGCCTCGATGAGCTCAAGGGCGCGATCAGGGCGCTGCATGCGGCCGGCATCGAGGTGATCATGGATGTGGTCTACAACCACACCTGCGAGGGCAATGAGCTCGGGCCGACCTTGAGCCTGCGCGGCCTGGACAATGCCGCCTACTATCGGCCGATGCTGCAGGAGCCGCGGCGCTGCCTCAACTACAGCGGCTGCGGCAACACGCTCAATTTCTCGCATCCGCGCGTCATAC
The DNA here is from genome assembly GCA_036521395.1 of Steroidobacteraceae bacterium. Lineage (GTDB taxonomy): Bacteria > Pseudomonadota > Gammaproteobacteria > Steroidobacterales > Steroidobacteraceae > FEN-1191. The sequence continues at coordinate 12,144 of DATDHV010000111.1, read as the reverse complement.
AGCTCACGCTCGACTCGCTGCGCTACTGGGTGCGCGAGTTCCACGTCGACGGCTTCCGCTTCGACCTCAGCGTGACGCTGGGGCGCGAGGAGGCGGGCTTCGATCCGGGGGCGGGTTTCTTCGATGCGCTGATGCAGGATCCGGTGCTGGCGCGCGTGAAGCTCATCGCCGAGCCATGGGATCTCGGGCCCGGCGGATTCCAGCTCGGCAACCACCCCGCGGGCATGGCCGAATGGAATTCCCGCTACCGCGACGAGGTGCGCCGCGCCTGGCGCGGCGATGAAGCCATGCGCGGCGCGCTGGCCGCGCGGCTGCAGGGCTCGGCGGATCTGTTCGATCATCATCGACGCCGGCCCTGGGCGTCGCTCAATTTCATCACCGCGCACGACGGTTTCACGCTGCAGGACTGGGTGAGCTTCAATCACAAGCACAACGAGGCCAACGGCGAGGACAACCGCGATGGCAGCGACGACAATGCCAGCAACAACTGGGGCGTGGAGGGGCCGACCGACGACGCGGCCATCACGGCGGTGCGCGAGTGCGTCAAACGCTCGATGCTGGCGACGCTGCTGTTCTCGCACGGCACGCCCATGCTGTTGAGCGGCGACGAATACGGCCATAGCCAGCACGGCAACAACAATCCCTACTGCCAGGATTCCGAGCTGACATGGTTCGACTGGGCGCGCGCGGGCGAGGGTGCCGGCATCGCGCAGCAGCACTTCCTTGCGCGCCTGCTGCAACTGCGCCGCGAGCACAGCACCCTGCGCGCGGGCTATTTTCAGCACGGTCTGCTCGAGCCGCTGCCGCAGGTGCGCGACATCGAATGGTTCGACGAGAACGGCGATGTCATGCGTCCCGAGGACTGGCAATACGCCGCCGGAAGGCTGCTGTGCGTGCGGCGGGCGCTGCGCCTGGAGGAAGGGCGTGCCGAGGTGAGCCTGCTGCTGATCAACACCACCGCCGACACGCACGGCTTCCAGCTCCCGCAGCCGCAGTTTCACTGGCGATTGCGCCTGGACACGGCCACGGCCGCGCCGGTGGATCGGGACGTTGAAGGCTCGCAGGTCGAACTCGGCCCGCACGGCCTGCAGCTGCTCACCGCGCTGGTCGAGGTACGCCTACCCGAGGTGATTCACACGGTGGAGGACACCGCCGTGCAGCCGGTGCTCCCGCGAACCGAGGCACCCCACGGCCCTTAGGGTTGCCCGCGCGTTGCGTCGACGAGTGCATCGGCGAGCGCCGCCGCGAGCGTCTCCACGTGCGCCTCGGTGTGTGCAGCCGACAGGAAGCCCACCTCGAAGGCGCTCGGGGCGAGGTAGATGCCGCGGTCGAGCAGCGCATGGAATGGTGCCGCAAAGCCAGCCTTGGCATCGGCCGGTAGACTCTGCGGGGAGCGCATGGCCTTGGCCGGCCCGACCTGCGAGGTCAGGCACAGCCAGAAGATCGAGCCCACCCGCTGCACCACCAGTCGCGGCACCGGCGCCAGGGCCCGCTCGAGATGCGCACCGAGTGCGTCGAGCTGCCGGTAAATACGCCCGTCCACGAGTCGCTGCAGCGTGGCGAGCCCGGCGCACATGGCCAGCGGATTGGCACTGAGCGTGCCCGCCTGGTACACCGGACCGGCCGGCGCCACGAGCTCCATGAGATCGCGGCGGCCGCCGTAGGCGCCCACCGGAAAGCCGCCGCCGATGACCTTGCCGTAGGTCAGCAGATCAGGCCGTATGCCGCTCAGGCCGGCGTAGCCCTGAAAGCCGAGCCGGAAGCCGCTGATCACCTCGTCGAAAATGAGCAGCGCGCCGTGAGCGCGCGCGAGGCGCGCGAGGGTCTGCAGGAACTCGGGCCGCTGGGGCAGCAGCCCGAAGTTCGCGGGCAGCGGCTCGATGATGGCCGCGGCGAGCTCGCTGCCGCGGCGCGCGAACAGGGTCTCGAGCGCGGCCGTGTCATCGAGCGGTGCGATGAGCGTTTCCTGCACGATGTCGGCTGGCAGGCCCGCGCTGTCGGGCAGCGGCGCCTCGGCGAGCCCGGAGCCGGCGCGCAGCAACATCGAATCGGCATGCCCGTGGTAGCAGCCTTCGAACTTCAGGATCTTCGAGCGCCCGGTGGCAGCGCGTGCCACGCGCAGGGCGGACATCACCGCCTCGGTGCCGGAATTGACGAAGCGGATGCTCTCGACCCACGGAATGGTGCCCGTGATGAGCTCGGCCAGCTCGAGGCTGTACGGCTCGGCCGTGCCCAGGCTCCAGCCGCGCGCGAGCGCGGCCTCGGCCGCTACGCGCACCTGGGGATCGGCGTGACCCAGGATCAGCGGGCCGAAGGCCATGCAGAAATCCAGATACTCGCGGCCGTCCACGTCGCGCAGGCAGGCGCCGCTGCCCCCGACCATGAAGCGCGGTGCGCCGCCGACGCCGCGAAAAGCGCGTACCGGCGAATGCACGCCGCCCGGTGAGACGCGCTGCGCGCGCTCGAAGAGCTGCGCGGAGCGGCTCGCCGCCTGGCTCATGCCGCGAGCCAGTCGCGCGCGAAGCGCGCGCCGTAGGTGATGATCATCGAGGCGCCGGCGCGCTTGAAGGCGGTCATGATCTCACGGTGCAGCGGTGCGCGTGCGGCCAGCCCCTGTGCGCACAGTGCCTCGAGCGCGGCGAATTCGCCGCTGACGTGGTAGACCGCCCAGGGCTTGCGGATCGCACTCGAGAGCTCGCGCAACAGATCGAGATAGGGCAGGCCCGGCTTGACCATGAGGATGTCCGCGCCTTCCTCGGCATCGCGCTGTGCGCACTGCCAGGCATCACCCGGCCGGCCCGGATCGAGCTGGTAGCTCGCCCGGTCCATGAGCGCGCCCGCCTTCGGCGCCGAGTCCGCGGCCACGCGAAACGGACCGTAGAGCGTGGAGTGGAACTTCACCGCGTAGCTCATGAGTATGGTGCGCTCGAGGCCGCCGGCATTCAGCCGCGAGCGGATCGCGCCGATGCGCCCGTCCATCATGTCGCTCGGGGCGACGCAGTCGGCCCCGGCCTGCGCATAGCTGAGCGCTGCCTGCTCGAGCTCGGCGACGCTGGCGCGGTTGTCGACATGATCGCCCTCGGGGTTGAGCACGCCGCAGTGCCCGTGAGGCGTGGCCGAGCACAGGCACACATCCGCCGCCAGCCATATGTCGTGGCCGAAGCGCTGCTTGAGGGCGCGAATCTGCCCGGCCGTGAACGACCAGTCGATCGCGCGCTCGCTGCGGGTCAGAGGGACGCCGAACAGCAGGAATTTCTGCACGCCGGCGGCGAGATCCCGCTCGACCTGGCGCAGCAGGGAATCGGCGCTTTCCTGGTGCACTCCCGTGAGCCCGGGCACGGGCTCGCGCGAGCGCAGCGCTTCGGCCACGAACAGCGGCTGGATGAGCTGCTCGAGTTGCACGTGGACCTCGCGCGTGAGGGCGCGTACGTGCTCATTCTGCCGCAGGCGGCGCAGGTCGATGGAGCTCATGGGCAACGAATGATGCCGCGCAGGCCGGTGCCGCTGGTCATGTTTTGTCACGGCCGGGGTGTCGTGCATCACGTTCGCGCGGGCCGGACGTAAGCTCATAAGCCAAAATCATGAGGCCAGCGTCCACAATCGGGCCTCAATGATCCATTCGGTACCCCTGCAGTCGAACCTCGACCCGGCCCTGGCGTCCCGGGTCGAGACGGCAGTGGCGCTGCTGCGCCGGGCCGTGGCTGAGTTCGGCCGCGTGGTCTATGCCAACAGCCTCGGCGCGGAGGCCATGGTGCTGACCGACCTGGTCTGCACCCAGGTCCCGGAAATCGACCTGTGCAGCATCGATACCGGCCGTCTGCCCGAGGAGACGCTGGCGCTGCTCGACCGGCTCGAACGGCGCTACCACCGGCGGATCCGCCTCTACTACCCGGATGCACAGGCGATCGCCCGCTACGTGAGCGAGCACGGCATCAACGGCTTTTACGACGGCCTGGGCGCGCGGCTGAGCTGCTGCGAGGTCCGCAAGGTCGAGCCGTTCAAGCGCGCCATTGCGGGCTATCGGGCCTGGGTCACCGGCGTGCGGCGCGCGCAGTCCGACCTGCGCGCGCTGGCGCAGCCCATCGTGCGGGATGAGCGGTACGGGCTGGAGAAGATCAGCCCGTTGCTGGACTGGACCGAGGGTGAGATCTGGGCATACATTCGCGCCAACAAGCTGCCGTACAATCCGCTGCACGATCGCGGCTATTCGAGCATCGGCTGTGCGCCGTGTTCGCGCGCCACGGCGCCGGGCGAGGACCACCGCGCCGGGCGCTGGTGGTGGGAGCAACCCGATTCCCGCGAGTGCGGACTGCATCCGCGCCAACGGCCTGCCGCCGTAGGCTGAACCGCCGCCCAGGCGCTGTGTGCGCGCCACTGCCCCATGGACTATCTGCCGGTATTTCTGGACCTGCGCGATCGGCTCACGCTCGTGGTCGGCGGCGGGGCGATCGCCTTGCGCAAGGTCGAGCTGCTGCGCAAGAGCGGCGCGCGCGTGCGCGTGGTGGCGCCGGAGCTGCACCCCGAGCTGGCGCTGTATCGCGATGCCGGGGGCATCGAGCATTGCAACGCGCTGTTCGAGCCCGCGCACTTCGAGGGCGTCGCGCTGGCGATCGCCGCCACCGACCGTCCCGAAGTCAATCATGCCGTGGCTGCCGCGGGCACGGCGCGCGGAGTGTTCGTCAACGTCGTGGACGATGCCGGGGCCTCGACCTGCGTGATGCCCGCCATCGTCGATCGTTCGCCCATCATCGTCGCCATCGGCAGCTCGGGGCAGTCCCCGACGCTGGCGCGGCGCGTGCGTACCCAGCTCGAGGCTCTGCTGCCCGAGCGCCTCGGGGAGCTCGCGCGCCTCGCCGGCCGCGCTCGCGAGCGCGTGCGGCGCGCTCTGCCTGACCTCAATCAGCGCCGCCGCTACTGGGACCGACTGCTGGCGGGCAGCATAGCCTCCAAGGTGTATGCCGGCCGGCTCGCCGAAGCCGAGGCGGCGCTGGAGCGCGAACTCGCGGCCGGCGGCGCGCCGATCAAGGGCGAGGTGTACCTGATCGGCGCCGGGCCGGGCGATCCGGACCTGCTGACGTTGCGCGCGCTGCAGCTGCTGCAGCAATCAGACGTGGTGCTGTACGACCGGCTGGTCAGCCCGGCGGTGCTCGCGCGCGTGCGACGCGATGCCGAGCGGGTCTACGTCGGCAAGGAAACCGGCCGGCATCGCGTGACGCAGCAGCGCATCCACGCGTTGCTGCTCGAGTATGCCGGGCGCGGCCTGCGCGTCGCGCGGCTCAAGGGCGGCGATCCCTTCATCTTCGGCCGCGGCGGCGAGGAGCTCGATGCACTGGCGGCGGCGGGCATCCCGGTGGTGGTGGTGCCCGGTATCACGGCCGCGCTGGGCGCTGCGGCGGCCGCCGGGCTGCCGCTCACGCACCGCGGCGTGGCCCAGTCGGTCACTTTCGTCACGGCGATGGGCGATCGGGCCGAAGGCCTGGATTGGCATGCGCTCGCGGCCAGCGCACAGACGGTCGTCTTCTACATGGGCGTCGCGCAGCTCGGCCGCATCGTCGGGCGCCTGCTGGCACAGGGCGCGCCGCCCGGGCGTCCCGCGGCTATCATTGAGCGCGCGACGCTGCCCGAGCAGCGCGTGGTGGCCGGCTCGCTGCACGACATCGCCGGGCGCGCGCAGCAGGCCGGCGTCGCGGCGCCCGCGCTGCTGATCGTGGGCGAGGTCGCCGCGCGCGCCGCGGGCGCAGCGGCGTGGGTCGAATCCTTGGGGAAACAGCAGGCATGAACATAGTCCAGGACTTTCTTGATGCGGTGGGCCGAACGCCGCTCATCCGGCTGCGACGCGTGAGCGAGGAGACCGGCTGCGAGATCTACGGCAAGGCCGAGTTCATGAACCCGGGCGGCTCGGTCAAGGACCGCGCGGCGCGCGCCATCGTCCTCGATGCCGAGCGTCGCGGCACGCTCAAGGCCGGCGGCACCGTGGTCGAGGGCACGGCGGGCAATACCGGCATCGGCTTGGCACACGTTTGCAATGCCCGCGGCTATCGCTGCGTGATCGTGATGCCCGACAATCAGTCGCCCGAGAAATTCGCGCTGATCGAAGCGCTCGGCGCTGAGGTGCGCCGCATCAAGAGCGTGCCCTACAGCGACCCGAACCACTACCAGAAAGTCGCCGGACGCCTCGCAGGGGAGTTGCCGGACGCAATCTGGGCCAATCAGTTCGACAACACCGCCAACCGCCGTGCCCATGTCGAGACCACGGGGCCCGAGATCTGGGAGCAGACCGGGGGCCGCATCGATGCCTTCGTCGCCTCCAGCGGCACTGGCGGCACACTGGCCGGCGTCTCGGAATACCTCAAATCGCGACGCGCCGGGGTGCGTACGGTGCTGGCCGATCCGCCCGGCAGCTCGCTCTATGAGTACATCCGCCACGGCGTGGTCAAGGCCACGGGCAAGGGCTCGATCACCGAGGGCATCGGTATCGGGCGCGTCACGGCGAACATGCAGGACGCGCCGATCGATGACGCGCTGCATATCGAGGATGAGGAGACGGTGCAGTATGTGTACCGCCTGCTGCGCGAGGAGGGGCTGTTCGTGAGCAGCACCAGCGGCATCAATGTCGCGGGGGCGGTCAGGGTGGCGCGCGAGATGGGGCCCGGTCACACCATCGTCACGGTGCTGTGCGACAGCGGAGCGAAGTACGTCTCGCGCCTGTTCGATCGCGAATGGCTGACGCAGAAGGGCCTGCTGCGGGCCGCAGGTCTCGACGAGATCGCCGCCGGAGGCGCCGCCGCGCACGCCCGATGAGCGCGTGCCGGCACGCACCCTTGGCGTTGCTGCTGCTCCTGCTGGTCACGGCACCGGCGCGGGCCGCGTGGCTCTCGCGCGCTGTCGACGGCATCATGGGCACGCGCATCTACGTGGAGCTCTGGGCCGGGGACGACGACAAGGGCAAGCAGCGCGGCGAGCAGGCCATCGATGCCGTCATGGAAGAGATGCGGCACATCGACGACACCATGAGCGTCTACAAGCCCACCAGCGAGGTCTCGAAGGTCAACGCGCTGGCCGCGCAGCAGCCGGTCAAGATCAGCCCCGAGCTGTTCCAGCTGCTGACCACGGCGCTCGAGTACTCACGCATTACCGAGGGCGCATTCGACATCACCTATGCCAGCGTCGGTTACATGTACGACTTCCGCGCCCGCAAGCGGCCGAGCGAGGCGCAGATCGATGCCGCGCTGCCGGCCGTGAACTACCACCACGTGCTGCTCGATCCAGCTACCAGCACGGTGCGCTTCTCGCAGCCCGGCGTGCGTATCGATCTCGGCGGCATCGCCAAGGGCTACTCGGTGGATCGCGGCATCGAGATCCTGCGCGCGCGCGGCTTCACGCACGCCCTGGTCAATGCCGGCGGCGACAGCCGCGTGATCGGCGACCGTTTCGGCAAGCCCTGGATCATCGGCATCCGCCATCCCGATCACGCCGACCAGATCATCACGCGCATCCCGCTCACCGATGCGGCCTTCTCGACCTCGGGCGACTACGAGCGCTACTTCGACGAGAACGGGGTGCGCTACCACCACATCATCGATCCGCACACCGGGCACTCCGCGAGCAAGGTGCGCAGTGCGACGGTCATCGCGCCCACGGCCACGCGCACCGACGGCCTGTCCAAGACCGCCTTCGTGCTGGGCCCGGAGGAGGCGCTCAGGATCTACAACAGCCTCAATGATGTGGACGCCATCCTGGTCACGCCGGACGGGCGCATTCTCTACACCAAGGGCCTGGAACCGGCGAGCGAGCTCGCACCGAAGAGCGCGGCGCATTGAGCGTCGCGACTTCGATCCTCACGACAGGATGCGACCGAAGAACCAGCGCAGCACCGCGGCGACGGCGAGCATCGCGGTGACGCTCGCGGCCCAGAGCCCGACGAACCAGAGCAGGCGCCGGGCGCGCGGGCCCGGAGGGTTCAATGATAGCCCTCGGCGCCGACCTTGCCGCGGAACACCCAGTAGGCGTGGCCGGTATAGGCGAGGATGATCGGTATCAGGATGACCGTGCCGACCAGCATGAAGCGCTGGCTCGAGGCGGGCGCGGCGGCATCGGCGATGGTGATGGAGGCGGGCACGAGGTAGGGAAAGACGCTGATGCCAAGCCCCAGGTAGCTGAGCGTGAACAAGCTCAGCGTGAGCAGGAACGGCGCCCGCTCCCAGTGGTGCCTGAGTGCGAAGAAGAACAGCACCGTCGCGATCAGCACCAGCAGCGGCACCTGCGCGCAGAGCAGCACGTTCGGCCATTGAAACCAGCGCTGAGCGTACTGGGAGTGCAGCAGCGGGGTCGCGAGACTCACCGCCGCAATGCCCGTGACCAGAGCTGCGCCGCAGTAGCGGGCGATGCGGTAGGCGCGCTGCTGCAGCTCGTGCTCGGTCTTCAAGATGATCCAGCTCGCCCCGAGCGTGGCGTAGCCGGCCATCAGCGACAGCCCCGTCAGTATGCTGAAAGGCGAGAGCCAGTCCCACCAGCCGCCCGCGTAGTGGCGGCCCTCGACGTGGACGCCTTGCAGGATCGCACCCAGCGCCACGCCCTGCATGAGCGCGGCCAGCGCCGAGCCGCCGAAGAAGGCGCCATCCCAGAAGCGCCGGCCGCGTTGCGTGCGCCAGCGGAACTCGAACGCCACGCCGCGGAAGATCAGGCCCAGCAGCATGGCGATGACCGGCGTGTACAGCGCGGGCATCAGCACCGCGTAGGCCAGTGGAAATGCGGCCATGAGGCCGCCGCCCCCCAGCACCAGCCAGGTCTCGTTGCCATCCCAGACCGGGGCCACGGTATTCATGACGCTGCCGCGCTCGTGCTCGCCGTGGAACAGTGGGAACAGAATGCCTATCCCGAGGTCAAAGCCGTCCATGACGATGTACGCGAACACCGCCAGCGCGACGATCGCGGCCCATACATAGCTCAGGGCGGCATCGGGCACCATCAGATCAGCCCCTGCGGCACGATGCCGGCGCTGCGCTGAGGCACCGGCTCGGGCGCCGGCGGCTCGCCGGCGTGGGGTGGCGAGCGCATGAGCCGCAGGATGTAGAACGCACCGGCGCCGAACACCGTGAAATAGACCACGGCGAACGACGCCAGCGAGGCTGCCACGGCCGGCGCGGCCAGCGGGGACGCCGAATCCACCGTGCGCAGCACGTGATAGATCGTGAAGGGCTGGCGTCCGACCTCGGTCGTGAACCAGCCGGCGATGACGGCCAGGATGCCGGCCGGACCCATGAGCAGCGCGGCGCGCAGCAGGGCGCGGTGCTCGTAGAGCGAGCCGCGGGCGCGCGCCACCAGGCTCGCCACGCCGAGGGCGAGAATGGCGAATCCCAGGCCGACCATGATGCGGAAGGTCCAGAAGATCACGGCAACCGGGGGCCAGTCGGCGCGCGGCACGGTGTCCAGACCAGGCAGCGGCGCATGCAGGTCATGCTTGAGGATGAGCGATGACAGCTCGGGTATCTCGATCGCAGCGCGCACGCGGCCGGCGGCCTGGTCGGGCAGTCCGAACAGGATCAGCGGCGCACCGTGCTTGCTGCTCTCGAAATGGCCCTCGAGGGCCATGATCTTCGCGGGTTGATGCTCGAGGGTGTTGAGCCCGTGCATGTCACCGGCGAGGATCTGGAGCGGCGCCACGAGGGCCGCCATCCACATGGCCATCGAGAACATGCGCCGGACCTCGGGCGTGTCGTGGCGGCGCCGAAGATGAAAAGCGGCCACGGAACCGACGATCAGCGCGGTGCTCAAATATGCAGCGAGCACCATGTGCACCAGCCGGTACGGAAACGACGGATTGAATATGATATGGAGCCAGGACTGCGGTATGAACTGCCCGGCGGCATTGGTGGCGAACCCGGCAGGGGTCTGCATCCAACTGTTGGCCGCAAGTATCCAGAAGGCCGAGAGCAGCGTACCGACTGCGACCGCGAGCGTGGCGAGGTAGTGCAGGCTGCGGCCCACCCGCGTCAGGCCGAAGAGCATGATGCCGAGGAACCCGGCTTCGAGAAAGAAAGCGGTCAGCACCTCGTAGGCCATGAGCGGCCCAACCACGGGCCCGGCCCGGTCAGCGAAGGTGGCCCAGTTGCTGCCGAACTGGTAGGACATGACCAGGCCCGAGACCACGCCCATGCCGAACGCGGTGGCGAAGATCCTGAGCCAGTATTTGTACAGATTCAGATATTCATCGCGTCCGCTCGCGAGCCACAGCCCCTCGAGCACGGCGAGATAGCTCGCCAGGCCGATGGAGATCGCCGGAAATACGATGTGGAAGGCCATCGTAAAGGCGAATTGGGCGCGGGCTAGCAGGATGGCGGTGGGCACGATGGACACCTTGGCGCGGAGTCGCTGCTGCCGGGCATCATATCAGGCCCCGATGACCGACTTGATTTACAGTTCCACCGTGGCGGATCTTTCTGGAGAGCAGCATGCGAGCACACCGTGATTTTCCTTCGGTCCTGGGATTGGCCATGGCCGCGGGCCTGCTGGGCTTGAGCCTTTGCGCGGGTGCCCGCGGTGCGACCGACTGGGGCCAGGGCACGAACTACTTTCTGATCGAGCCGCCGCAGCCCAGCGCCGTGCCCGCGGGAAAGGTCGAGGTTACGGAAGTGTTTTCGTATGCGTGTCCGGCCTGTGACCACTTCTATCCGGTCGTCGACCGGCTCAAGGCGGCCCTGCCGGCCAATGCGGTGCTCGATTTCGTCGCTGCCGGATTCCGTCCCGACGAGGACTGGACCATGTTCCAGCGCGCCTATTACACCGCTCAGATCCTCGGAATCGACAAGCGCACGCACGACGCGATGTTCGATGCGGTGTGGAAGACGGGCGAGCTCGCGACGGAAGATCCGCGCACCCAGCGCCTGAAGGTTCCGCCCCCAAGCATCCAGGATGCGGCCGCTTTCTACGCCCGCCAGACCGGCCTCAAACCCGAGACCTTCCTCGCCACGGCCAACTCCTTCGCGGTCGATACGCGCGTGCGGCAAGCCGATCAGCTCATCAAGGATTACCGCGTCGAGGGTACGCCCACCATCGTCGTGAACGGCAAGTACCGCCTGGACGTGCAGTCCGCCGGCGGTCCGGATCAGGTCATCGAGCTGGTGAAATGGCTCGTGGCCAAGGAGAGCGCCGCCCCGCCGAAGGCCAAACCGCATTGAGTCGGCCATGGGCCGCGTGACCCCTGCGGCGTGAAGCTACGCCGGTGCTGCGACGAGCCGATCAGCTCCCGGCTTTTGCGGCGTTGTAGGCCTTGAGCTCGGTGTTGAACTTGTCTGCCAGCGCCTGCACCTTGTCGACTTGAGCATTGTTGAGGCCCGCATACTCGGCCTGGAGCTTGATCTTGTCGCCGCCGGCGGCGACCTTGTCCGCCTGCTCCTGCGCCAGGCAATCGGAATAGGCCTTGACCGCGACGTTGAATGCCTCAACCGCCTTGTGAGCGGCTATCATTTCCTCCTTGGTTGCGGTCGCGCCGTCGGGTATCTGCACCGTGCTGTCGGGCACCGCACAGTCGGCGTAGAGCGGACCGGACGCGAACGCAGCAAACAACGCAGCAATGAGCAGGCCTTTCATTATGGGATCCTTATGCCGAGTAGATCGTATGATGGCGCGTCGGGGTAGAAAATTCAAAATATCCGAAGCTGAATCGGCGGCCACCGCATGAGCGTCAGGCCGGTATTGCGCATGGGCGATCCGCAGCTGCTGCGCGTCAGCGAGCCGGTGCGGGTCATGGACAGCGACGAGCTACGCGAGCTTCTCGAGGACATGCGCGACACAATGGCTGCACTCAACGGCGCCGGTTTGGCGGCGCCGCAGATCGGCGTGCCCTGGCGCGTCGTGATGTTCGGCACCGGGGCGCACAACCCGCGCTATCCCGATGCTGAGATCGTGCCGGCCACGGTGCTGATCAACCCGAAACTGCAGCCGATCGATGAGCGCGTGGAACAGGACTGGGAGGGATGCCTGTCGGTGCCGGGGATGCGCGGACTCGTACCGCGCTACCGGCAGGTGCGTTATCGCGGCGTCGATGAGCTGGGTCGTCCAATCGATCGGCGCGTGAGCGGATTCCATGCCCGCGTGGTGCAGCATGAAGTCGATCATCTCGACGGCATCCTCTATCCCATGCGC